>NZ_BKCL01000002.1:0-360515 GCF_008579125.1 Iodidimonas gelatinilytica | reverse complement strand
CCCAAAACCGTTGCCGCGCACCCGCCATTTTCAAACCTTCCCACATCACTGTTTGAAGGCTTGATAGCACAGCCAGACAAACACGCCACAGGCTTTTGATCGCAAGGCAAAAGCCTTCCGCCAATGGCGGCCTTGTTCTAAGAAACGACGCCTTAAACGATTTCGAGAACCAATTTGCCGCGCACATGCCCTGAACCGCTTTGTTCTTGCGCTTTGGCTGCGTCTTTAAAGGGCAAGCGGTTGATAGGTGGAATGGGAAGTTCTCCGTTTTCGATCAAAGCCCCTATGGCACGAAGATCATCCCCATTGGGGGTCACAAACAACCGAGTGACGTGTACATCTTTGCTCTTTGCGCGCTTTTCATCTGCAAGATCATTCAACGACACCACCGTGCCGCCTGCAGCAGTCACATCCACAGACATATCGGACGCCAAACCGCTAAGGCTATCAAGAACCATATTCACACCACCGGAAACCAGATCCTGCACCTTTTCCGCCCAATTTTCCGTGCGGTAATCGATCACCTCGTCAGCGCCCAATTGGCGCACATAATCGGCATTTTTCCGGCTTGCTGTGGTGATCACCCTTGCGCCAGATGCTTGGCAATGGGAATGGCAAAGCTTCCGACACCGCCCGCGCCCGCATGAATAAGGGCGGTCTGCCCTGCCTTCAGCCCCGCCTCGGTCACCAGCGCTTGCCACGCAGTCAAGGAAACAAGAGGAATAGCCGCCGCCTCAACCATGCTCGGCTTTGAAGGCTTTGGGGCAATATGTGCAGCGTTCACCGGTACATACTCCGCATAGGTGCCCCAATGCAAAAGGTCGCGGCGGCAATAGGTATAAACCGGATCACCGACTGCAAATCCTTCGACATCGTCGCCCAGCACAGCAATTTCACCGGCAGCATCCCAACCGGGGATGATCGGAAATTCATAAGAGAACATCCCCTCGGCAAAGCCATCACGCAATTTCCAATCAATGGGATTGACGCCGGCAGCATGAACCCGGATCAGCACTTCCCCTTTGCCCGGCTTAGGGGTGGGCCGTTCACCAAAAGTCAAAACATCCACACCGCCGAATTTTTCATAAAAAACCGCGCGCATCCTTGCACCTCATCAATCAATCGCAGGCTTTATCCATAATGGCCAGACGGGTCGAAATTGAAAGCCATTTCACAGTGCCCGCACCCACCAAAAAGCCTGCGGCATCAAGAATACCGCAGGCCCCCACCGGCAATGCCCATCCGGACGATCACATATGATCAGTTTGGCTTATGGCGCATTTCCAAAGCCTTTTCCCGTTCGCGGATAGTGCATCAAGGCGGCGCGATTGCTCCATCAGATCAGCCCGATAAAATTCCCGATCATGGAAAGCGGATATTTCATAAGGCTCTGTTTTATAAACATTTTCATAAACAGGCCCCAAGGCATTGGGGATGGCATTGGCGCTGGTCACTGTCACCGATCCCAATGTCAGAGGCCCTTTTGCGCCGGCTTCACGCAAGGCAAGGCCATAAAAGGTCAGATCCATCCATCTGGTGCCCGGCTCCAGATAAAGGGCATTTTGAGAACTGGCCAATGGCTCGCCCTGCACATTATGCAAGATACCGGACAGATGAAAGCGGCCTTTGGCCTCTACCGATATTTCGGCGCGGATCACCAGATCGCCATCAACCATATGATGTTCATATTTTCCGGTCAGATCTGCTGCGGGATGCTATAAAGAACGCCGGTCATGCCTTTCAAGCGATCGCCACGCCCATCACTGGCTGTAACGATCACCGCAAGGTTTTCCGCATATCCGATCATCGGCTCCCTATCGGCAGGCAGATCGAACCGTCCCGTATAAATCCCGTCTCCGGCCTTTTCATCGCCATTGGTTCCGTTATCCGAGAATTTGAACGTGTCCAAAGGCCCGGAAACCGGACCTGTCACCTGCCCGACAATGGTCATCGGGCCGGTCATGGTGCCGTCTCTGGGCAGAACCAAAAGGTCTTCATCATTCACCGCAGCGCGGGTGACTTGCGCATAGATATAAACTGGCTCCCCCCGTTCATAACGAATGCCCGAAGGCCAGACAGTCAATCCATCTCCATAATCACGCGGCAGGGTTTGGCGGGTCGGAATGCGCTGGGCCATCAAGGGGTCCGGCTGTCCCTTTGCCACCGGCTGGGACCAGGCAGGAAACCGCGCTTGTTCTTGATAGCTGCGGGCAGCATGGGCGGCCAGATCGGGAACTGACGGTGCTCCGATTTTTTGCGCCTTGCCCCGATCGCTTTGGGCATCGGCTGAAAAAGACCCGACACCAACGGAAAAGCCGACCAAAAGTGCGGCGACGATCGATGTTTTGAATAGTGTCATCTTATCTCTCCATCGCACTTAATAAAGGCTGCTGATAAAGCTGGCCGTGGTCATGCCACTGGCCACGACGGTATCGGGTGCACAGCTTGTTCCATTGCATGTCCATATCCCGTCGGGGATCTGCCTGCGGTCGTCTGCATCGCTGGCATCGCGCTCATCGCTATGATTTTCATGCGCCGCATCCAGATTGATGAAGCCAGACGCTTCCTGTTTGAAGGAATTTCCGCAAACGGTGCTGTTATTATAGCTGGCATCGGCATTGCCGCCACAGGCAAAAATCGAAGCATATTGAACGACACCGTCATCTTCGCCGGTCAAACAGGCGCTGGCCCCGAAAATCGCTTCATAGCCGCCCGTAAGATAGACATTCCGCGCCGGTGCGTTGGAAAAGGTCCGCACCTGCACATCGTCGGAACTGCGCAGCCAGAAAGTGGCATCGTCGCAATCCTGAATGAAGGATGCCACGAAATTGCACAAAGACGAGGCATCGCCGCACACCGCATCCGCCCCTTGCGAGCCGCGATGCGCCCCGCCAACAGACACAACCAGGCCCAGGCGCTGGGCCACCACATCATAAGATCCATTCAGGTTGAAATTGGGATCGCTGGGCTGTGCATTGCCCAGAATGAAATCCATGACCGTGCCGCCCATGCTGTGGGCAATAACCCAGAAGCTGCCGCCTTGGCTCCATGAAGAGGCACAACGGTTTCCACCACCATCGGCAACCCCATTGGTGGCATTAATGATTTCAGCCGCCGCTTCGCCCGCAGCATCGGGGTCCCAAAACGGCCGGGTACCATTATAGCCCACCACATAATAGGACGTGGCAAAATTGCGCGTGGCTTCGCGCACAAAATCATCGGAGCCATTGACCCAGTAATTCCGCGCCGCCGCCCAACTGCTATAGGTGCCGGTGTCTGTCTGCTTGCCATGCAAGAATATCAAACAGGGCGCCGCCGATGCGGCTGATGCCAAAAGCCCGAAATAAAGGCCCGCCAGCATCACTCCTATCATCTTGAAGCGTATCATGAAGACTCTCCCCAAATTTGAATCGAATTGATACCATGAGGGGAATCGAATTGTTCTTATTCCTCATAACGGGTATGATATCTTATTCAGGGAAAGAGTCTATAGGCTTTCTAGTTATGCGATTGGTCGCGCAATTGCTCCCATCCTTGCGCCAGATCCTCGGCAAGATCCGCCAGACCCTTCCGGTCCGTGCCGCGATGGGCCTCAATTCTAAGGGCTGTAATATCCGATTGGTAACGCCGCGCCAGCCGGCCAGTCTCCATCTCTGGTGACAGCTCGCCACATGCTTTTGCCCGATCGAATATGGTGGCAATTTCCGCCTGTATCCGATCCAGATAACAGCGCGCCTGTTCAGCGATTCTGGCTTCTGAAGCCGTTGTATCCAGAAGGGTTTTTATCAGCATACACGCGCGGCTATTGCAATCGCCGCCCTGATTTTGGCCAAGCCAGCGCAGATGATCACACAGCCCTTGCAGCGGTGAAGGGCTGGCCGGAATCTTTTCATGCAGTTCCGCAATGTTTTTCTGGAAATATCGCTCAAGCGCGGCACAAAACAGCGCTTCTTTATTTTTAAACGCCGCATAGATGCTCCCCGGCCTCATGGACAGGGCAGCTTCCAGATCCTTCAAGGATGTTGCGTAATAGCCTTTTGTCCAAAAAAGGCTCACTGCCGCATCCAATGCGGCCTCGCGGTCATATGGGCGGGCGCGTTTCATGATCCCTCTTAATAAAAGGTGCGGCCCTGTTTGTCTTCTGCCCATCGCGTCTTATCGGTCAAGTTTGAGTGATCGCTCAAATTGTCTATTGAGCAATCGCTCAAACATCCCCATTGTCCGATCAACCCGAAACGGGGTGCCGCCCCATGACCCAACTCAGGAGAGAGCGATGACCGACTTCACCTTGTATGATGAAACCAACGCCCCGGAAGGCAGCAAGGAATTGCTGGCCAATTCGAAAAAATCTTTCGGGATGATCCCCAATCTGCATGCGGTGATGGCGGAAGCCCCCGGCCTTTTGGAAGCCTATCAAAAGCTGCACGAATTATTGCTGAACACCAGCTTCAATGCGGAAGAGCTTACCGTTGTATGGCAGACCATCAATGTGGAACATTCTTGCCATTATTGCGTGCCCGCCCATACCGCCATCGCCAAAAGCATGAATGTGAGCGACGAAATCGGTGATGCGTTGCGCAATGAAACGCCCCTTCCCGATGCCCGGTTGGAAGCCCTGCGCAGCTTCACCTTGTCTGTGGTGCGGAATCGGGGCAATGTGGATGATGAAACCGTACAGGCCTTTCTGGATGCGGGGTTCACCAAGCGCCATGTGCTTGAGGTGATCCTTGGGCTCGCCCAGAAAGTGATGTCCAACTATACCAACCACATCACCAAAACGCCGGTTGATGCGCCGTTCGCCAAATTCGGATGGACAAAAGCGGCCTGACCGGCCCCGAAGTTCCGATCAGGGCAGTGCATGGATACTGCCCTGATCAAAAAGCGAGCAACCAATCCCCATGACCAAGCGCGCAGCCATTTCGATCATCATATTCGATGTGAATGAAACGCTGCTGGATATCACCACGCTTGATCCTGTGTTCAAGCGGGTGTTTGGCAATAGCGCCACCCTGCGGGACTGGTTTGCGCAGATGATCCTCTATTCCCAAACGATGACGCTATCCGGCCTTTACACGCCATTCGGCGATTTGGCGGTGGGAAGCCTTAAAATGCTGGCCTCCATCCATGACCGGCCATTGAACGACAGCGATATTGATGATCTGAAACAGCGGATGGGCCGCATGCCCGCCCATCCTGATGTGGCACCCGCCCTCACCCGGCTGCGCGATGCGGGCTTTCGGCTTGTCACCTTGACAAATTCCACCAGCACCGCCGCCCCCTCGCCCTTGGAACGGGCCGGATTAGGCGATTTCTTCGAACGCTCCTTTAGTATCGAGGCGGTTGGAAAGTTCAAACCGGCTCCGGAAACATACCGTTTTGTGGCAAAGGAAATGGGAGCCGAAATGGCGCAAATGTGCCTTGTTGCCTGCCATTTATGGGACACCATCGGGGCGCAAGCCGCAGGCTGTTATGGCGCGTTCCTGACCCGCCCCCACAATGCCATCCTGCCTGCCACCCATGTGCCTCGCCCGGATTTTTGCGCACCCGATCTCGTCAGCCTTGCCGACCAGATCATTGGCGGTGCTCAGCCTCGGTAAATCCGCCCCATATTCCTTATCCCTGAAAAGCACCGGCTTTGGTGCTTTTGCTTGTCCGTAACATGCGCGATCTTCTTGTCCTTCCTCTTCGACAAGCAGGATATGGTGATCTAGGGTCGCCATATGAACGGCTGAACAAATTGGCGAAAGCCTTCAAACACCGGGAGCGCAGCAATGACCAGCACAGATGTCCATAATCCCCAAGACCTGAAAACAGAGGATTGGGCTGGCGATATGGGCGCCACATGGCTTGCCAATCTATCCGGTTTTGAAGGAATGATTGCCCCAATCGGCAAAGCTTTGCTGGCCCGCGCCGGTTATCAGGCCGGTGAAACGGTTCTTGATATCGGTTGTGGCGGGGGAGCCACCACCATCGCCATTGCCCAATCAGTTGCACCTTCCGGCCATGCTTTGGGAATTGATATTTCACCGGACCTCAAGGCCGCAGCACTTGCACGGGCCGCAGCAGCCGGTGTGGAAAACGCGCACTTCCTATGTGCCGATGCTACCACTGTCCGTTTGCAAGACGCGCCGTTCGACCGTCTTTGCTCCCGCTTTGGCTGTATGTTTTTTGAAGATCCGGCGGCCGCATTCTCCAATCTACATGGCTTGCTGCGCAAAAATGGCCGGATCGATCTGGCGGTTTGGGCTGCCCCGCGCGACAATCCGTGGATGATGGACATGATGGCCATTGTGAAAACATATATCGATGTGCCACCCGCCATCCCGCGCGCCCCCGGACCGTTTGCCTTTGAAGATCTGGATTATGTGCGCGACATTCTAGACGCCAGCGGCTTCAAGGACATGGACGTGGTCCCCCATGAAGGCTTGCAACCGGTGGGCGGCGCAGGCGCATCCCCACAGACCGCTGTTGACTTCGCCCTCAACTCTATCGCCCAAGGCCGGTTAGTAAAAACCACAGACGCCTCGATAACGCTGAAAGCCGGCCAGGACCTTCACGATCTTTTTGCCCGCCATCATGTGCCGCTAAAAGGGGTGATGATGCGCGGAAAAGCATGGCTTGTCTCCGCCCGCGCTTAAACGGCCGCGCCATCCGGATACAAACGAAAAGACATAAAAACCGGGCCTAAACGAAAGAACTCTTTAGCTTTCCAAATCACAAACTAAAGTGTTCTTGATAAAGGGAGGCCTTCACATGCTGGAACTCAAGGCTGTCACACATATTTACCCCAATGGCACACGGGCACTGGACGCTGTATCATTGAGTATCCCCAAAGGCATGTACGGCCTTTTGGGTCCCAATGGCGCGGGGAAATCCACCTTGATGCGCACGGTGGCCACCTTGCAGACCCCCACCGAGGGCAGCATCCGGTTTGGCGATATCGATGTGATCGCCCAACCCGAACTTTTGCGAGAACGGCTGGGATATCTCCCGCAGGATTTCGGCGTTTATCCCCGTGTCTCGGCCTATGATATGCTGGACCATATGGCGGTCTTGAAGGGCATTGCCTCGGCCCGCGAACGGAAGGAGACGGTGGAAACCCTCCTGAACCAGACAAATTTATGGGCTGTGCGAAAAAAGGCCATTGCCGGGTTTTCCGGCGGCATGCGCCAACGCTTTGGCATCGCCCAGGCTCTGATCGGCAATCCCGAATTGATCATCGTCGATGAACCAACAGCCGGTCTTGATCCCGAAGAACGCAACCGCTTCCTTAATCTGTTGGCGGAAATCGGTGAAAATGTCGTTGTTATCCTGTCCACCCATATCGTGGATGATGTGGCCGATCTGTGCCCACGCATGGCAGTGCTGACGGCGGGGCGGATCCAGCTTGAAGGGGCGCCGCTCGACCTCATCCATCAAACCCGTGGCAGCATCTGGGCCAAAACAATCGAGCGCCATCAGCTCGACAGCTATTCCGACCGTTATGACGTTATCTCCACGCGGCTCTTTGCCGGACGAACCATCATTCATGTGCTGTCATCATCCGACCCTCAAAATGGTTTCACTGCTGTGGAAGGAGGGCTGGAGGATGTCTATTTCTCTGCGCTTGCCCATGCCCGGCGCGCCTCCACCGCAACAGCCGCCTGAAGAGGACGCCAAATCATGTTCGGAAAGATCGCCGCCTTCGAACTCCGCTATCAATTCCGCAATCCGGTGTTTTGGGTCGTTGTTATCCTGTTCTTTTTGCTGACCTATGGATCCATCACCGTGGATCAGATCCAGATCGGCAGCGGGGGGAATATTTACAAGAATTCGCCCAGCGCATCATCCAGATCCACCAGATCTTTTCGCTTTTCTATATGTTTGTGACCACCGCATTTGTCGCCAATGTCATTGTCCGCGATGATGAAAGCGGCTTTGGCCCGATGGTGCGCTCCACGCAAGTATCAAAATTCAACTATCTCATCGGCCGCTTTCTTGGCGCATTTGGCGCGGCGGCCATATCCTTTCTGGCGATCCCTTTGGCCATCTGGTTTGGCTCGCTCATGCCATGGGTCGATCCGGAAACGCTGGGGCCAAACCGGCTGCATAATTATGTTTATGCCTATATGGTGCTGGCACTGCCCAATTTGTTTCTCACCTCGGCTATTTTCTTCCTTGTCGCGGCGATGACCCGCTCCATGATGTATTCCTATCTGGGCGTTGTGGCGTTTCTCATTGCCTATCTTGTGGTCAACACCATCCTCCGCTCCAAGCCGGAACTGCGCGATATTGCCAGCTATATCGAGCCATTCGGGCTGGCTGCCGTGGGCAATGTGATCCGCTATTGGACCGCCAGCGAACAAAACACGCTCACGCCCCCGATCATGGGCTTCATCCTGTTCAACCGGCTCATCTGGGTCGGGGTCGGGCTGGCGGCCTTGTTCCTGAGCTATGCCCGGTTCAGCTTTGCCGAACGGGGCATATCGAAGCGTGCGTTACGCAAACAAGCACGCAACACCGCCAAGCTCGCCGCCACAGCGCCGCTGCTTGTTGACAGGCTTCCCAAAGCGCGGCCCGCAAAAGCGATCTGGGCACGGCTGGTGTCCCAGTGCCGATTTGAAATGGGATTGGTGTTTAAAAGCCCGGCCTTTATCGTGCTTTTGCTGATCGGCCTGTTCAATTCACTGGGTGGCTTGCTTTTCTCCGGCGAGATTTACGGCACTCCGGCGCGCCCGCTCACCTTTTCCATGATCCAGGTTTTGCGCGGCAGCTTCAGCCTTTTTCCTTTGATTATCGCCATTTATTATGCCGGTGAATTGGTGTGGCGCGATCGTGAACGCAAAATGCACGAAATCATCGACGCCACCTCGCTGCCCAATTGGGCTTATATGATTCCGAAAACTCTGGCCGTTATGGGGGTGTTGTTCGCGGCGCTTGTGGCATCGGCTCTGGCAGCGATGGCCGTGCAGCTTGTCCGTGGTCAATATGACGTACAATTAGACCAATATCTTGGCTGGTATGTCCTGCCGATGACGGTGGATATGGTCATTCTGGCGATCCTTGCCGTCTTTGTGCAAGCGCTTAGCCCCAATAAATATATCGGCTGGGGCATCATGGTCATCTATTTGGTGGCCACCATCACCCTCACCAATATCGGGTTCGAACATCCGCTCTATCAATATGGCGATACCGGATCACAACTGTTCTCTGACATGAATGGCAGCCAGATCGGCGGGGCCCTGGGGTGGTGGCTGCGCCTTTATTGGGGAGCCTTCGCAGCCATATTGGCCGTGCTGGCGCATCTTTTGTGGCGCCGGGGCACAGAAACCCGGCTGACGCCCCGCCTGAAGCAATTGCCGCAGCGACTGGCCAGCCCATCCGGAGCTGTCATGGCGGTGGCACTGGTGGTTTTTGCGGTAACCGGCGGCTGGCTATTCTGGAATATGAATGTCCTTAATGTGTATCGCACACAGGATGATCTCAACCGCATGCGGGCTGAATACGAGAAGAAATATCTCGCAAATGAACAGATCAAACAGCCATCGCTCACCCATATCACGCTGGATGTGTCGCTTTACCCTGCCAAGCGGCAAGCCATCACCGAAGGTCGCTACCAATTTATCAATGACACCGGTGCGCCCCTTCAAGAATTGCATGTGCGTCTGTCGGATTTCACCACCAAGCTGATCGCAACCGATCTGCCGGGCGCCACATTGGAAATGAACGATACAGACCTGCAATACCGCATTTATCGTTTCACCACCCCCTTGGCCCCCAATGCCACTTCAGAATTAACCTTTAAAACCGAGCGCCATAATCAAGGATTACCGGCCAATGGCGACGATACGCGACTGGTGAGGAATGGCACCTTTCTCAGTAATTTCCAGATTGCTCCGCAAATCGGTATGAGCCGGGATTCCCTGCTCAGCGATCCTGTCATACGCCGCAAACACGGGCTGCCATCCGAGCTGCGGGCAGCAAAACTTGAAGACCTGTCGGCAACGGCACGAAACGGGATCGGCAATGCGTCCTGGGTTTATTCCGACATCACGGTCACAACCGATGCGGATCAGGTGCCGGTGGCACCGGGGCGCGAGGTTATGACCAACACCGAAAATGGCCGCCGTACCGCACGCTTTGTTTCATCTGCTCCTATTGTTGCCTTTTTCTCGATCCAGTCGGCAAATTACGCAATCAAGACGGAAGAAGCGGATGGCGTGCAGCTTTCGGTTTATTCCGACCCCAAGCATGTGTGGAATGTGGACCGCATGCTAGAGGCCATGAAAACCTCTCTCGCCTATTTTCAAAAGAATTTCGGCCCTTATCAGTTCGATCACGCCCGTATTCTTGAATTTCCCGGCTATGCCTCTTTTGCCCAGTCTTTTGCTGGCACCATTCCTTATTCCGAGCGTATCGGTTTCATCGCCAATACCAGCGATCCCGATAAGATCGACTATGTAACCTATGTGACAGCCCATGAAATCGCCCACCAATATTGGGGGCACCAGCTCAATGCGGCAGCCATGCAGGGCAACACCATGCTGATCGAATCTATGGCGCAATATTCGTCGCTGATGGTGATGAAACAGATCTATGGCGAGGATCAGATTCGGCGTTTCCTGAAATATGAACTGGACAATTATCTACGCTCGAGAGGCAGCGAACGGATCGAGGAACTGCCGCTCGATCGCGTGGAAAACCAAGCCTATATCCATTATCGCAAGGGCGCGGTGGTGCTGTATCTTTTGCAAGACCAGTTGGGCGAAGATCGCGTGAACCAAATGCTTGCAAGCCTGTTGGACAAATACCGCTTCAAAGGAGCACCCTATGCCCGCTCCACAGCGCTTGTAGAAGGGTTCCTGTCGCTTACGCGCAATAGCGACGAGCATGATCTGGTGCTGGACCTTCTGGACCGCATCACCATCTATGACCTGAAGCTGAAGACGCCACCGTGCGCGCCCTACCCGATGATACATTCGAGACGGTGATCACGGTTGCGGCACAGAAATTCTATGCCGATGGAGCCGGCGTGGAAAAACCAACCCCGCTCTCCGACCAGATCGACATCGGGCTGTTTGACCAGCGTCCGGGCATGGGAAGCTTCAAAGCCGAGGACGTGATTTCTATGGAACGACTGCCGGTTATATCGGGGACGCAAACGATCCGGGTGATCACAACGCGCAAACCGGCCTTTGCGGGGATTGATCCTTATAACAAATATATTGATCGGAACAGCGATGACAATGTAGTGGCGATAACAGAATAACCGCCCTCCGATTTTATCTTAATCAAGAGAAAATTATCAAATTACAAAATTGCGAGTGCTTTGATCCCGTATTTAATAGACTATAGCTTCAGAAAGGTTTCTCCATGATTGCGTATATTTCTCAGATGATAAGGCGGCATAGAACCACACCGCGAGCGTCTCTTCTTAATCTTCTGGGGCTTGGTTTTGCGCTTACCGTTCTTTTGGTCCTGATTGGCGAAATACGGTTTCAAACATCCTTTGATCAATGGATACCCGATTCTGAGCGTATTCTGAAACTTGAAACGACCTATACAGGTCCCTCCGGTGAGCAGACGGAATTATCCCTTACCCCATCTATCGCCGCAATAATGGCCTTGCCCGACGCCTTTCCGGAATTAGAAGCCGTAACAGCAATGTGGCCCCAAAAATTGCAGTTCATCATCAACGATGAACCGGTGGAAAAGATGGCGACTATTACCCACCGAAACATCTTTTCAGTTTTCGATTTACCCTTCCTTCATGGAAGTCCCGATATCGCTTTCTCTAATCCAGAATCCATCGTCATATCGGCAAAGGAAGCCATCCAGCTTTTTGGCGAAACATCCGTTTTGGGCAAGGAATTAACTCAAATAGGCCCGTCCGGAGCACGCAAGCATCTTATAATATCAGGTGTTCTGGCTCCCCTCCCCCCAAATACACATTTTGAAATCAATTTTCTCCGGCCTCTAGCAGACGATCTTTTAACCCGACGGCCAGAGCTTTTGACGGCATGGGGAAATCTGTTCGGCTATGTTTATGCAAAGCTGGGCAAAGGCCATTCGATGGCCACGGTCAATAGCGCAATGCCGCGCTTTCAAAAAGATCATGTTCACAACCCGGCAATGGGCGAGAATATGCCGCTCGACTTTCAGTTTGTCGCTCTTGGTGACGTGCATCTGCATCATACTCATCAGGGATCATGGATGCCGGGCGGCGATTATCGGCTTATGCAGGTTCTTGCCGGTGTCGCTTTTGCAATCTTTTTAATTGCTGGCATCAATTACTCTATTCTTGTTGCCGCACATGCAACAAAGCGCGGGCGGGACATCGCAATCCGCCGGGTCCACGGTGCATCGCCATTTAAAATAGCGACCTTGCAAATTCTGGAAAACTGCCTGTTTCTGGCAGCGGCAGGGGTTTTGGCACTGGTGCTGGTACCATTTATACAGAAAAACGCAGTTCAAATCGGTTTTGCCTCACCACCTAGTACGCAACATACCCTTATTCCAATCCTTTTGATTTTAATTTTCGTTATTGGAAGCCTAGCGGCGCTTCTGCCCACGTCTCTTCTTCTCAAATTCAGGCCAGCCACCATATTGGGTTCACGAAAATTACCGGATATTCCAAAAGGACGCATATTAAGAACGGCCCTTGTAGCCCTGCAATTTTCCATCGCTACAGGTCTACTTTTGTGCACCGTCATTATGATCTTGCAAATACGGCACGCTCAAACACTTGATCCCGGGTACACCCCCACAGGATTGCTTGTTCTCGAAGGCATTAGAACCGATAGCGTAAAGCAATCACTTCCCACCTTGCAGGCACTAATTGAAGACACCCCAAGGGTCATTGGGGTAACGGCAACAAGTCTTCTGCCCGCAAGTCAAAATGAAAGTAATCTGCCGGTACGCAAGCCGGGCGAAGAGCAAACTCAGATCGGCTGGGCCGCCATCGACCCCGCATATTTTGATATAATGCAAATCCCCATTGTTGCAGGCCGCGCCCTCTCACGTGACCATGCCCTGGACGATACAACAATCGGCGGATCGAAAGGGGTTACCAATGAAGCTGCATTGGCAATGCGTGGCAGCAATATAATTGCCAACACGTCGGCCCTTGCCCGCCTTGGCTTTTCCGATCCATCGACAGCGATCGGCCAGCGTCTTGATGTAGGTCTTATCGATCTTTCATATGGGTTGGCGCCCACAACCATCGTCGGCATTGTCGGCGATGTCCGCTATCGCTCACTTCGCGACCCTATAAGGCCCATGATCTATATTCAAAGCCGGGACGATATCCGCTATCTTCTGGTACGTGCCTCCCGGGCGAGGAAGTGGCCGTTCTTGGCAAAATTAGAGATATATGGACGAGGCTTTTCCCTGATCAGCCATTTTCCGGGCGATTGCTTGGACAAGAGATCGCAGCCCTCCATGCGGAAGATACATCCAAAACCAAAACACTGGCTTTCTTCACAACACTTGCCATCATGCTGGCTTGTTCTGGGATCTACGGCACTGTAGCCTTTTCTGTAGAACGCCGACGGAAAGAAGTAGCGATCCGCAAAATAGCGGGGGCCAATCGCAAAGACATGTTGCGTCTTATTACACTTCAAATTCTAAAGCCAATTTTGTTTGCTAATATTCTTACCCTTCCCGTTGCGTGTTGGTGATGCGACATTGGCTTGATGGCTTTGAAAACCGCATCGACCTTAGCCCAACACTTTTTCTTGCCACAGCCTTGGGGACCGCCGCTTTGGGCTTATTGATTGTCACAGGTCATGTGTTGAATATAGCCCGCACGCCACCAGCACATGCTTTGCGTACCGAATGATATCCATCCCCCATGCGGACCGGCTGCACTTACAACTGCCTTTATACGCTTCCTTTAGTTGCAGAAGGGTGCGAGTGCGAGAACGAAAGCCAGATATCCTCTCCATATTGCTTGGGATTCTAACAGACGCCGAAGAGCTTCATTGCATAATTCTCAAGGCGGAATCCCAAAGCAATCGGGATGCCGCCATCTAATCAAGATGACCTAGGCTCAGGACCTATTAATTTTGTGGGTTCCCATTTGGTTTAATTTGTGATTCACCGTGGCAAAGGAGATTTGTCATGGATGATTTGTTTTGGCTCTCAAAAGAACAATAGGCCATTATCGAACTTTGCCTTCCTCTGGCTCATGGCGTGCCGCGTGTCGATGACCGGCGGGTAGTTTCGGGGATTATTTTGTGAGCCATACCGGGCTTCTCTGGCGCGATGCGTCAAGGGAATACGGCCCTCATAAAACCCTGTATAACCGCTTCATTCGCTGGAGCCGATTGGGTGTTTTTGACAAGATATTCAGACGCTTAACAGCAGAAGCAGGAGCGCCAGAAATGCTCATGATTGACGCCACCCATCTCAAAGCCCACCGCACCGCAGCCAGTCTGCTAAAAAAAGGATGTTCCCAGACGTAGTGGACGCACCAAAGGCGGACTGAACTCTAAGCTGCACGTGGTAGTGGATGCTTTGGGGTGACCGGTTATCCTGTGCCTGACCGAGGGCCAGATGAGCGATCATATCGGGGCCAAACTGATTTATCCGGCATTGCCTGAAGGTCCCCGCTCGACTGCTTGGTGACAAGGGATATGACAGTGACGAGTTTAGGGCCGCATTGGTCGTCAAGGGAATAACGCCCTGCATCCCGCCTCGAAAGGACCATAACTTCCCGGCTGGATACTGTAAAATCACCTATAAACAACGCCATAAGGTCGAAAATATGTTTGGACGCCCAAAGACTGGCAACGTGTCGCAACCCGCTATGACCGCGGCGCACACACATTCTTCTCTGCAATTCTAATCGCTGCTATCATCATATGGTGGGTTTGATGTGTCCTGAACCTAGTCCATAACTGTATAGAAAATAAAATACTTATCGGCCATAATGATCTGCCAAGCGCTCTATATCACTTTCTTCAAGGCGATCACCCAGTTGCACTTCAAAAAATATCAAAACGGAATTTCCAGCATTGCCGATGCGATGGATTGCTCCCACTGGAATATCCACCGATTGGCCGGCAATGAGCCGCTCTTGTCGCTCGTCGAGCCATATATCAGCCTCCCCACATGCAATCAGCCAATGTTCGGCACGGTATTGGTGGCGTTGCTTTGACAGAATTTGCCCAAGCGACACTTCGATACGCTTGACCACATAACCCGTGCCCACATCCAGAACGGTCCAACGTCCCCAAGGTCGTTCATCACTTTCCCCGACATGATAGCCATCATTGACTACCTTATTTGACTCACCGTCATGGTTTTGGCTCATGTGCCCAACTCCACTTACAAGGATACACGCCTATCAGCTACAGGCTCCACAAGAATGGCGCGAAAATCATTCACATTGGTGCGGGTTGGCCCGGTAACAATCAGATCGCCCAAAGCTTTAAAAAGCTTATAACTGTCGTGCCGCTTCAAGCTCTCGGCGGGATCAAGGCCAAGCGCGCGGGCCCGTTCAAGGCTTTGAGGCTCGATGATCCCGCCGGCATGGTCGCCGTTGCCATCAATGCCGTCGCTATCGCAGGCAAGGGCGTAAATACCCGCAGCGCCCTTGAGTTCCAGCATCATCCCCAACAGATATTCCAGATTGGGTCCGCCACATCCGCCAACGCTGGACGAATCAAGCTGGACGGTCGTTTCCCCCCCGGAAAGAATAAGCGTGGGGCGTCCCTGCGCCTGTGCCTTCAAAGCCAGCCGCGCATGATCTTGGCCGAGCTGCGCAGAAACACCTTCCAACCGATCCCCCAGATCAACCACATCAAGCCCCATAGAACGGGCGGTTTCATAGGCAGAAGACAGGCAGTCAGCAGCCCGGGCAGCGACAATGATGCGATGTGTACATGGGGCGGATTTTGGTGTTTCAGCCTCTTCCTGCCTAAGAAGATCAAGAATCTCTTCTCGATCCGGTGCACCCCAGCGTTCGATGACCGCTCGCGCCTTTGCAACCCGGCTCGGATCGGGGATCGTGGGGCCAGAAGCAACAAGAGCAGGATCATCGCCGGGAACATCGGATATTACCAAAGTCAGCACCTCGCCAGCATACCGAGCGGCGTCCAACAAACGCCCGCCCTTGATCGCAGAGACATGCTTTCGCACGGTATTAATATCGGAAATAGGCGCGCCACACAGCACCAAATGGCGCATAAGTTCACGTTTTTTTGTAAAATCTAGGCCCGGAATAGGTAAAGCCAACACCGATGACCCGCCGCCCGATGCCAAAAAAATCAACCGATCATTCGGCCCGGTGCTCGATGCCAGCGCCAGCATATCACTTGCGGCCTTTAGACTCATTTCATCGGGGACCGGATGAGCAGCTTCAATTACTGTAATACCGGGGATTTCCTCATCCACAGTATGCCCGTAGCGGGTAACGACCAAGCCTTCCAGTCGCCCTGGCACGCTTTGGGCAACGGTTTGCGCCATGGCAGCCGCAGCCTTACCCGCACCGAGAACCAATGTTCGTCCGATCGCCGAAGTTTGAGGCAAATGCTGCGGCAAGCAGTGATGAGCGGCAACGGAAGCCACAGCACTTTCAAACAGATGCTCCAACAGGCGGCGGGGGGGCATGGAGCTTTGAGAGTTTTTTGACACCATGCTCACAACACCTCCGCAGCAGATATTTCAGGGGATGCAGTTAATGCCGTCCACAAGCCATCAAAGCCAATAATCACTGTAAGGATGACGCCAAAGGCGATGAGCAAAATAATGGTTTCACGCCAAGGAGCCATTGTAGCTGGCCCGTCATGGCTGCCCCGCACAAATCCCGTGAAAGCGGGTCTGCGTTTATCAATGATTATACTGTAGGCAAAGGCAATCGAAAACGTTGTCAGAAGCCCGATCACATTCCACCAAAACCAAAAAATCTGTGGAACGAAAAGCCAAAGATAAAGATTGGTTCCAACACCGGCCATCAACCCCCAATTGGCCCCACGAGCGCTGATGTCGCGCACCATGATTGCCAGCAAGAAGGTCGCAAGGATAGGGCCGTAAAACATGGAGCCAACCTTGTTGATCGCCTCAATGACAGTATCGGCGATGGCACCGCCAAAAAATGAAAAGCCCAAGATCACCAGTGCCCATATCATCGCCGAGAGCCGCGACAATAACACATAATGCCGTTCGCTCAGGCTATTCCCGCGCAAAAGCGCGATATCTTCCGTGGTCACCGCCGACAAAGAGTTGATAACCGAACTGAGCGATGACATGGCTGATGACAAAATAGCAACGACCAACAGCCCGATCAGCCCATGCGGCAAATAGGTCAGGATGAATTGCGGTATCATGGTATCCGGGGTCGCTGAAATTTCAGACACAGAAAGGTCTGGTGAAAGCATGACAAGAGCACCGATCAAGAGCCCCATTACACAATACAGCACCACCATAGGAAATCGTAAAAGCCCATTGGCAAGAAGGGTTTGGCGCATGGTGCGGGCGTCTTTTGCTGATAAAATGCGCTGCGCCTGTGTTTGATCACAGCCATAATAAGAGGCATAAAGCACCATGCCGCCAAACAACATGGGAAGAAATCCGAATTCATCACCGCTTATACCAAAGCGCGTAAAGGACACGGCCTTAAACCGCGCCGGATCAAGTTGTTCGCTGACTGCGCTCAACCCACCAAGATAGTATAAGGCAAAGGCGGCACACAGAAATATCCCCAGAAAGATAATCCCCATCTGAATGGCATCGGCATAGACGACGGCTTTCATCCCCCTTGCAGAGAATAAAGAGCCGTAATCACCCCGATCATCAGCACCGCTCCCCAAAAGGGCAGGCCCATCATGCTTTCAAGAATGAGCGCGATGGCATAAATGCTGATTCCGGTCCCGAATGCGCGGCTGATTTGAAAGACGATGCTGATCAGAAAACGCGTCACATAGTCGAAGCGGTCTTCAAGAAACTCATAGATACTGACATGACCCGAGGCATAAAGTCGGGGCATGATCGCCCACATTAAAAAGATCATGGCAAGCGGCACGGCCAACTCATAAGACAGCCAGATCATACCGCCGCCATCGCGTATACCAACAAAGGCAGGCGCTGAAATGAAGCTGATAGCGGATAATTGTGTTGCCATGGTCGATAAGGCCAGTGGAAACCAGCCAAGCTACGGCCACCGAGGAAATAATCGCCCCGGTTGCTTTGCTGGCGGAAGGCATAGCCTAAAAACAGCAAGCCAGCCAAATAGATGGCAATGATGCTGTAATCGAGGCCGTTCATGCCTTGCCCGCCCAGAAAAGCCACATGGCAGCCGTCCAGGAAAATAAGTCGCCCCCGGTACCGCGTCCGCTGACCGGGCAAAAGGCTTCATAAAAGCCGGTGTCGCGGATCAGCGCTGCGGTATCAAGACGCAGGCGTTCGGCCCATTCGCTTTGCCCTTCGTCCAAAAGCCCCCGAGCAACGAGGAAGGTGACCACCGCCCAGCAAGGCCCGCGCCAATAGCGCATAGCATCGAAGGCCTCATGATCGGGATCAAGGCTTGGCAGCATCTTGTCTATCTTGGAGCTGATCCGATCAAGATGTGCAATCAGGCTTTGATTTTGCTTCTCTGTCCCAACGCCCGCATAAAACGAGAGAAAAGAGGCGCTTGTGATCATTGCCGAAGAGCGCCCGCTGATCAGGTCACGGGAGCAGAAGGCCTCTACTTCATCATTCCACAGCCAGTCAATCCCGGCTCGGGTTTTTTCGATCGAGGCCTCTATTTCAGCGTAATCCTTACTGCGCCCCAAAATCTTGGCCAGCGCCAAAAGATCGCGATTGGCCCGTAGCAAGATCATTGTCATCCCCACATCTGCCACTCGAAAGGGTCCGGTGCGAGCGATGACATCATGGTCCCAATCATGATCGCGGCCAAATTGCACGATAGCCAGATAGCGGTCATAATCAAGCTTTGTCGGCCGCATTTGGGCGTCGAGGTGGCTGGTATCACGGCGCTCGTAGGAACCAACGGCGGAGATATCAACGCCTGATGCGGGATAATCCCATTCCGGGGAATTGTCGCGTCCCGTCTCCCACGGATGAGTGGCAACCACCAGCCCACGACCTTCCGGATCGCGATGGCGGGCGAACCAGCGGTGCCATTTCAGCACTTTTGGATAAAGCGCAGCCATACGCTCCGCTTCTCTGGCAGATTTTGGCCCAGAGTCCCATAACCAACGGATCACTGATGCGGCAACCGGCGGCTGCGTTATCCCTGATGTTGCGGGGTTCTTGTGGGCATCCCAAACCGAGGCGCCCGGGAAATAACCACTATCGTCTTTCCAGAAAACAATATGTGGCAAGAAACCATCATCCCATTGCGCTTCAAACAACGTTTCAATTTCAACCCAGGCACGATCCCGGTCAAAATCAGCAAAGCCCAAAGCCACGAAGGCTGAATCCCAATTCCACTGAAAGGGATAGACCCGGCCATTTGGAACCGTATAGCCGCCCCGATCATTGGTTTTGAGGATCGCGCGGGCGGCGGCGTCAAGCGTCTGCGTCTGCGTCTGCGTCTGCGATGAGGTTGAATACGTCATGCCCGTTTAAAGCCCTTTATTGAATACATTATCTATTGAGAAAGGGGGTCGGCACCATCTTAAACTCGGTGCCGACCCATTACAGAGGTGCGGGGAGGCCACCTCTGCTCAAGACTTCTAAAGCCTAGAAATCATAAGTGAGACGTACGCTATAGCGACGCGGCAGGATCGGACGGCCGACAAAGAAGGCTTGGTCTTCGGATTGCCCCACGCCCTGACGCGGCGACCCTTCCGTCACGCCATCGTTATCGAACAGATTGAAGACGCTAAAACCGATGCGTGCAGTTTGGGCGCCCATCACGCTGAACGTATAACCGGCATCAAGCCGGGCAATATTATGCGAATCCAACAGCACCGTATTGGAATCATTTGCAAAATTATTGCCAACAAAGGTCTGGAAGAAAGCAAAGTCAAAGCGATCATCATCATAAATCACACCGGTATTGAACAGCAGATTGGGCTGACGACGCAGTTCGTTGCCGATAAATTGTGCATTGCTGTCGAAATCGGTGAATTTGTGATCCTGAAAAGTGACATTTCCATCGAGCCGCAGAGCACTGGTCAGATAGACGCTGGCCGAAGCTTCAATCCCGTAGGACCGGGTCGATTGGATCGATGTGACTTCAATGACTCCACCTTGCCCGTCATTGACGAAATCGACAGAGCGACGGTCATCAAGCTCGGAATAAAACCCAGCGAGAGTGGCTGAGAAACGCGGGCCGCTATATTTCACCCCGGCTTCCGCCTGTTTGATGATTTCAGCTTTATATGTTTGCGGCTCACCGAGAGCGTTAAAGCCGACACTGCGTATTTCAGGGAAGAAAAAGCCGCGCGCGCCATTGGCATACAGGCTGACGCTATCGGTCAAATTGTACAATGCCCCAAGGGCCAACGCCCATTCACTAGTATCCACTTCACCAATGGTGAAATCGCCATTACCAAAGATCACAGATTGTAGGTCAGGGGCGAGGCTGGGATCATCATCAATCTGGAAGGATTGCGAGCCTTCGCGGCTGATATCGCCTAGGATCTTCTCGACGCGCAAGCCAATATCGAACACCCAGCGGTCCATTTCCATCTGATCGGCAACATAGCCGGCAAAGCGGGTGGCCGTATGGTGATTGTTTGTGAAACCCGCTCCGGCATTGAGCAGGCCATTACGCGAAATGGTGATATCATTGCCCGCTTCATCCTGAATCACGAGATTGACGAGATCAGGCCGGTCGTTAAACTCGGCAAGAAAAGTAGTGGTAATATTTTCATCATCGGCTTCGGCGCGGGCAAAAAATCCGCCCAATGTGAACGAATGATCGATGGGCCCAGTGAAGAGCGTTTTAGTGATATTCAATTCCGCGGTAAAATCTTCCGCAGGACGGTTGCGATCGAGAATGCGATTGGCAAACAGCAAGCTGTCGGGGGCCAACTCCTGACCGTTTGTTTCATTGGTAAAGCTGGCATTGGCCAAACTCCCCAGACCCCGTGCATCCAGAAAACCCGATAGCGTTTCCGGCAGATTGACGATGCCATCGCCATCAAGGAACAGATTGAACTCATGGGAATAGCGCGCATATTTGGCGCGGGCATTGACTCCCCAGCCATCATCGAGTTCCCGTTCGAAGGCGACCGATACCGAACCACCTTCGGTACTGGCACCATCACGGATGCCGGTTTCAAATACGCCATCAGGGGTCTGGAAATTGAGATTTGCCGCCGCGTCAGTTTGCAAGCTGTTTATGGTCTGCCCATCATTGCCAATGGGGCGATTCCTGTCTTCGCCGGTCAATGGGAAGGGCAAGAAGAACTGCACGCTGTCGTCAATCCATTGACCGTAAATCGTAAAGGAACCGGAATTATCTTCAAATTCACGTTTGATATTGCCGCGCAGTTGAAAGCCTTCCGTGGGAAGCCCGGTCTTCAGCGGGCCTTCATCATAGCGATAAAAGCCGGAAAGGGCATAAAAGGTATCCGAATCCTTGCCGCCGAGCGGCCCCGATGTGGCAAAATCACCGCGAAAACGGCCTTCATCCGCCCATTCAAGTTGAATCGTCCCTTCCGATTCTGCGCTGCCGGTTTTGGAAATATAGTTGATCAGACCAGCCACTGAACCGGCGCCAAACAGGTTCGATACCCCACCACGCACGAATTCAAGCCGCTCGATCCCCAAGTCATTGCGATAATAAACATCAAAGGCCGAACTGTTGAGACCAAAGGAGCTGAATACCGGCACGCCATCATATTGCAACGGCGTGAACTGGAATTGCCCACCCGAAGGAAGGCCTTTGATAAAGACATTGGCAGCCACTTCGCCACCGCCGCCTTCGGCCTTAATGGTGGGGATGGAACGCAGGATATCAGCCTGACTGCTAGCCGAATAACGGCGGATGCCCTCTTCATCGAGACTGGTGAGCGATAAGGGGGTATTCAATCCACTGCGCGCCCGGCTGGTGCCAGTGACAACAATCTCCTCAAGGGAGCCGCCACCACGGGACGGCTCATCGCTCTGCGCACCTTCCAACGCAGGATCGGTGCTGTTGTTTTGCTGAGCTAGAGTAACGGTAGAGTTTGCTGCCAAAAATGCAATGATGGCACAAGATTGCAGATATATATTCCGTTTAGATGTCATGTCGTCCTCCCAATTGATCCGTCCCTATTTTCTCGGCGAGACAACTATGCCGCCGCCACGCTTGCGCAAGGCTCTGGCAGAGCGACAAGCCGGGCAGAATACTGGACTGTGGGATGCGATGATCATGATGGAGGTAAAACGAAAAACCTCTCCCATATGATCTTTTTCGCCGACTTTGACAGAGCCGGTCTTGTTATTCCTCAACCCAATATTTTGCACTTATGTCTGCTGGCAGGTCCACTGCCCGTGCCTTATTACGATTGATATGACACAGTTGAAATTTACAATCAACAAAATGGGTATATTAATGAGTTAAATAAATGGACGCGAAACTTCAGGATCTCACGAGAGGACTTGCGTCGAGGATAAAAGTTCGCATGATCGAGCCGAACCGGATAAAAAAGATGTCTTGGTCATGGTAAAACCATGACCGGCAAGAAGGGCGAAAGGCATGCGCATCAGTCAGGATATACAGACCTTGCCACCATTTTTTACAGACAATGATATTTCACCAATTTCACAACGCGAAAAAGTTATTCTCGATTTGATATTGCGCCATGATGGGCTATCGCAGGCCGACCTTGTGCTCCACTCTGGACTTCCCCAGCAAACCGTTTCACGTTTGGTCAAGGGATTGACCGACACGGGCATCTTGCGCGATGGTCCGCGACAGGCGCAGAGACGGCGCGGTCAGCCTGCAACATTAATGCATGTGGTGCCTGAATTTTCCTATAGTTTTGGCATTGCCATGATGACCGACGCACTGTCCGTGGTTTTAATGGATTTTTCCGGCGCCGTTTTGGAAGAAGAACAATGCGAGATGCCGTCAATGTCGCGACCTGCGGTTTTGGCGCAACTTTCCCGAATGTTTGAGACTATCCGTACCCGGCGTCCTATCGATAATCGTCGCCTGCTAGGCATAGGTGTAGGAATTTCCGGGTATAATCTTGGCGGACGGGCGCACTACAACACGCCACGACAGCTTGATGATTGGGCAATCGTGAATATCGACGATATCTTGACAGCACAATTCGGGCTGCCGGTATGGGTTGAAAATGATGGCAATGCAGCAGCTATTGGCGAAAGCCTCGTAGGCGTGGGGCGCAGCCATGCATCTTTCGCCTATTTATATATCGCAGCAGGGATTGGTGGAGGCATCATTGTCGATCATCATTTGATGCGCGGGGTCAATGGCAATGCCGGTGAAATCGGACTCATCCTGCCCAGCCTGATTTATCCTCATCCTAATCTGGAATTATTACGGCAAACGGTAAGTCGCAAGGGCGTGGTGATCGATGGCTTATCTGACATGCTGCGCCGCTTTGATCCATCATGGCCTGGGGTAGATGAATGGTTATCATGTACACGCGATAGCTTGTCGTTGATTGCTTCGGCTTTGTCGGCGATACTTGACCCGGAAGTGATTGTACTAGGCGGGCGAATTCCGCGTGATTTGGCACGCATGATGATCCCGCATATCGAAATTCACGACCACCGCAGACGAGCCGAACCACGCCCCATGCCACAACTCGTGCTAGCAGAAAGCCCGGGGGACGCTTGCGCAATCGGCGCAGCCACCTTACCCTTCAAGCGCTATTTCTTCACTGGTTAGTGCCAGCTCGCAACAACCTATCATAACATGGCATAATCCTTTTCTTTTCCGCCAATGAAGAGAAGCCCCCAAGACCAAGACACCATAGTGGACTTGTAACGGTTTTGTGCCGGTGACTTGAGCATATAACACTGGCACAAGGAGACCGGTAAAATGAAGAAGCATACAGAGGCTTTCAAGCAAGAGGCGGTTCGGATTGCACTGACGAGCGGATTGTCGCGGCGGCGTGTTTCTGCTGATTTGGGTGTTGGATTATCGACACTGGGTAAGTGGATGTCGCAGTATCGATCCAGTGATCTGACGGCAGCACCGCAGGCTGATTTGGCCCGCGAGAATGAACGTCTGCGCCGTGAGAACCGTATTCTCAAGGAGGAGAGGGAGATTCTAAGAAAGGCCACGCAGTTCTTCGCGAGCCAACGCCCATGAGGTTTGCGTTTGTGCATAGCTGGCGTCATGTTTGGCCAGTGGAGATGCTGTGCCGGATGCTGCTGGTCAGCCCTCGTGGCTATCGTTCCTGGCGCACACGACCGATGAGTGAGCGGTCGCGCGTTGATATGAAAGTGCTGGCGCACATCAAGGACCAGTATAAGCTTAGCCTTGGCAGCTACGGCAGACCGAGGATGACACTGGAGCTTAAAGAGGCGGGGCTTGATGTTGGTGAGCGCCGCGTTGGCAGATTGATGCGGATAAACGGGATCAGGCCGGTTCGCACCCGCAGGCATAAGGTTACCACGAACAGTAATCACAGCCTTGGCATTGCGCCCAACCTGCTGGATGGCAACTTTGCTGCCGATATGCCTAACCGCAAATGGGCGGGTGACATCAGCTGTATCTCGACCGCCGAGGGATGGCTCTACCTCGCTGTCATCCTTGATCTACACAGCCGCCGTGTGATTGGCTGGGCAGTCAGTGACCGGATGAAGAAAGATCTGGCGATCCGTGCACTGGATATGGCAGTAAACCTGCGGCAACCCGCTGAAGGCTGTATTTTCCACTCAGACCGTGGCAGCCAATATTGTTCCCATGATTATCAAAAGAAGTTGCAGGCCTACGGCCTGCGGCCATCGATGAGTGGGAAGGGGAATTGCTATGATAATGCTTCGGTTGAGATGTTCTTTAAATCACTGAAAGCTGAACTGATCTGGCGGAAGAAATGGCAAACACGGCGTGAAACCGGGACTGCCATCTTCCAATATATCAACGGCTTTTATAATAGCCGTCGCCGTCACTCATATCTGGGTGGCATCAGCCCATTGGCGTTCGAAGCAAAGGTGGCTTAATAGAGTTCTGTCACCGGCACAAAACCGCTACAAGTCCAAGCTTACATCGTAGGTGCCTTATGCACCATCGCTCGGCCGGAAGCCGTATTAGATATTTCTTCTGACCCGGATCGCGAACAAGTGAACCTGTCCTCCATGCGCCTCTCTTTAAATCCCAAGGGTAGAAAGCAGACCAAGAAATTTCGACCCACTATCCCTATTGTTCCCGTATTCAAGCCATGGCTGGATCGCGATGGCTGGTTAGTGGAGTGGAGAGGCCGCCCTGTAAGCTCGATCAAGACTGCCTGGCGACGAGCGCGCCGCGAACTCGAGTTTCCGGAAGATTGGGTGCCAAAAACGATCCGTTATACCGTCGCCTCCGAGATGCGGAGACGCGGGGTCGACAAATGGGATCTTGAAGGCTGGTTGGGCCACAGGAACCCATCGTCCACGGATATCTACGCGTCCTTCGATCCCGAATATCTTGGAACTGTAACGCCAGCGCTGAACGACTTTCTCAACGAGATCGCCACAGCGTCGAAGTTGCCTTTACACCCGAGTTGCACCCGAGACGGGGGTACGATCACGTCATGCCTTATCGAAAGAAAAACTAACATGCTGTATTCTCTACAAAAAATGGTGGGCGCGGCAAGGATTGAACTTGCGACCCCTACGATGTCAACGTAGTGCTCTCCCACTGAGCTACGCGCCCGATATATCAAATGCAGCATCTACCGCAATAGCCTGTTGGGGCAGGCCTTCGGGAGGGATCGTATAAACGAGGCATCGCCCTTCTCGCAAGCCCCTTCTTTCATTTTCTTTGTTTCTTTTTGCAAATAATCGCTGCGAAGGCGGATAGCGCTCCAAAGCACCTTTAAAAAGAAAACGGGCAGAATGAAAAAGCCCGACGGAGAATGTCCACCGGGCCTTTCCTGCTTTTCCAAGCGCGTCAATCGCCCAAAGTCCACTCACTCCTTTGACGATATCAGTTCAACGCTTTCACGATATCCTCGACCATTTTTTTCGCATCGGCGAACAGCATCATGGTGTTTTCACGCCAGAACAGCTCATTATCCACACCGGCATAGCCCGCCCCCAAAGAGCGCTTCACGAACAACACCGTCTTTGCCTTTTCCACATCCAAAATCGGCATACCGAAAATAGGGCTTGAAGGATCGGTTTTGGCGATGGGGTTGGTCACATCATTGGCCCCGATCACAAAGGCCACATCGGCAGTCTGGAAATCATTATTGATATCGTCAAGCTCGAACACCTCGTCATAGGGGACATTGGCTTCCGCCAGCAAAACATTCATATGCCCCGGCATACGGCCCGCCACCGGATGAATGGCATATTTTACCGTCACCCCTTCGGCTTTCAAAACATCGGCCATTTCCCGCAAGGCATGTTGAGCCTGCGCCACCGCCATGCCATAGCCCGGCACGATCAGCACAGTGCCCGCGTTCTTCATGATAAAGGCCGCATCTTCCGCCGAACCGGATTTTACCGGACGATCAGGCCGTGCGCCCTTGATCCCTCCCGCATCATCGCCACCAAAGCCACCGGCAATCACCGAGATAAACGAACGATTCATGCCCTTACACATAATATAGCTCAGGATTGCCCCCGACGAGCCCACCAGCGCGCCGGTAACGATCAGTGCATTATTGCCCAGGGTAAAGCCAATGCCCGCGGCCGCCCAACCGGAATAGCTATTGAGCATGGAAACCACCACCGGCATATCCGCCCCGCCAATAGGGATGATCAGCAAGAAGCCGATGAGGAAGCTGAGAGCCGTCATCCACCAGAATACATGAATACCCAACACCGACGCTGTTTGATCCATGGAAAAGGCCACAAGACCGCCAAGGATCGCCAGCCCGATCACCAGATTGATCCCATGCCGCATGGGCAGCGTGATAGGAGCGCCGGACATCAACCCTTGCAGCTTCAAAAATGCGATCACCGAGCCGGAAAATGTGATGGCCCCGATGGCCACACCAAGGCTCATTTCAATGCGGCTTGCCAGAAAAATATCGCCATGCCCATTGCCGGTGGCGCGGGCCAAAAGGTCGCTGGTCATATCCACAATGCCAAAAGCGCCGGGATTGACGAAAGCCGCGCCCGCCACCATCACCGCAGCCAAACCCACAAGGCTGTGGAACGCCGCCACAAGTTGCGGCATGGCCGTCATGGAAATACGCCGGGCGATCACAAGACCAACCCCGCCGCCCACGGCGATGGCGCCCAAAACAGGCAGCAGGCCAAATTCAAACACATCCGGGCGGGCGATGGTGGCCGTCACCGCAATCAGCATGCCCAGCATGCCAAATACATTGCCCTGCCGCGACGTTTCCGGATTGGACAATCCGCGCAAAGCCATGATGAACAGAACCGCCGCAACCAGATAAGCCGCAGCCGTAATATCAATGAATTGTTGGTTCATCTGCCCACCCTCATTTCTTTTCTTTTTTCTTGTACATGGACAGCATGCGCGCCGTAACGGCAAAACCCCCGAAGATATTGACCGATGCCAAGGCAATGGCCACCAGCCCCAACCATGTGGCGATATTTGTCCCTTCACCGCCAACGGCGATGATGGCCCCCACAATAATCACCGAGGAAATGGCATTGGTGACGCTCATCAAAGGCGTGTGGAGGGCCGGTGTAACGCTCCACACCACATAATAGCCGACGAATACCGCCAGCACGAAAATGGAAAGCTGTTGAAGAATCGGGCTGGCAGTCGCGGCGCTTGCCCCCGCGGCCGCCATCATGGCGATCTCGTGCATCTGATAGTCCCCTCTTAGGCGGCAGATTTGATTTGCGGATGAATGATGGCACCGTTTTGCGTCACCAAAGATGCCGCAATGATCTCGTCTTCAAGATCAAGGGCCAGCGCCCCTGTTTCCTTGTCCACAAGCGGTGTCAAATAATTGAGCAGGTTTTTGGCAAACAGCATGGAGGCATCTGTCGCCACAAGAGACGGCATATTGCGATGCCCGATAATGGAAACCCCCCCACGCGAACGGTTTCACCGGGCTTGGAGCCTGCGCAGTTCCCGCCTTGCTCCACCGCCAGATCCACCACCACCGATCCCGGTTTCATGCTGGCCAGCATCTCGGCTGTTACCAGTTTCGGGGCCGGACGGCCCGGAATCAGAGCAGTGGTGATGACAATATCCTGCTTCTTGATGGTTTCGGCAATCAGCGCCGCCTGCTTCTGCTTATAGGCGTCGCTCATTTCCTTGGCATATCCGCCTTCCGTTTCTGCTGTTCTGGCTTCGTCATCTTCGACCATCACGAACTTCCCGCCCAGGCTTTCCACCTGTTCCTTGGCGGCAAGGCGTACATCGGTGGCGGAAACAATGCCGCCCAACCGCCGCGCTGTGGCAATGGCTTGCAAACCGGCAACCCCGGCCCCCATCACCAGCACCCGTGCCGGGGCGATAGTGCCTGCAGCGGTCATCATCATGGGAAAGGCCCGCGTAAAGACATGCGCCGCTTCCAAGACCGCCTTATAGCCCGCCAGATTGGCCTGAGAAGACAACACATCCATCGCTTGCGCCCGCGTGATCCGTGGCACCAGTTCCAAAGAAACTGCTTGCAAATCAGCCTTGGCATAGGCTTCGATCCGCGCTTTATCGCCATAAGGGTTCAAAAGCCCCAGCATCAAAGCTCCCGCCTTCACACCGGACAGGGAATCCGCTTCCAGTCCACGCACGCTCAAAATCACATCCGCCCCATCCAGCACTGCGCCGCGTGTTTCAGCGATCTTTGCGCCGGCATCTATAAAGGCTTCATCCACAAACGAAGCTGCGGCCCCTGCGCCTGTTTCCACATGCACATCAAAGCCCAAAGCGATCAGCTTTTTTACGGTTTCAGGGGTTGCGGCCACACGGCCTTCATCGATGGCGGTTTCCTTAACGACAGCGATCTTCCTTGTCACAGCACGCAAACTCCTTGTTGTGTTAAAGCACGTCACCCACCGCCCGGCCCGGCCATATGGGGCCGGTAGATGGTTCAACCAAGCCCCCCGGTCCATGTGGCCCATCGACAGATCACAAAAGAAACAACGCCATCAGCGCGAGAATGCAAAGATGGCCCACAGCAAGCCAAAACAGAAAATTGCCGAACCGGCTAAATTGCACTTCTTTATCATGTTGATAATCCTCGGGAATTACAGCCATTGCTCCCTCCATCAGATGATCTCTGGTAAAGACGACAACAAGACCATAGCAAAAGCTATTCACATGCACAAAATGCAATTTTTATTGCGCAACAAAAGACATAATATTTCTCATGCGGTCTATTCCATTAGGGGCGTGATGCTTAGGCCCACTCCACCAGCCCTGCATAAGCAAGGGCATCGCCTTGCCTTTTCTCCAGAGCGGGCACAGAAAAATCGTCGATAATATCCTGAAACAGACGGTACCAGTTCACTTCCGCCTGTAGATGCAAAAACACCCCGCCAAGGCCAATGGCCGCCCGATCCATAAAGACAAATTCCCTCGGCGGCGTGATCGGCCCCAGTTCCTTTAAACGCCGGTGCACCTTTGCCGCCGTTTGCGCGCCATATTGCCCCGGTTCAGCGGCGGAATTGATCAGGCGGGGATGGTCTTCCATCAAGGGAGCGTAAAGAAAAGAAGCCCAGATATTGAGCACATCGATCAGTTCATTGGACAGATCCTTGAACCCCCATGTTTCATAGGCATGGGCAGCCAGATCGCGATCTCCATCACGCAAGGCCCGATACAAATCGATCACAGCCCCCACAAATGTCGGGGGAAATACCCGTACACAGCCAAAATCCAGCAAATTGATAGAAAGATCAGGCGCGGCGGTATAATTGCCCAGATGCGGGTCCCCGTGGATCACCCCGAAGCGGTGGAACGGCACATACCATGCCCGGAATAAATTGATGGCAAGCCGGTTGCGGGTGTCCTGATCCGCATCTTTGAACTGCAACAAGCCGCGCCCTTCCAGCCAGCCCATGGTCAAAAGCCGCCCGGTGCCAAGATCGGGATAAGGAAGCGGCACATGCACCGACATTTCACCATGCAGCATATGCTGATAAAGCCGCATATGCTTGGCTTCGCGGCGATAATCCAGTTCTTCACGCAGACGTTCGGCCAATTCCATGCGGATCTGCCGGGTATCGATGGAACTGTCATAGCGGCGGTATAGCGACAATAACACATCAAGCTGGTTCAGATCCGCTTCCACCGTGCTGGACATATCGGGATATTGCAGCTTGATGGCCAGTGCCGTTCCATCATGGGCCCGCGCGCGATGCACCTGTCCCAAGGACGCCGCGGCAGAGGCTTCTAAAGAAAATTCCGCGAAATTCTCCTGCCAATCCGGCCCCAGTTCCGAACGCATGCGGCGTTTTACAAATTGCCGCCCCATGGAAGGGGCCGCCGCTTGTAATTGCGAAAGTTCCGCAGCAAAAGTCGCGGGCAAGGCATCGGGAATGGTGGACAAGATCTGCGCGATCTTCATCACCGGCCCCTTCAAGGTGCCTAGGGCTGTACGCAAATCCTCGGCCAAAGCCTGTTGATCGGTGGAGCGCCCCACCAGTCGATCCCCCGCCAGACGCACCGCCAATCCACCTACAGAGCCACCGACCCGGGCATAGCGGCGCAAACGCCCACCCAGCCTGTTCGATTCGCTGTTGTCAGGCCTATCTTTGGGCATAATCAGCTCATATCCCTCTTGCAAATCGGGAACCGGCATAAGGGGCGCAGGACAACGCCCTTGCAACAGATGTGGGCGCTGTGCAGCCAGCGCAAGGCAGCGGCCTGATCGCACAAAGGAAAACCCTTTCATTTCCCCCTATTTTTCGCGGTTTCTTAACGCTTGTCCCGTAATGATACAAAAAAGAGAACAGTGCCTGTCGGTTCAACCGGCTGGCCAATCAGGTATCAGGCCCACTATGATCCACGCACCGCATCTCATTCTCGTTGTTGATGACGAGCCGACACAACGCCATTTGCTGTCGGGGATGATCACCCGCGCCGGTCATAGGGTGGAAACGGCCTCCGATGGGCAAGCCGCCTTGACGCGCCTGCTCGATCAGGATCTCCCGGCAGTGTCGTGCCTTGTGCTTGATCTGCAAATGCCGGGCCTGTCGGGGCTTGAATTGCTGGAAAAGTTAAAACCGCATAAGCCAAACCTGCCGGTGATCGTGTTGACCGCCCATTCCGGTGTAACCCGCATTGTTCAGGCGATGAAAGCCGGTGCCAGCGATTTTCTGGTGAAGCCCGCCAGCGCCGAACGCATCCGCACGGCCATCGACAGCGCCCTGTCCCATGTGGCCATGACCGGCGAATTGGCCCCCATGCGGGCCACCGAACAGGCCCATCCCGGCTTTGACGACCTGATCGGTGAAAGCGACACCCTTAAAAGCGTGGTGCGGCTGGCAAAAAAAGCGGCAAAAACCTCTATTCCCGTGCTCATTGAAGGGGCGTCGGGCGTTGGCAAGGAAATGTTCGCCCGGGCTATTCATGAAAGCTCGGATCGGGCGGGCAAGCCCTTTGTGGCGGTGAATTGCGGGGCCATTCCGGAAAATCTGGTGGAAAGCATCCTGTTCGGCCATGAAAAAGGGGCCTTCACCGGAGCCGTAGAACGCCATATCGGCAAATTTCAAGATGCCTCTGGTGGCACCTTGTTTCTGGATGAAGTCGGTGAATTGCCGCACGATATTCAGGTGAAGCTGCTACGCGTTTTGCAAGAAAATGAAGTGGACCCCATCGGAGGCGGCCAAACTGTGCCGGTGGATATCCGGTTGATTTCCGCCACCAACCGCAATATGGCCGATCTGGTTTCCAAGGGAATCGTCCGCGAAGATCTGTTTTATCGCCTGAATGTCTTTCCCCTGACCATTCCAAGCCTTAAAGACCGCGCCGACGATATCCCCCAACTGGCGCAGCATTTCGCTCGAATCATTGCCTTAACCGAAGGCATCGAGCCCAAAACCTTGTCGAAAAGCGCCACCATCATGCTACGCCGCTATCCATGGCCGGGCAATATCCGGCAATTGCAGAATGCCGTGTTCCGCGCGGTGGTGATGAGCGACGGCCCAAAACTGGAAGTGGAAGACTTTCCACAAATCGCACCCAAGCATACAGCCCCGCCTTCCGGTCTTGTGGAAACATCCGGCTCCCATGAGGATTCCACCCCCTGTTTGCCATTGATTACCGAAGATGGCGATTTTCGCACCCTTGCCGATATCGAAGCCGAAGCCATCGAAGCAGCGATCCAGCGTTATGACGGGCGGTTATCCGAAGTGGCCCGGCGTTTGGGCATCGGGCGATCAACCCTATACCGCCGACTGGATGAGCTGGGCCTGAGCCCAAAAACCAAACAAGCCCGCGTTTGAAAATTTTTCATGGCCGCTATTGTTCGATAAAGCGCACTCTTATTTGCGCCGCTTTTCTTCATAAGCTACCACAGATGAAACGCTGATTTTAACGATATCCGGTTATGAAGCATAATGTGGTTCCAGCAATGAGTAAGATGGCGTGATCGGTATTTTCGATTCCGGCTCCGGCGGCCTGACGGTTCTCAAAGCCCTGCGCCAAGCCTTTCCCCATAGAGATTTCTTGTATTTTGGCGATCACGCCCGCGCCCCTTATGGCAGCCGCGATGCCAAGGAAGTAGCGGCTTTCACCCAACAGGCCATCGAATTTTTACTGGATCAGGGGTGCCGCCTGATCGTGATTGCCTGCAACACGGCGGCAGCCGTTGCCTTGCGCCCCTTGCAACAGGGCTGGCTTTTACGCCATGCACCGCAAGCGCGCGTTCTGGGTGTGCATGTCCCCTTGGTGGAAACCATCACCGGACAGGACTGGGCCATAAAAACGCCGGCCAGCACCCCGCCCCATCGCAAAAGCCGCAGCATTGCCATTTTCGCCACACCGCGCACTGTGGCCTCCCGGGCCTTTGTTCTGGAAATCTCTCAACGGGCGCCTGAAATCACCGTGTTCCAGCAAGCCTGCCCGGGCCTTGCCGATGCCATCGAAGCCCATCTTCCCGATGCGGACATCCAGAGTCTGGTGGATGGTTATGTGGCCGGGCTCATCGCGCAAAAAGGGGCCGCTGCCATCGACAGCGCCGCCCTTGCCTGCACCCATTATCCCTTTGCGATCGACCAGTTCCGCAAGGCCCTGCCCCGAACGGTGGAGATTTTCACCCAGCCCCATATGGTGGCCACAGCTTTGGAGGGGTATTTGGCCCGCCACCCGGAAATGGATATATCGGGCAGCGGCCATTTACGGCTTTTAACCAGTGGCGATCCGAAAAAGCTCAATGGACTGGCGTCACGCCTGCCGCCGGATTTGCGGCAGTTCACCCATCAAAACCTTCCCGAAATCAGCGCCTGAAACTGTATTGGTGCACGTTTTGGAGACGATTAGTCCTCGGCAGCTTCCGCCGGGCCACCGCTATGTCCTTCAAGGGCGTGCATATAAACATCGAGCAAGGCTTCCTGCTCTTCCCGTTCATGGCTTTCCATTTTGCGAATACGGACCACTTGGCGCATGATTTTGGGTTCGAAGCCAGATGATTTGGCTTCTGCATAAACATCCTTGATATCATCCGCGATCCCTTTTTTTTCTTCTTCGAGCCGCTCAATGCGCTCGATGAAAGACCGAAGGATATCGCCGGCAACACCGCCTGCGTTGGTCACCATAAGGACCCCCTGTGCTATACTGGTTACAAAAATCCATCAAATGGTCGCGGACTGTAGCCGCGAGACATCCTCGATGCAACGCCGGCTAAGGCCGGACCCGTAAAATGCGGTACCGTCAGGCTGAAAACAAGGTGGGGATTTCGTGATACTCCACCTAAACCGTCTGACGACAATGTGAAAATCATCTGACTTCACCTTTGACCCCATCCCGCTTACCTTTAAGGGGTGTCGGCGCGGAGAGCTATCAGGCCAACCGTCAAATGCCGGCCTCGGATTATCTAAAAGCCAGATGATCTGTGCCCTACTTAACTGGAGAAAATTGCTATGAAAACGCTGACATCCAAAGCCACCACCATCGCCCTTGCCGGCGCCCTTGCCGCGGCTGTTTCTGTTTCTTCCGCTCAAGCTCAGGATTGGGCCAAGAAAGCTGAAAAATGCTACGGTGTTGCCAAAGCCGGCCAAAACGATTGTAAAGCAGGTCCCGGCACCTCTTGCCAGGGCACGTCCAAAGTGGATTTCCAAGGCAATGCCTGGATGTTCGTTCCTAAAGGCGTGTGCGAAAAGCTTGCCGGTGGCAGCCTCGAAGAGAAAAAAGCCTGAGGCATTTGATGCCCGGATTTCAGCCTGACCGCCCGATGCCGGATAAAACCGGCATCGGTTTGAAGGTCGAGCATTATCGGGATGTTCTTGAAGGACGTCCCGACCTCGGATTTTTCGAGGTCCACCCCGAGAATTATATGCTCGGTGGTGGTCCCAGACTGACAACACTTGAAGCGGTGCGGTCCAATTACCCCTTGTCTTTGCACGGCGTTGGCGCGTCCCTTGGATCATATGACCCGGTAGATCCGGACCATCTGGCCCGTTTGAAAGCGCTGGTCGACCGGTTTGACCCTTTTGTGGTGTCCGAGCATTTGTCCTGGAGCCGCTATCAGGATCATTTTCTTGCGGATCTTTTGCCCCTGCCGCTAACCACCGCAGCCCTTGCGGCCATGACAGCCAATGTCAATCGCATGCAAGAGGCATTGGGGCGCACCATTTTGGTGGAAAACCCTTCCACCTATCTCGAATTTGCCAATGCCGATATGACAGAGCCAGACTTCTTGCGCGCCCTTGTCAAAGCCACCGGCTGCGGCCTGCTGCTTGATGTGAACAATATCCATGTCTGCGCCATGAACCACGGCTTCGATCCCATCGGCTATCTGGATGCCATCCCCGGCGATGCCGTGGGCGAAATCCATCTGGCCGGCCATAGCATCGACCAGTATGGCGAACGAGACATTCGCATCGACACCCATGGCACACCGATCAATGATGATGTGTGGGCTTTATATGAACAGGCCATCATTCGGATCGGCCCAAAGCCCACCTTGATCGAGCGCGACGACAATCTGCCGCCCTTTGCGGATCTTTTGGCTGAAGCAAAGCAAGCCGAGCATGTCATGGCATCTTTGGTGCAAGGGACAAACAATGCCAGCGTCGCCGGATAAAATAACACTTGCAGGCATACAATCCGCTTTTGCCGATGCTCTTTCAGGCCGCGGCGATACGGCACTTGCGCCCCATATCAAGCCCATGCCCGGCGTGCCTACGGATGTGCAACTGGATATTTACCGCAATAATGTGCATGCGGCCCTCGCCCGCTCCACCGAAGGGCTATATCCGGCGGTGGCGAAATTGGTGGGCGAAGAGTTTTTCCACCATATGATGCGCGATTATATCCAGCGCTTTCCACCTCAACATGGCCGCATGGTGGATTATGGCCATGAACTGCCGGATTTTCTGGAAAGCTATCCACCGGTGGCCAATCTTCGCTATCTGGCGGATGTGGCGCGGCTGGAACTGGCCTCTTATCTGGCCTATCGCGCCCCGGATCATACGCCTTTTGATCCTGCACAATTGGCGGGCCTTAGCCCCCAAGAGGTGGCGGCCTTGCGTTTTGACTTCGTCCCGTCTCTCACTTTGCTGGCCAGCCCTTGGCCGATCCTCGATATCTATCGGCTGGCAATGGCCTCCGAAGGGGAAGAGCCACCGGCCCCGGAAATGGACAACAATCCTGCGCGGCTTTTGATCCTTCGCAGCCAAGACGAGGTGGACATGATCCCCTTGCCTTATGGCGATTTTTCCTTCCTCATGAGCTTGCAGACGGGGGCAAATCTGGAAGATGCAGCGGCGGGGGCTACGGCATCGCAAAGCGATTTCGATCTGTCATCCACTCTGGCACAGGCATTTTCTGCCGGTGTTTTCTCGACTGCACGTTAACCAAATCACAAAGCGATAAAACCAAGGAGACCCACATGACCGACACTGCCTCAACCGGGGGGACCGGCCTTCTGGATAAAGCCAAAGCCGCTTATTCCCTATTCGATAAAATTCCCGAAGCGCTGGTTTTGTTCATTGCCCGCATCACCATGATCCATATTTTCTGGACATCGGCAGGCAACAAACTGGCCGGGCTGTTCGAACTGAAGCCCTTTCAGGCCATGCTGTTTGAAAGTGAATTCGGTATGCCCTTCCCCGAAGTGACGGCAGTGGTCACCGCGTGGGCGGAATATGCCCTGCCCTTCCTGTTGCTGATTGGCTTTGCCAGCCGTTTGGCCGCCACCGGTATTCTGATCATGACTCTGGTCATCCAGTTCTATGTCTTCGGCGGCGCCGACGATTTCTGGGCCATGATGATGCAAACCCATATTCTGTGGGCCGCCCCCATGCTGGTCATCATGAAATACGGCCCGGGCAGCCTGTCTGTGGATGCCATTTTGAAGAAAACCGTTTTCGCCAAATAATCCGGTTCTTTTCAATCAATCCATTCGGCAAGGCCGGGGCTTAAAACCCCCGGCCTTCATTTTTGCGCAGACTGTCTTTCATCGCCGCCAATTGCGCCTCGCTGGCAGGGCTTTGGAATTGCGCTTTCCACTCACCATAGGGCAGGCCGTAAATGGCTTCACGGGCCGCTCCTTATCCAGCTCGACGCCCACCTCTTTGGCCGCAGACTGATACCATTCCGCCAGACAATTGCGGCAAAATCCCCCCACTGCCATCAGATCGACATTTTGCACATCGGTGCGGTGCGCCAAATGTTTGAGCAGCGTGCGAAATGCCGTCGCTTCCACTGCCATGCGCTGATCATCGGTCATCGTTGTCATTATAAGTTCCTTTTTATTTCAGAAAGCGGCCCCCAGGCCATATATCGCCGGACCATAAAGCCAGACCAGCCAAAAACCAAAAGCCAGAAACGGCCCGAAGGGAAGCGCATCCTGTGCGCTCAATCCCCGCCCCATACGCTGCAAGATAAACGCATAGAAAAGTCCGCAAAGGCTTGCAATGACCAGCACATAAGGCAGGCTGAACCATCCCAGCCACGCCCCGGCCGCCGCCAAAAGCTTGGCATCCCCAAGCCCCAAGCCTTCCCGCCCCCGCATCATGCGATAAAAAAAGGCGATGCCATAAAGCAGGCCATAGCCTATGACCGCCCCGATGGCTGCGGAAAGCAAATCCGTTCCCAAACCCAAGGCGGCCACCGCCAAGCCCGCCAGAACCAGCGGTAAAGTCAGCTTATCCGGCAGATAGAAATGTGCGCCATCAATCACCGACAAGGTGAGAAGCACAAGCCCCAACATCAAGGATAATGGCACCGGCCAGCCGCCACCAAAGGCCAGAAACGCTTGTCCTGCCAAAACAAGGGCCCCAAGCTCGAACAGCACTGTTTGTTTTGGAATAGATGCGCCGCAATGGCGGCATCGCCCCCGCAAACACAGAAAGGACAGGATCGGCACCAAATCCAGAACGGTCAAAGGCGTGGCGCACGACCGGCACGCAGACCGGGTCAGCCCCACAGGCTCCTCGCGGGGGAAGCGGTCCGCAAGCAAGGCGAAAAAGCTGCCCAGAAAAGGCGCGAAAATCAGGCTCAACACCCCCAAAAGAAAATCAGTTTGGATCACAGGCCATGTCCCAAGGGGCTATCATCATGATGCGCAAAGCTGCTCGATCACCGCCACCAGATCCCGCAAATGAAAGGGCTTGGAGAGCACTGCCGGAAGGGGCGGCAGGTCACTGTCCTTGCGATTCATGACAATGGCAGCAAAGCCTGTGATAAAAACCACTTTCATCATCGGGTCAAGGTCTGCCGCGCGTTTGGCCAGCGACACCCCGTCCAGTTCCGGCATCGCCACATCGCTCAATAACAGATCAAAACCGCCCGGAGTGATATGCGGCAAGGCTTTCAGGCCATCTTCCACCGCCACCACCTCATGCCCGGCGCGGATAAGGGAGCGCGTTAGAAAATTTCGCATGGCCGCATCGTCTTCGGCAATCAGCAGTCGCGCCATTCCAGCCTTTCCAAAATCGCGGGACGTCAGGTCTCTTTCTCCACTGTGCCTGTTGCATCAAAGCACTGCAATGGGTGACACTGCATAAAGGCTGTCCCTTTACCCATCTTGAAATCCATGACCCAAACCGAGCGTGACATGTCCGCACCGCCCTATGACCTTTTCCCTGCTTTCGGAGGGGTGGGGCCGTTCCTTTGTTCTTCTCCCCATAGTGGCCGCTATTACCCCGTGACTTTCAAACGGGCTTCGCAATTGGACGGGACCATGCTGCGCCGGTCTGAAGATTGCTATGTGGACGAGCTGTTCGCCCATGCCCCAAGCTATGGCGTTCCCTTGTTAAAGGCGGTTTATCCACGCGCTTATGTGGACCTCAACCGTTTGGAAACCGAGCTGGACCCGCTGCTGATCCGCGATCCTTTGCCCTCTTATGCCACCAGCGAAAGCGAACGGGTGATGGCGGGCCTTGGCACCATTGCGCGGGTGGTTGCGGTGGGGGTTCCCATCTATTCCCATCCCCTTTCACTGGACGAAGTGATGGCCCGCATCGCCCATATTTACCGGCCCTATCATCAAGCCTTGAACCATCTGCTTACAAAAGCGCAAACGCATTTTGGCTGGTGTGCCTTGATTGATTGCCATTCCATGCCCTCGCATATTGTGCGGCCCACGGTGGATATGCCCGACAAAAACTGGGATGCGGATATTGTGTTGGGCGACCGCTTTGGCACAAGCTGCGATCCGCGTCTGACCGATCAGGCCGAAGAGCTTTTAACCGGGCTTGGCTATAAGGTGGTGCGCAATAGCCCTTATGCCGGGGGGCATTGCACACGCCATTATGGCGCGCCTGCAAACGGCCGGCACGCCCTTCAGATCGAGATCAACCGGGCCCTTTATATGAATGAACAGAGCCTGGAAAAAACGGCCGGATTTTCCACTTTGCGCAAGGATATGGGGCACTTGATCAAAGGTCTGTCGCAGCTTGATCTTTCAACGGACCAGCAACTTGCAGCGGAATAAGGAAGGGCGCGGCATTGGTAAAAGATAACTTAATCTTTTCAGAAAAAGACAGTGATCCCGCGCCATGAGCGCGTTACAGTCCTTTTAGGCTAAAGACCAAAATCACGATGTTACAGAATGGCTTTGGGTAGGAGAGCAACAATGAACGATCAGCAACAGGCCGCGGCGGAACAGATGATTTTTCCCGTTCCCGAAGACTTCGCCAAAGCCGCAAAGTGCGACAAGGCGCGTTATGAGGAAATGTATCGGCGCTCCGTATCAGATCCGGACGGATTTTGGGGCGAGCATGGCAAGCGTCTCGATTGGTTCAGCCCTTATAAAACTGTCAAGAACACCAGCTTTGAAAATGATGTCTCTATCAAATGGTTCGAAGATGGCACGCTCAATGCCAGCTATAACTGCATCGATCGGCATCTGCCGGAAAAGGCCAATGATGTTGCGCTGATCTGGGAAGGCGATAATCCCGCCTATCATTATTCCATCACCTATCAGCAGCTTTATATCCATGTGTGCCGCTTCGCCAATGTGCTCAAGAAAATGGGCGTCAAGAAAGGCGATCGGGTGACGCTCTATATGCCGATGATCGTTGAAACGGCTTATGCCATGTTGGCCTGCACCCGCATCGGGGCGGTTCATTCCATCGTCTTTGGCGGCTTTTCCGCCGAAGCGCTGGCGGGCCGCATCAATGATTGCAAAAGCGAATGGGCCATCACCTGCGATGAAGGGGTGCGGGCCGGAAAACCCGTGCCTTTGAAAGCCAATCTGGATAAAGCCGCCGAACATTGCCCCGGCCTTAAAGGGGTTTTGGTGGTGCGCCATACCGGCGGCGCTGTGGGCTGGGTGGAAGGCCGCGACATCTGGTATCACGATGCCGCACTGGACGTGAGCAGCGCGTGCGAACCAGAGGTGATGAACGCGGAAGATCCTTTGTTCATTCTTTATACGTCTGGTTCCACCGGCCAGCCCAAAGGCGTGTTGCACACCACCGGCGGCTATCTGGTCTGGGCCTCCATGACTCATGAATATGTGTTCGATTACCGCCCCGGCGAGGTTTATTGGTGTGCCGCCGATGTGGGCTGGGTCACCGGCCACAGCTATATCATCTATGGCCCGCTGGCCAATGGTGCCACCAGCCTGATGTTCGAAGGCGTGCCAACCTATCCCGATGTGGACCGTTTCTGGCGGGTCATCGCCAAGCATAAGGTGAATACCTTCTACACCGCGCCCACTGCACTACGCGCTTTGATGCGTGAAGGAGACGAGCCGGTAGAGCGCCATGATCTTTCCAGCTTGCGGATCTTGGGGTCTGTGGGGGAACCGATCAATCCCGAAGCCTGGCTATGGTATCACCGGGTTGTGGGCAAGGAACGCTGCCCCATTGTGGACACCTGGTGGCAAACCGAAACCGGCGGCATGATGATCACGCCTCTGCCCGGAGCCATGGATTTGAAGCCCGGTTCCGCCACAAAACCTTTTTTCGGCGTGCAAACGGCCCTTGTTTCCAATGAAGGCGACATCATCGAAGGCGCGGGCGAAGGCAATCTGGTCATCACCGATAGCTGGCCCGGTCAGGCACGCACGGTATATGGCGACCATGACCGCTTTATCCAGACCTATTTCAGCACCTATAAAGGCCTTTATTTCACCGGTGATGGCTGCCGGCGCGATGAAGACGGCTATTACTGGATCACTGGCCGGGTGGATGATGTGATCAACGTATCTGGCCACCGCATGGGAACAGCCGAAGTGGAAAGCGCCCTTGTGGCCCATCAGCTTGTGGCGGAAGCAGCCGTTGTGGGCTTTCCCCATGATGTGAAGGGACAAGGCATTTACTGCTATGTGACCTTGAATGCCGGATTGGAGCCAACGGACAATCTGGCCAAGGAACTGCGCCTGTGGGTCCGCACTGAAATCGGCCCCATCGCCACCCCCGATCATATTCATTTCACCCCGGCATTGCCCAAAACCCGGTCGGGCAAGATCATGCGCCGTATCCTGCGTAAAATCGCCGAAAATGAATTCGGAAATCTGGGCGACACGTCCACCCTTGCCGACCCAAGCGTTGTGGACAGCCTGATCGAAGGACGAAAAGTCCGCTAAATCCGGAAAACAACGGAAGCTGCAGGCAAAGATGCCAGCTTGCAGCTTCCATCCCGCCAACTGCCAAGCTTGTTTCCAAAGACAACCGCCCATACCGTCCATGCCCGCCATGCCTGCGCAGTCGCAAGCGCGTCGCATTTTCTTCTTGGGCCAAGCCTTATGATCCGCTATGTGCAAGGCTGGAATAAAAGAGGTCATTGCACGCCGTCTGGATAAGGTATCGGAATAAAGTGTCTGGCATGTCTCGTACTTTCAGCTTGATGGCCTGCTGTTTTTCGGCGTGCTTTTGCTCATCGGGCTGCCGGTGACAACGGTTGTCGCGCATCTGTTCATGGCGGGTGGCGATAGCTGGGCCCATTTGATGGCCACCGTTCTGCCGCGCTATATCGCCAATTCCTTATGGTTGGTGATGGGGGTGGGCCTTGGCACCTTTTTGGTTGGCACCGGCTCGGCATGGCTTGTCACCCTTTTTGATTTCCCCGGCAGGCGGCAATTTGAATGGGCGATGATCCTGCCACTTTCCGTGCCTGCCTATGTGCTGGCTTATGCCTATACGGATTTTTTACAAGTCGCAGGACCGGTGCAAAGCCTGTTACGCGATCTGACCGGCTGGGGCCCACGGGACTATTGGTTTCCTGAAATCCGCTCCCTTGGCGGGGCGATCTGGCTGTTCGTTTTAGCGCTTTATCCTTATGTCTATCTGGCGGGCCGGTCGGCCTTCTTGCAGCAATCGGAATGTGTGGTCGAGGCCAGCCGCACCCTTGGCTGCACCTCATGGACGGCATTCATCCGCGTTGCCCTGCCTCTCGCCCGTCCGGCGCTGGCGGCAGGCGTGGCGCTGGCATGCATGGAAACCCTCGCCGATTTCGGGGCGGTGTCCTATTTCGGCGTGCAAACCTTCACCACCGGCATTTACCGCACATGGTTTTCCTTTGGTGACCGGGTGGCGGCGGCGCAATTGGCCAGCTTATTGCTGGGCTTTGTGGCATTGCTGCTTTTGGCCGAACGCATCAGCCGCAAAGGCGCACGCTATCACGAAACATCGCGCCGGATACGGCCCTTGGGGATACAGAAGCTTTTTGGCTGGCGCGCCGCATTGGCCGCCTTTCTCTGTTTTTTACCGCTCTTGTTCGGGTTTGTGCTGCCCGGTGCCATTCTTGTAACGCTGGCGCTTGATGTGGGGGATGCCCAGCTTGGCGGGCGCTATCTGGGCCTGATCCGCAACAGCGTCAGCCTGGCGGCTCTTACAGCCGCCTTGGCGGTGGTTTTGGCTCTGGCCATTTCTTATATGATGCGCACAAACCGTTCGGCTGTGGCCCGCTCCACCGCATGGATTGCCGGATTGGGTTATGCCATTCCCGGATCGATCATCGCCGTGGGCGTGCTGATCCCCCTTGCCTGGTTCGACAATCGGCTGGATGCTTCATGCGCAGCCAATTCGATCTTTCCACCGGCTTGTTGCTCACCGGCTCCATCACAGCACTGGTCTTTGCCTATCTGGTGCGCTTTTTGGCGCTGGCCCAGCAAACCACCCGCGCCGGACTGGAAAAAATCACGCCTTCCATGGATGCGGCAGCGGCCACTTTGGGCGCAGGGCGCTTTCAGGCTTTAAGAAAAGTGCATGCGCCCTTGCTGAAGGGACCATTGCTCACCGCCTTTTTGCTGGTCTTTGTGGAGGTAATGAAAGAATTGCCCGCCACCATGATCATGCGGCCCTTCAATTTCGATACTTTGGCGGTGCAAGCCCATAATCTGGCCGCCGATGAACGCTTGGCGGAAGCTGCCACACCGGCCTTGACCATCGTGATTGTCGGCCTGATCCCCGTGGTGATCCTGACCCGCCTGATTGGCCAGTCCCGGCCCGGCCAGCCCACGGGATCAACCTTACGCACTGCTTTTTCTTCTTTTTGGCCGCGCGTAAAAGCCGCAGGAACAGGAAAGTAAAGGGCTTGAATTCCGCTGAACCCTTGCGATATAAAAGCAACTGATAATCGTTCTCAATTCATCCTCCTTGCTTTCCCACGCCTTTCCGGAGTTGGTTATGTCGCCTTTCAGTCCTTTTAAAATTGGCAGTGCAGCCCTTTTGGCCCTTGGCACGCTTTTGCCCCTGTCTTTTGCGCAGTCCGTAAAGGCGCAAGAAGTAAACATCTATTCCTCGCGGCATTATCAAACCGATGAGCGGCTCTATTCCGATTTTGAAAAAGCCACCGGCATCCATGTCAACCGGCTGGAAGGCGGCGGCGATGCCCTGATCGAGCGCATCTCCCAAGAAGGGCGAAACAGTCCTGCGGATATTTTGCTCACCGTGGATGCAGGCATGTTGTGGCGGGCCGAAGATGCGGGCCTGTTCCAATCCACCCGATCCGATGTGCTTGAAGACCGTATCCCTGCACATCTCCGCCACCCCAAGGGTGACTGGTTCGGTTTCTCCTCGCGGGCGCGGTTGATCTTCGTCAATAAAGATCTGGCCGATCCTGCCAGCATCAGCCGCTATGAAGACCTCGCCGATCCCGAATGGCGAGGGCAAATCTGCATCCGCTCTTCCTCCAATGTCTATAATCTGTCGCTGATGGCATCGCTGATTGCCCATCTGGGCGAAGAAAAAGCGCAGGATTGGGCGACCGGCGTGGTGGAAAACTTCGCACGCAAACCACAAGGTGGCGATACGGACCAATTGCGGGCTGCAGCCACCGGAGAATGTGCCATTGCCGTTGCCAACAGCTATTATTTTGTCCGCCTGATGCAATCCGACGATCCGGCGGATCAAGAGGTCGTCTCGAAACTTGCGGTGATCTTCCCCAATCAGGATGATCGCGGAACCCATGTGAATATCTCCGGAGCCGGGATCGTCAAAAATGCCCCGAACAAGGCGGAAGCCCGCGCATTTCTGGAATATCTGTCCTCCGATAGCGCCCAGCGTTATTTCGCTGCCGGCAACAACGAATATCCGGTGGTCGATATCAAAGCAGACAATGCGTCCCTTCAAGCCTTGGGAACGTTCAAGGCCGATGACATCAATGTCTCGGTTTTGGGAAAAAATCAGCCCAAGGCACAGCAACTGTTCGATCGGGCCGGTTGGCGATAAGCCACTCTAATTTGGCGACAAGCCTTATAAAAAGGGGAGCCAGTGCCCCCCTTTTTTGATCCCTTCAGGCCATGGCCGCGTCTTTGCGAGCGGAAGACAATAACGACCCTGCCGGGACATCAGGATAAAGCGCATCCATCGGTTTGGACCGCCCATTCTCTCCCATGATCCGCGCATGCATCCGCCGCAGCCGCCTCGGCTCTGCCACGCCGCAGCTATGGGCGATGGTTTCCACCTCTTTTTGCATATGATGAATATAATTGGCGACGCGCTGGGCTTTGTCTTCCACATTCAGCCCCCGTTGCAGCCGCGGATCATGAGTGGCAATGCCGGTGGGGCATGTGTTTTTATTGCACTGCATGGCCTGAATACAGCCCAGCGAAAACATGAAGCCCCGTGCAGAATTCACGAAATCCGCGCCCATGCACAAGGCCCAGGCCACATCGGCCGGATTGATCAGCTTGCCTGATGCAGCCACACGAATGCGTTGTTTCAGGCCATAGCCATTGATCATATCCACCACCATCGGCAGGCTTTCAGCGATGGGAAGCCCCACATTATCCATCAAGCTCATAGGGGCAGCGCCGGTCCCCCCTTCGCTTGAATCGATGGTGATAAAATCCGGAGCGCTTTCAATACCGCGACGGTGGATGGTTTCAAACAGCGTTTCAAACCAGCCATAGGCTCCCACCACGCATTTGAAGCCGACAGGTTTGCCGCTCAGGTCCCGCAAACGGTTGATCATATCCAGCAATTGTTCGGGATTGTCGATCTCCGGATGGCGATTGGGACTGATGGAATCCTGCCCTTTGGCGATACCGCGAATCCGGGCGATTTCCTCTGTCACCTTGGCACCGGGCAAAATGCCGCCCTTGCCGGGCTTTGCCCCTTGGGACAATTTCAACTCGATCATCTTGACCTGAGAATGTTTTGCAATGCTGCGCAGCCTGTCTTCGCACAGATCGCCCGCTTCATTGCGCACGCCATATTTTGCCGTCCCGATCTGGAAAACGATATCGGCCCCCCCTTCTTCATGATGGGGGGATAACGCGCCTTCGCCTGTATTGAGCCACGCCCCTTCCATGGCACAGCCGCGCGACAAGGCCCGCACCGCAGGCTTGGAAATGGCCCCATAGCTCATGGCCGAAACATTGAACAGCTGCGGGTCGTGTAAGGCTGCTCACACATATCCTTGCCAATGGTTACACTGGACGTTTCCAGCGCATCGCTTTCCAATGTGGGAAAGGCGCAATTGACAAACAGCACCGATCCGGCGGCATGCAGATCGCGGGTTGATCCAAAGGCACTGGTGGTATCCACATTTTTGGATGCCTGATAAACATAGGTGCGTTGTGCGCGGTTGAAGGGCATTTCCTCGCGATCCATGGCGAAGAAATACTGGCGCAAAAATGTCCCCATATGTTCAAGCAGATAGCGCATACGCCCGATGACGGGATAATTGCGCCGGATGGCATGATGGGTTTGGGTGCGGTCAGCAATATATAAAACGATGATCGCCAGAACGCCGACACCAATGGAGAAGATGAACAGGACTGCCAGAAAAAAGAGGACATCGAACACGAAGCCGGATGGCATAAACGTCTCCTCGCATAAAAATAACCAAAATTCTGGCCATAGCTTATGCGAAGTTCAGCGCCGCGCCCACGCACAATCGATCACCAGCCCTGCCCCACAGGTCAAAGGCTGGTGATCGTGCATTATGAGGCTGTTTAAAACGCCGCCTCAATGCTGCCAGATATCACGCACCACTTTGAGAAAATAGCGCAGAAAATACCATGCGCCCGCCGCGTTCATGGCAATGGCCCCCACCAAAAGAACACGGATAAACACCCCGTCATGGGCCAGCCAACCACTGCTGGCCACAAGCAGCATCAAAACGCCGGCACAGAGAAACAAAGCCGCACGCATCATCAGCCGCATCACGGCCGGTTCAAGCGCTTTCACCCTAAATCGCTCGGCGCCGATGCTTGAAACATCGGTCATAGGAGCGGATTTAGGGCTCATTTCCAGCATTTTTTGCAAAGGCCGCAAAGCGCGTTTGCGCACATCTTCATCCAGATGGATCTGTGGCTCCAGATCGCGCAGGGCCACATACAGCTTTTCCATGGAGTTCATCCCCATGAACGGACACATATTGCAATTGCAATTGCCATCCGCCCCCGGTGCCCCAATAAATGTCTTGTCCGGCTGGGCTTTTTGCATCTGATGGATGATATGCGGCTCCGTGGCCACAATGATGGTTTGCGCCGGGCTATCACTGGCAAATGTCAGGATCGAGCTGGTGGACCCCACATGATCGGCCAATTCCAGAATATGCGCCGGGCATTCGGGATGGGCGGCAACCGGAGCATCGGGATGGGCAGCCTGCAGCTTGATCAATTCCCGCTCGCTAAAGCGTTCATGGACAATGCAGCTTCCCGGCCAAAGCAGCATATCACGCCCGGATTTGCGGGCCAGATAGGCTCCCAAATGCCGATCCGGCGCAAACAGGATTTTCTGGTCCAATGGGATCTGGTTGATGATCGCTTCCGCATTGGACGAGGTGACGATGATATCGGTTTCCGCCTTCACCGCCGCCGAACAATTGATATAGGTAAGCGCCAGATGGTCGGGATGGGCGCGGCGAAAAGCGGCAAATTCCTGCGGTGGACAACTGTCTTCAAGGCTGCATCCCGCGCGCATATCGGGCAGAACCACGGTTTTTTCCGGCGACAGGATTTTGGCCACTTCCGCCATGAACCGAACGCCGCAAAACGCGATCACATCGGCATCGGTGGCCGCAGCTTTGCGCGAAAGATCAAGGCTGTCACCGACAAAATCGGCAATATCCTGAATATGGGGATCCTGATAATAATGCGCCAAAATCACCGCATTACGCTCATGGCGCAAGCGATGGATTTCCGCCTCGATATCAATTGACGGATCGATCTTTGGAGCCGGGGATGGCTCAAATGGATCGAGGGCAATATCGTCCATAACCAATGCTTCCATTCTGTTCCAAGCAGTCCAGCCACTGCCATGCAAAGGCCCATTCGGCACTCTGGCACAGCCTGTCCTCTATATAACCTGTCTCCTATATAAGAGGTGATCTGGAAAATTGCAGATTTTTCTTAATAGGCCTTCATCAGGCTATGAAGGGCATTATGAATGTGCCGCCGGGGATGTGATGAAAAACCGCCCCTCTGCGTTGAACGCCCCCTCGACCCCGACCATATCCCGATCGGCCAAATCCACCAGATGGGCCAAAACAGACCGGGCCGCAGCCGGTATAAGGCCGGGATGCAGATCCGTATAAAGCCGCGCCACAATACCGGGCACATCACATATCCCCGCTTCAAGGCATGCCAAAACCGCCTGTTCGCGGCCTTTGCGATGGGCAATCAAGGCCGCCACATGCTCGGCAGGTTTGGGGATCGGCGGACCATGCGTGGGCCAAAAGACCGCATCATCACGCGCACCAACCCGCCTGAGAGAGGCCATATACTGCCCCATATCGCCATCAGGGGGCGAAATAACGCTGGTGGACCACCCCATCACATGATCGCCGCTAAACAAGGCCCGTTCCGCGGCAAATGCGAAACACAGATGGTTCGAAGTGTGGCCCGGTGTCCAGATAGCCTCAAGGCTCCAGCCCGGCCCGCGCACATGGTCGCCATCGCGCAAAAGTTCATCGGGGCGAAAGGCCATATCCGCCCCCTCCTCCACCTGTCCCGTCGCCAAATCCGAGGGCAAATCGGCCCGCGCACCGGCCCCATGCTGCCCATAAGCCAGCACTGGCGCCCCTGTCTCAGCCTGAAGAAGAGACGCCCCGGGGCTGTGATCGCGGTGCGTGTGGGTTATCACAATATGTGACACCCGCTCCGATCCCAGCCCATCCAAAATCTTTTCCACATGGGTGGGATCCGCAGGCCCCGGATCGATCACCGCCACCGTACCCCGACCAATGACATATGTTCCGGTTCCGGTATAGGTAAACGGCCCGCTATTGGGCGCAACGATCCGCCGGATCAAGGGGCTGACCCTGACCAACACACCAATACGCGGATCAATTTTCTCAAGCGGTTTCATCTGTGGCGACATAGTCGAGCCTTGCCATGACACAACCACAGGCGCAAGCCTTCATCTGATTGAAAAAGATCAACATGCACCCTTCTTTTTTACTGTTATTTATGTCTTAATATGTTTGGCTTGGTCCCTAGACTATCCTTTGGATCCGGCTCAGAGAAAAGCAAAATGGAACAAGGCTTTTCCCTTAAAAGGCAGCACAAAAAGGCAATAAAATCCTTTAGCGGCCGTCCGTTATCGTATGAAACTGAAATCAGAGAGCTGACCGGGATCTCATTCACGTGACATCCAGATGTACACGTATCCGGAAATGCTTCAGGGGTCATTATGATGCGTATTTTTGATACAGCAAAAATAGTTTATGATAGCGAGTAATGTGGTGATAAAGCTCAATTATAAAAATGACATAACAACAATGGACACCGCAGCAACGCTCAATGCGGAATCGCTCCCGCCCGGGGTTGTCGCCCAAATCCTTGATATGGCTACCCAAAGTTTTGTGGTGCACCGTGGCGGTCTGCCTTTATTTGTCAACAATGTCACCGCCGATATGTTGGGCGTTCGTGACAAAAGCCAAAGTTTCAAAAAAACGGTTCTGGAATGGATTCACCCGGACGACCGCGCCAGTGTTTCAAGAAATATCGCCGCGCGGATGGAAGGGCGGAGTGCCCCGCAAGATCAGCAATTTCGCCTTGCCCGAGAAGATGGGGCCGAAATTTGGGTGGATTGCCGCGCCACCGTTGTCGATTGGCCCGGAGGCCCCGCGATTCTGGCAACCCTGATCGACATCACCCAACTCAAGCAAACCGAACGGGCCCATGTCCGCTCCGATGCTCTGTTCAAGCGCGTTTTTCAAGCCACGCCGGATATGATGTCGCTGTCTTATCTGCGCACTGGAGTGTTTTTGGATGTGAACGACAATCTGGCCAATGCCATCGGCATGTCACGACGCAAGATTTTGGGTCAAAGCATCTTCGATCTGGCTATTTGGGGGGACCCAACGGTGGCCATAAAAATCGGCAATGCCATTCGCACCGATGGATCCATTCGGCAAATGGAAGCCAGCGTGCGCCGGGTGGATGGCACCATATTCCCGGTCAAATTCTCTGCCGAATTGCTGAATGTGGATGGAGAAGAGGTGATTTTAATCATCGGACGCGACATCACCGATGAAAAAAAGAGCGAGGAAGAGCTGCGCAACAGCCGCGATATGGCAGAGCTGGCCAATCGAACGAAATCAGAGTTTCTGGCCAATATGAGCCATGAACTGCGCACCCCTTTGAATGCCATACTCGGTTTCTCGGAGATCATAAAAGGAGAGGTTCTGGGGCCTTTAGGAGATGCACGCTATCGGATTATGCCAATGATGTCCATCGTTCCGGCACGCATCTTCTGGATATCATCAACGACATTCTCGACCTCTCCAAGGTGGAAGCGGGCCGGCTAGAGATTTATCCGTCGGAAGTGGATGTGTCGGAGCTTGTGGCGCAATGTATTCGCCTGATACGGGAACTCGCCCACCAGGCCGGCCTGCGCCTCGTTTCCCGGATTGAGCCAGACGAATTCTCTCTGTTTGTGGACCGGCGGCTGTTCAAGCAAATCCTGCTTAATCTGTTATCCAATGCGGTCAAGTTCACGGAACAGGGCGGGCATATCGCCATCAATGCCCTTGCCCTGCCCGATGGCGGTTGCAAACTGATTGTCACGGATACCGGTGTGGGCATGTCCAAAGAAGAAATCGAACGCGCCATGACTCCCTTTGGGCAAGTAGACGGGGTGATGACCCGCCGTCATCAGGGCACCGGGCTTGGGCTGCCTTTGATCGCTGCCTTCGTTGATGTGCATGAAGGAACGCTGCATATCGACAGTGAAAAAAATGTCGGAACCACCGTCACCATTGTCCTGCCCGATCAGATGAGCAAAGACTGAGTCCTGTTTCTATTCAAAGGTCAGATGAAACAGGATCATATTCACATCCTTATCATTGGCTGAAAGCGGCAAGGCCAGAACATCATATCTGCGATATGATCGTTGGGACCATTCAAGCTGAACCTTGCGAATGAAGGTCGGGGCTTTATGCGCGATGACCCATTGGCAACGCCGCCCCACATTCTCGCTTCCCGGAATTTGATCCAGATATTTTCCTGTCAGATCCAATCCCGACATTTGGACAATACGCGTTCCATAAAGCCGGACACGCAGGCGGGATTCTGCACCGTCCACATCGAACAGAACCATATCTTCAAGCAATGCACGCATATTGGCGGGATCAAAATCACGCCGCGCAGGCATCAAGCGCTGTCCGCGTTTATCATCCCACAAGATATAAAGGGCACGGGCAGCCTCAAGAGGCACGTCATCAGAAGATAGTACCGGCTGAATATCATTCGCTTTATGATCGAACTCCATCACAGCGTCCTACATAGAATGTGACCCCTCACCCTGTCACAATCGCGCATAAAGAGTAATTATGCAATTATCCTCATTTTTCTTTATAGAAAAAGAGACCATTGTGACTGAAACCATCAGACCCACCGGGAACGCGTTTCATCCATGCCATTGCCAATCGATAATCCTGCACACGCCCTTGCCCTACCCCATCCGCGACTGGATTGGGAAAAGGATACGCCACGATCACTTGATCATGGCGACAAATATTATGATCTGCATGACGGGCTATCGGAAAGCATCGACGTTTTTATAAAACCATGCGAATTCAATACATTATGGCATAATCGCCCGGTTCTCGCCGTAGGGGAAACAGGCTTTGGCACAGGGTTGAATTTTCTTTCACTTTGGCACCATTGGCGTGAACATCAGGCTTCAGCGCGGCTACACTTCCTGAGCGTGGAAAACCGCCCGCTTCAAAAAGCCGATCTGCTGCGGGCCTTGAAGCCTTTTCAATGCCTTGCCCCCTTGGCCCAAGAGCTTGTGGCGCAATGGCCGCCCGCCTATTCCGGCATCCACCGCCTGATATTTGACAAAGGCCATGTGCATCTGACCCTGTGCTTTGGCGATGCCGCCACCATATTGGATCAGGTGGAAGGCCGGATGGACGCCTGGTTTCTCGATGGCTTTGCCCCTTCGCGTAATCTGGATATGTGGTCAGCCCCGCTTTATGCCCAATTGGCCCGCCTCAGCGCCCCCGATGCCCGGCTTGCCACCTTCACCGCCGCAGGGCATGTGCGACGCGGCTTGATGGATGCGGGATTCGACATAGAAAAACGGCCCGGCTTTCAGGGAAAGCGTGAACGGCTGGTGGGGCGCTATAAAGGCAGGTCCGCATCTCCCGACCTTGAGGCGCCATGGTTTGCGCCCCCGGCTCCCTCTTCCGGTCCGGTGGCTGTCATTGGCGACGGCATTGCCGCCCGCATGATGATTGCCGCTTTGCACGATCACGGGCTGGACAGCATCCAGATCGCCTCCCCTCATATGTCCCCTTTGCCCGCCGCTATTTTAGCCCCACGCATCGATCTGGGCCACAATGCCGCGGCCCGTTTTTCCATTCAAAGCCTGCTCAGCGCATGGCGCACTTATGATGCATTGGGTGCGTGGCATGGCCCACGCGGGGTGTTAAGCCTTCTGGAAGGAAAAAAGGCAGAAAACTGGGGCAAAAAGGCGGTCGAAAGCCTGAACTGGCCAGCGGATCTTTTACGCTTATGCACACATGATGAGGCCAGCAAAATCGCCGGTGTGGCCCTGAAGTCGCCAGCCATGCACTGGCCCCATGCAGGCTGCATCATCCCGCAAGCGCTTTATGACCTTTTGCCGCCGCCGCAACAGCACATCCCCCATTCCGCCCATAGCATCCAACAGATCGACCATGATGCGGGATGGCGGATATTGGGGACTGATGGCAAAATTTTATGTGAAACGCCAACGCTGATCCTTGCCGCAGGGACGGGAACGGCGGCACTTTTGGGTGCCAATGCACCGGAAATGGTGCTGCGCCCGGGGCAATTGGGCCTGCACCCGCCGGAGAGCTCTCCCAAAATCGCGCTCAATGCCAAAAGCCATATCACGCCAACCCTGAATCTTCCCACGGGGCCTGCCCGTATTGCAGGGATAGATTTTCCATTTATGGACTTGCCCGCGCCCCGTTCCTTCTGGTCCGGCACAAGGGTAACCAGCCCCGACCATGGGCCATTTGCGGGGCCCGTTTTCGACCGTGGCTGGTTTGAATCCGCTTATGCTGCGGCCAGATTGGACAAACGCCGCCGCGACTTTCCTGAAATGCGCTATCATGCAGGGCTTTATATTTTTTCCGGTTTGGGAGCGCGGGGGTTTCAAACAGCCCCATTGATGGCACAATCCATTGCAGCACAGATTGCAAACACCCTTTCGCCCTTGGAAACGGCGCAAAGGCATGCCTTGCACCCGGCCCGCTTCATGATCCGAAAGATCATCCGCGGCACCCCATAAGTTTATTCGGCAAACCATTGCCGTAAAATTGCCATCACACATCGTCTTGATAGTCCCAAGCGTTCAAAAGCAAAGAAAGTCCGACAGTTCAACCCTATGTATTCTCTGCGCCCTATCGTGCCGCTGCTGTCTTTGATGGTCTGCCTTATGGTGGCGGGCATGGTGACATCTGTGCAGATTTCGGCTCAAACCAATGGGCAGGCCGCGCGAAACCCGAACAATATTCCCTATGATCTGAGCCTTACCGGCATTACGGGCAGTTTAAAAACCCGGCTTGAAGGGCTTTCCATCCTGATAAAAGACAAGAAAAGCCCACCACGTTCTTATGGGGCTTTGCGGGCACGGCTGGAGCAAGATCTCAAAACCTTTGAAAAGGCCCTGCGATCCGAAGGATATTATAATGCCAGCATCAGCCACCAAATCGACAGTTCCCAAAGCCCGGTGGCCATTACCATGCGCATTTTCACCGGCAAGCAATATAAAATCGGCCTGGTGGATCTCGCCTTTCCCGGCGTGCGCCCTGAAGAAAATGTGGTGGAAGCCTTAAAGGCCGCCATGACTTTGGCCCCCGGCGATCCGGCCCGCGCAGAAGATATTGTTCTGGCAGAAACGGCCATTCTTTCCGCCCTGCCGCAGCTTGGCTATCCGCTTGCCCGCACCGCCACCCGTCGTGTGGTGATCGACCATGATACGGATAGCGCCCGCATCACCTATCGTTTCGATACCGGCCCGGCCATGCGCTTTGGCAATGTTCGATTCGATGGCCTTGAAACGATCAAAGAAGGCTATTTACGCCGCCTTGTGCCGTGGGAATCCGGTGCCCCCTACGATCAGGCACAGGTGGAAAGCTTCCGCCGCACGCTGATTTCCAGCCGCTTGTTTGGCAGCGTGCGTATTCAATTTTCTGACCCTTTGGCAGATTTACGCGCCCACACAGAAACCATCGCGCCCGAGATGAAAATCACTGTGATCGAAACCGATCAGCGCACCATTTCTCTGGGGGCGGGCTTTTCCACCAGTGAAGGATTCGGCGGGGATGCCACATGGGAGCATCGAAATTTCTTCGGCGCAAACGAACGGCTGACGCTGACGGCCAAGATTGCCGAAATCGAGCAATCTTTAGTGGCCGACATTCGCAAACCCAATTTTTTACGCCGCGATCAATATCTGACGGGGCGTGTTGGGGCCATTCGGGAAAACACCGATGCCTTTGACAGTCTGGAACTGAATATCCGTGCCGGGCTGGACCGGGCCATAGGTCGTTATTGGCAATTCGGCGTGGCAACGGATCTCAGCTTCACCGATGTGAAAGAAAACGACGAGCGCCGGACCTTCTTGCTGGCCTCCCTTCCCCTAAGCGCCACCTTTGACAACCGCGATTCCGTGCTCGATCCCACCTATGGTCTTTATGCCCGCCTGGCCATTGCCCCGCATCTGGCGGAACAAAGCGGCTTTTTCAGCTTTTATAAAACCGCATTTGATGCCAGCAGCTATCTGGCAATGGACAAAAACAAAGACATCCTTCTGGCGGCCCGTGTGGCTGTGGGGTCGATCATCGGAGCCGAAAACGAACGCCTTCCTGCCAATCGGCGCTTTTTTTCCGGTGGCGGCGGCTCGGTTCGCGGCTTTGGCTTCCAAGATGTCGGCCCCTTGGCCGAGGACGGCCAACCCTTGGGCGGACGGTCCTTGTTCGAAGCCTCGTTTGAAGCCCGTTTTCGCATTGGCGAAGACTTTGGGATTGTGCCGTTCATCGATGTGGGGGAAGTCACCGAAAGCACCACACCGCAATTTGGCGATTTACGCTGGGGCGCCGGTCTGGGCTTTCGATATTATACCTCCTTTGCGCCGATCCGGGTGGACATTGCAACGCCCATCAATCGCCGCCCCGGCGATAACCGTATCCAGTTTTATATCAGCCTGGGACAAAGCTTTTGAACGACGCCGCGCCACATTCTGACAGCCCCAAAAAGCCATGGCAGCGCCGCTGGCGCATCGCCCTTGTCGGCGTTTTGGCGCTGGCGGGCGTGTTGATCGGGCTGATGGTGGCGGCGGTCCTATGGCTGGATAGCAAGGCCGGAAAATTTTGGTTATGCGCCACCTTGAACGACATATTGGCGGAAAGCGGCGTGGAAATCGGCACCCTTCGCGGGCAGCTTTTTTCCGATTTTCGCATCGATAGCATCACCCTGTCCGATACGGATGGGGCTTATCTGGTGGCCAATGATGTTCGCCTGGAATGGCGCGCAAAAGCCTTGTGGGACAGGCATGTGGATATTGGCACCCTTGCCATCCACGACATTCGAATGACGCGCTTGCCCCAATCATCCCCCGAAGCACAAACGTCCGGCGCACCGGTGCGCCTGCCGCGCTTGCCCGAACTGCCGGTCAGCATCTCCGTGGCCCAATTCAGCATCGGCCAGATTTTGCTGGATGCCCCCATATTGGGCCAAGCCGCAGCACTTGAGGCTTCAGGGCAGGATTTGGCATTGAGCGACAAGCGCCTGAACGGCCAGCTTTCCACATTCGGCAGCAAACAGGCAACAGATGCGCCCGACAGCATCACCGCCGATCTCTCCTATGATGAAACTTTACAACGCCTTGATGTGACGCTGGATATGGTGGGGCCACCGGATGGGATCATCGCCCATGCCTTGAACATTGCCCCGCAAGAACCGGCCCGCCTGCATATTGATGGCGGCGGCACCTTCAGCGACTGGGTGGGCAGTCTGGACGCCCAATATGGTAAACGCGCCCGTTATGATGCGGGTATTCTGGTTGAAAACGGGCGGTTGTCCATCGAAGGTGATGCCGCACAATCGGGGCTGGTGGACGCCCCCTATGCGGATTGGCTCAGCCCCACCATCAGCCTTTCGGTTGTTGCCGATCTTGATGACACCGACATCATTCCCGTCACCGCGGCTTTGGGCTTTGCCAAAGGGAATATTCTGGTGGATGGCAAAATCCACACCGAAAACAGCCAAACGCTTGACCTTCAATACCATCTCACGCTCGATCAGAATGCCGGGGCGAAGCTACTGGATCTGCCCATGCGCCATGACGGGGCAATCCTGGATGGCACGCTTTCAGGCACTTTCGAAGCTCCCTTATGGACGGCCCGATTGGTGATCGATGCCCCCCAATGGGACAATGCGGCAAAAGCCACACAGGCCCGATTGCAGCTTTCCGGCGGTTTTGAAAAGTCCGCAATCCCGATCGAATCTTCAGGAAAAATTAGCGGTCTTTCCTTTCCGGATCAGCCCGATCTGGCGGAATTTGACACGGATTTGGCTGTGAACGGGCGCTATGATCTGGAAGCGGCCAGCGCCCATATCGCGCACGCCCGGATAGACGCTCCGGGGCTGAGCATCACCGGCACGGGGGACTATGCTTTAACCGCACAAACATTGGCGCTGGATCTGACGGCCCAAATAACGGCCCTGTCGCGTCTGCCTTTGCCCACCGCCTTGCCGCTTGATGGACAGATCGAGGCCCGGATCGGCCTTGCCCGTGCCAATGACGCCGATCCCATCACCGTTCAGCTGACCATGAACGGGGAAGCTATAAGCGCAAAGCAAGAAAGCCTTGGCCTGTTGCTGGGAGAAACCCCGCACTTTGAATCGCATATCCAGTTCAGCCCCGGCAGCACGGTGCGCATCCTGTCGGCACAGATCTCAGGGGCGGGGCTTGATGTTTTTGCGCAAGGGCTGGCGGATATCACGGCGCAGGATCTGGATATCACTTACCGCCTTGGGTTCACCGATCTATCGCTTCTGGGTCTATCCGGCCCCACCGATATAGATGGCGGACTGGTTCTGGAAGGCGCTCTCTCCGGCTCCTTTGATCAACCCGTACTGGCTGCAACAGCCGATCTGGCGCAGCTTGATGTGCAAGGCTATCGATTGCTCAACCTGCATCTGGATGCCTTGGCAACGGATCTGGTAAGCCAGCCGCATATGGAGCTTCGGCTGGGTGCCGATAGCAGCCTTGGCCCCTTACGCATCGAAGGGCGGGCGGCAATGGCAGAGAATGGCGTCATTGATATGCCATTGGTCTTTCTGGCCCTTGGGGGGGCGGAAATCGAAGGAGCCCTTGCTTATGGGACCGACGGGCTTGTGCGCGGCACCTTGGCCGGCGCCTCCGGCGATCTCTCAAAACTGCCGCAAAGCCAACGCTATGGCCTGCAAGGGGATATGAACTTCACCGCCGCCTTTTCAGCACAGAACGGCGAACAAGCCCTTCGTCTTGAAGGGGCAGGCGAAAATCTGACCATCCCCTCTGCCAGCACAGAATTGATGGAAATCGAAGCCATCAATCTTGATGCCACACTGCGCTTGACCGATGCCTTGCCCTATATCGATGCCCAATTTTCGATCACAGATTTTGCTATGGGCTTCACCCGCCTTGCCAACGCAGGCATCACCGCCCAAGGGGATAGCAAACGCCTGCATATCAGTGGCGAGGCCGATGGGGATTGGCGCGGCCCTTTAAGCCTGAAGGGCGCGGTGGATTGGGGCAAAGATGCGGATAGCCAAACCATCAGCCTTGATCTGGATGGCACTTTATTCGGGGAAGATATCAAAACCCCTGCCCCCATCGTGGCGCAACAGACCGGCGATCTGTGGCAGATCGCGCCTTTCCGGATGCAGATATCTCAAGGCCAGATTTCCGGCACCGCACGCTATGGCCCAGAGCGTATCCACGGGAGTCTCGATCTCCTGTCGGTGCCATTGGAACTGGTGAATGTGGCGGCCCCGCGCCTGCTTCCCACCGGCACAATCAACGCGCGTTTATCTGTTGAGCAAACCGACGGCCCGGCCACCGCCGAGATGCACTTGGCGCTTTTGGATGTGACCCCGGCCATAACGGGATTTGCCACAACCCCGCCTTTTTCCGCCACCATCGACGGGCAATTGACCGATGGTCTGTTCAGCATCAAAGGCGAGGCCAGCGCCCAAGAAGCCATGCGTGCCGATCTGAGCCTCCGCATGCCTTTGGCACTTGATCTAAGGGCGGGCAACTATGCCCCGAAGGCCGATGCCCCCCTTGAAGGGCAGCTTTCCTGGGATGGAGCATTGGCCTCCCTGTTCATGCTGGTCACCTTGCCCGAACATGAGGCCAGTGGCACCTTGCATGCGGATCTGCAAATCGGCGGCTTATTGAATAATCCCGATATCAGCGGCGATATCCGCTTGAACGACACCCGATATGAGCATCTTGGCAGCGGTTTTCTGGCCACCGACATCACCCTTGCCGCCGATCTTTCGGACCGCAGGCTCAGCATCACCCGCTTTGACGCCCAAGATGGCAATGGCGGCACCTTGAAAGGCTCTGGCTGGGCAGAAATTGATGAAACCGGGGATTTCCTGACCGATATAAATTTGCTGCTGAATGATGTAACCGTGATCCGGCGCGTTGATGTGAAAGCGGTAACATCAGCAGATCTGCGGTTTCAAAAAACGCCCGAAACAATGACAGCATCAGGGACCATTGAGCCCAGCCGGGCCGATGTAGATATCAGCAAATCATTGCCCAATGATGTAACCAGCATCGAGGTAACGGAAATCCGCACCAGCGAAGGTGGCGGCCCAAACACTCCCGATGGACAAGAAGCCGCTTTTGAACCCGCCATGCCGGTAGCGCTGGATTTCCAGATTGATGCGCCGCGCCGTATTTTCGTGCGTGGGCGCGGGCTGGATTCCGAATGGGAAGTGCATCTGAAAATTCTTGGCGATGCCGAAACGCCGCTCATTGAAGGCACGGCCTCGCTGCTAAAAGGCGCCTTCGATTTTGCCGGACGACGCTTCACTCTGGATGGCGGGCAACTCATTTTCACCGGAGCGGCCACAATCGACCCCATTCTGGATATCCGGGCGCGGGAAACCGTCGATGGCCTTGATGTGGTTTTAAGCCTTAGCGGTCCTGTTTCTTCCCCGTCTCTCAGCCTGCAATCCACCCCGTCCTTACCCGAAGATGAAATCCTGTCGCGGCTATTATTTGGAGAATCAGTGGCGGATCTGACGCCTTTGGAAGCGGTGCAGCTTGCCTCGGCCCTTGCCAGCCTGTCCGGCGGGGGTGGTCTGGATGTGGTGGGGGCCGCACGGGCCGGTTTGGGGCTGGATCGGCTGAATATCGAAATGGGCGATGAAAACTCCAATGGTCCACGCATTACGGGGGGGAAATATCTCACCGACAATGTCTATTTCGAAGTGGCAACAGAAACCGGAACCGGGATCACCACCGGCACATTGGAATGGGCGCTCACCCGCAATCTCAGCCTAAGAAGCCAAATGAGCTCCAGCCAGGAAAATGCCGTCTCCATCCGATGGTCATGGAACTATTGAGCGGGAAAATCCGTGCAAAATCACCATTGCGCCATGGAGTGAACTGGGTCAAAGAGCACGCGCAAAAAATATCGGTATTTGCACCGAATATCCGTTAGGCTCACTATAGCCAATTGGGAGATCTATCATGCGTATCGCCCTGCTTGCCCGTAATCCGAATCTGTATTCCCACCAGCGCCTGATGGAAGCCGCCAAAGAGCGCGGCCATGAGATTCAGTGGATCGACACCATGAAGGTGTATCTGAAGATGGGCGAAGTGCGCCCCGAAATGCGCTATAAAGGCGAAGAAATGCCCCAATTCGATGCGGTTATCCCGCGGATCGGTGCATCCATCACCTTTTTCGGCACTGCGGTTTTGCGCCAGTTCGAAGTGATGGGGGTTTATCCCTTGAACGAATCGGTCGCCATTTCCCGATCCAGAGACAAATTGCGTTCGATGCAGCTTCTTTCCCGACGCGGGGTAAAGCTGCCCGTGACCGGCGTTGCCAATGGTACAAGGCAAACCGATGATCTGATCCATATGATGGGAGGGCCGCCTCTGGTGATCAAGCTGGTAGAAGGCACCCAGGGTGTGGGGGTGGTTCTGGGCGATACCATGCCAGCGGTGAAAAGCATGATTAATGCCTTTGCTGGCCTTGAAGCCCATATTCTGGTGCAGGAATTCATCAAGGAAGCCGGCAACGAAGACATCCGTTGCTTGGTGGTTGGCGAAAAAGTGGTGGCCTCTATGCGCCGCAAAGGGCCGGAAGGTGATTTCCGTTCCAATCTGCATCGGGGCGGCTCGGCCCATGCGGTAAAAATCACGCCGGCAGAGCGCGCCACCGCTGTCAAGGCGGCCAAAGTCATGGGGCTCAATGTGTGCGGTGTGGATATGCTGCGGTCCGATCGCGGTCCGCTGGTGATGGAAGTGAATTCCTCACCGGGGCTGGAAGGGATCGAGAAATCCACGCATCTGGATATTGCAGGAAAAATCATTGAATTCATCGAAAAAGATGCCCGTCCACATCGGACGAAAACCAAGGGGAAAGGCTAAGCGGGACCGGTCATGACAAAATCGAAAAGCGTCCGACCGTCTTTTGTTCTTGCCGGCCATGAGGTGGAAGCCGGGGAGCGGACCCATGTGAATGTGCCACTTCCCAGCCAATCCAGTTATATGCCCATTTCCATGCCGGTGCATGTGGTGCATGCCAAGCGCGATGGACCGACATTATTCTTGTCGGCCGCGGTGCATGGAGATGAAATCAACGGCATTGAAATCATCCGGCAGGTGATGGCCCATTCCGCTCTCAACCGTATGCGCGGCACCCTAATCGCCGTGCCCATTGTCAATGTTTACGGCTTCACCACCCACACCCGTTATTTGCCCGACCGGCGCGATCTCAACCGGTCTTTTCCCGGCTCCCAGCACGGATCTTTGGCATCAAGGCTGGCCTATGTGTTCGCCAGCGAAATCATCGACCGCTGCACCCACGGGATCGATCTGCACACCGGGGCCAATCATCGCACCAACCATCCGCATATCCGCGCCAATCTGGATGATCAGGAAACCGAAATCATGGCCCGCGCCTTTGGCACGCCGGTGATGATCAATGCCAATATGCGCGATGGTTCCTTGCGCCAATATGCTGCAGAAAAAAATGTCAAAACCCTGCTTTATGAAGCCGGAGAAGCCCTGCGGTTCAACAGCCTGGCCATCCGTGCCGGAGTGCGGGGCGTTTTGAATGTGATGCGGGTGCTCGATATGATCGGCGGCAAACCCTCCCTTGATCATTCGGTCATCAAAGCCAGTGAATCCCAATGGGTTCGCGCGCCGAAAAACGGCTTGTTGCGGGTAGAGGTGCATCAAGGCACCCGCATCGAAAAAGGCGATACATTAGGCACCATTTCCGATGCCATCGGCAAACATGATGCCAGCGTGATATCGCCAGTGACCGGAATTGTGATCGGCCGCACCAATCTGCCGGTGGTGAATGAAGGGGATGCGCTTTTCCACATTGCCCGTTTCAATGATTCCGCCAAGGTGGAAAGCGCCATCGAAACCTTCCATTCCACCCATATCGAGGGGCTTGGCCCGGGCGATTATCCCGATCTGGGCGTGGTGTGATGAAACCGCCCGGATATGGTGGGTTTTGAATTCTGGACACCAAATCATAAATGCAGGAATGGTGACGGGCTGGCATAAGTCCATCCGGCACGCTATTCTTGTGCCCGGATAAAGTGGGGACACACCGGATGAACGACAAGACGCCTATCGTCATGGTCCACGGCATGTGGAGCCGGGGAAATTGTTGGGACCGGCTGCGTGCTTATTTTGAAGAGCGCGGCCATCGCGTGCTCACCCCCACATTGCCTTGGCACGATATTTCCGCCGCCAGCCCGCCTCCCGCAAAGCTGGGGTGCGCCTCCCTCATTGATTATACCGATGCGCTGGAAAAAGAGATCATCGCCTTCGACCGCGATGCCATCCTGATCGGCCATTCCATGGGTGGGCTTTTGGTACAAAAATTGGCCGCACGGGGCCTAGGGTCCAAATTGATCTGCCTGTCGCCCGCCCCGTCATCGGGCATGTTCCCCTTTTATTGGGAGCCGACCCGCAGCTTTCTCAAAACCACCTTGCGCCCCGGCTTTTGGAAAAAACCCCATAAAGCATCGTGGGAGCAAGCCCGATGGAGCGTCTTCAATGCGGGCGTTCCTCTGGAAGAAGCCCGCGCCGTATATGCAGATTATGTCTGGGAATCGGGGCGTGCACTTTTTGAACTGGCACTTTGGTATCTGGATGGCGATCAAGCCGCTTGCGTCAACCGTGACCGTATCCGCATCCCTGTTCTGGTGGCTGTGGGCGCACAAGACCGCATCACACCCAAAGAATGGGCCAGATCAGCGGTGCGCCGTTTTGAAGGCCGGGCACGCTATGTGGAATTCCCCGATTACGGCCATTGGCTGATCGGGGAACCCGCTTGGCCCCATGTCGCCAAACGCATCGAGCGCTTTCTGGAAACAGGGCTTTAGGCAGATGCGTTTTGTGCCTGCCTTTGCAATATAAAGCGGGTGACGATCATGCCAAAAACCATGGCCAAGCCGAAATAGACCACCTCCATGCCGCCCACCGCCAAGGCGGTGATGGCGGGGCCGGGGCAAAAGCCGACCAATCCCCAACCAATACCGAACAAAGACGCGCCAATCAGCAAGCGCTGATCCACATCGCGGCGCGTGGGCAGGCTGAACCCTGCCCCCCAAAGCGGTGCTGTGCGTTTGAAAACAAGGCGGTAGCAATAAAGGTCACGGCCAAAGCTGCTCCCATTACAAATAAAAGGCTTGGGTCCCACGCCCCGGCAACATCAAGAAAGGCCAGAACCTTCAAAGGGTTCACCATCATCGAAACCACAAGACCCAATCCAAACAAAAGGCCTATTACGAAGCTTCCCAGAAAATTCTTCATCACCACATCCCCAAAAGATGACGCATCACAAACACCGTGGCGATGCCTGTGGCCATAAAGCTGATGGTGGCAATGACCGAACGGTGCGATAAGCGCGCCACACCGCACACACCATGGCCGCTGGTACAGCCGCCCCCCAATATGGTGCCCACGCCAACCAAAAATCCGCCCAGAACCACAAGCAGTAGGGGAACAGGATGGTGATTTCGGGCTTTTCCTCCATCATCGCCCAATAGATCAACGGCGCAGCAATCAAGCCCAGCAAAAACCCGCCGCGCCATGTCCGCTCGGATGCGGAGAGCGAGAAGAACCCGCCCAGAATACCACTGACCCCTGCGATTCTTCCGAAAAACAACATGGCTAATACAGCGGACAAACCGATCATCGCACCACCGGCCAACCCGGCAAAGGGGGTGAATTCCGTCATAGATATCTCCGCGCCAAAGAGGTTCTTGATACTATATTCTAATATACGTATATACAAATATATGAATTTACAAGATATGCAACACTCGGCCCAATCCGCCAGCGAATTTCTGCGCATTTTGGCTCATGATGGGCGGCTGATGGTCCTTTGTCGTTTGTGCGAGGGGCCGTCATCTGTTGGCGCCTTAAGCGAGGCGCTGGGCCTCCGGCAATCCACCTTATCGCAGCATCTGGCGATTCTTCGGCGCGAAGGGCTGGTGCAAACGAAGCGGGATGGCCAAACCATTTATTACAGCCTTGGCGATGCCCGCACGCGCGAGGTGATCGCCCTCCTTTATCGCTTGTTTTGCCAAGCCGATAGGGAAGACCAAACGGCAAAAAGAGCGCCTGTGGGCGAAGCATAAAGAAAGAGCCGCCAGATTGCCGGCGGCTCTTCTTTAGGGCTTTCACCCTATTTCTACCGATTATTTCTTACCGGCAGGCTTTGCTTGGGCGGGCTTTTGCGCACCAGGTTTCGCTTGCGGCTGAGATTGAGACGGTTTCTGTGTCTTCATCGGCATGGTCTTGGTCCTTTGGACTGTTGCAGTCGGAGATCATCTCCAACGCATTATCATTTGGACTTTTTTATCCGCCGGAGTAGATGTGATTTTTGCATAACGCTGCCTTTAGTCATGCGTTTTTTACATAACATTTTCGTTCTTTATGATCGGAATCTGTATTAAAGATTGACCTTTGCAAGAAAGTGTTTATGTGCAGCTTTCACAGGATTGTTTGATTGTATTTCAAATATCCATTTTTGAAAGACTGTCATGTCTTCTGCTTTCGCACTGAACTCCACAAATGGTCGCCCGCCCTTTACGGGCTCCGGAGAGGTTTTTGTCGCACAGCAAGATGTATTCAGCGCTGAAGAGTGCCAGACATTACGTCAGTTGATGGACCTTTCTCCCACAGAATCAGGAAATCTTTCAGGGTTTGGTACGGTTCGATCCATCCGCGCGTGCGACATTTCATGGCTGGACGATCAACCCGAAACATCCTGGATTTTTGAACGTCTTGCCCGCCTGTTATCATCCATCAATCAACAGTCTTTCGGCTTTCGGCTGGACAGCTTTCAAGAAGGCGCGCAGCTTATCCGATATGATGGCAGCGAATTGGGAACCTATGACTGGCATGCCGACCGCGGGCGGGCGCCTGCCACCCGTACACGCAAACTCTCGGTTTCCGTGCAGATCACACCGGAAGCCGAATACCAAGGCGGACGATTGGAATTGAACGGCGAAGGCACCGTGATCGAAGCCCCGGCCAGCCTCGGCACAGCTATTGTCTTTCCCAGTTTCGTGCTGCATCGTGTTACCCCGGTCACCGCGGGTCGCCGCATTGCCTTGGTGGCATGGCTGCATGGCCCCGCCTTCAGCTAAGGCACTCTTTTTTCAACCTTTCCGCTTCTCCGCCCAAGACAAACTCCTACGGATATGGCAGTCACTGGGAAAACGCAGGGACATATATGATGGCCAAGTCACCGCCTTCTTTAGCCACAACCAGCTCAAACCCGCTGCCTGCCGGACATCCGCCGGTTAAAATCGGGCGCATTGGCGTGTTGATCGTCAATTTGGGCACCCCCCAAAGCACTGATTATTGGTCGATGCGGCGATATCTGAAGGAATTTCTTTCCGACCAAAGGGTCATCGAGCTGAACCCCTTGGTTTGGAAGCTGATTCTCAATCTTTTTATCTTGCCCTTTCGCCCGCAAAAATCGGCGCGGGCATATCGCGCCATCTGGAACCGGGAACGCGACGAAAGCCCGCTTTTAACCCTCAGTCGCGCTCAGGGAGAAGGGTTGGCCAAGGCGTTGGACGATGACCGACTGGTGGTGGCCTGGGCCATGCGCTATGGGCAACCTTCCATCGGTGAAAAGCTGACACAACTTCAGGATCAGGGCTGTGACCGCATCGTCACATTGGCGCTTTATCCGCAATATTCCGCCACCACCACCGCCAGTGTCCATGACCAGCTTTTCCGCGAATTGATGAAACGGCGCTGGCAACCGGCCATTCGCACAATCCCGCCCTATTACGATCACCCTGCTTATATTGCCGCCCTTGCCGCGTCTGTCCGCCGCCACATCGCAGAACAAGGATGGCAACCGGATATGCTGTTGGCATCTTTTCACGGCATCCCCAAAGCCTATTTCGACAAGGGCGATCCCTATCATTGCCATTGCCAGAAAACCGGACGCTTGCTGCGCGAAGCCCTTGACTTGGATGAAACAAATTTTCAGGTCACCTTTCAATCGCGCTTCGGACCAAAGGAATGGCTCGAACCCTATACCGATGAACGCTTGAAAGCCTTGCCCGCCAAAGGCATGAAAAAGGTTTTGGTGGTCGCACCGGGTTTTGCATCCGATTGCGTGGAAACTCTGGAAGAGCTTGCCATAGAAGGCCGGGACATTTTCATGGCTTCCGGTGGTGAGCATTTTTCCTGCGTCCCTTGCCTCAATGATCATCCCGATCATATCGAGATGCTGGAAACGCTGGTTCGCAATGAAATTTCAGGATGGCTGTAAAAAAGACCACATCCCCTCCTCTTTAGATTTCCTTCAGAGAAACAGCACGCTATATTCCACCTCCAAATGGTGATTCGTGAATAGGCGGGCCAGCGCCGTTTCTTGCGCCATCACATCTATGACCGGGGGGAGAAGAATGTGGACGTTTGCAAAATGGTGCCTATGGGCCATAGCCATTTTTGCTGTTCTGTTATGTGTGATCGTGCTCAATTATGGCACACCTGATCTGGATCGCGCGCTTCTGACAGAATATTACGCCAAAGCCCCCTCCCGATTTCTCGATCTGCCCAATGGCGGACGCATCCATTACCGCGATTATGGCCCGGCTGATGCGCCGCCCGTTGTTTTGGTGCATGGCTCTGGCGCTTCTTTACATAGTTGGGAAGGATGGGCTGATAGTCTCGCCCCACAATTCCGGGTCATCACTCTGGATCTGCCCGCCCATGGGCTCACAGGTCGCATCCCCGGCGATGATTATGGCATTTCCGGCATGACCGCGGCCATTGATGCCATTGTTGATGCGACCAGCCTTGAACGCTTTGTTCTTGGCGGCAATTCCATGGGCGGAAAAATGAGCATCGCCTATGCCTTGCAGCACCCGCAAAAGATTGCCGGATTAATCCTGATCGATTCATCGGGTTATTATCCTGAAGCCATGCCCCCGCGCTCCGTCCCCCTTGCATTTACCTTGGCACGCACTCCGGTCTTGCGCCATCTGATGACATGGATAACCCCGCGCGCCATTATCCGGGAAGGCTTGAAAAATGTTATGGCCGACAAACAGCGCGTCACCGAAACGCTGGTGGATCGATATTGGCATTTGCTGCTGATGGAAGGATCGCGTGAGGCCATGATGGAATATTTCGCCACGCCCGATGTCCCTGTAGATCCAAGCCGGATCATCAGTCCTACCCTGATCCTATGGGGCGGGAAAGACACCCTTTTGCCACTGGAAGTGGGCACGGCTTTGGCGGAACAGATCCCGCAATCGCATCTTCTGGTCTATGAAGATCTGGGTCATATCCCGATGGAAGAAGACCCGCAACGAACGGCCCATGATGCCATGGCCTTTCTTTCCAGCCTGACAGACGACACAAGCTGGAACCAAGCCGCACGCGCCCGCTAAGCTAAAATCCTGCGCCCATGGCAAAAAGAACGGGGCCACCCGGCCCCGTTATGACATGCATATCGCTCACTGAAACTGGCCTTTTCTTTTTCGATCGCAGATCCCGTCAGGAAGCAAGGCGTTGGCTCAAGCGGCCAGAAAAACGGCGGCTGCGACGATCACGGCGTTGGCTGTATCCTGTGGAAGGACGGGGCGCTTGGGTGCTGGCAAACATTGTGTTCTCGCTTTCAATCTTTGATCTGCTCTTGTGGCAGGATGTTGCTGTCGTGACTCGGGCTTCTATGCTTAGGCCAGACGTTGATAACGCTGGCGGCGGCGAAGGCGACGGATGGAACGTTTTGCTGATCCGTTGGTGGCTGTGTTTTCGATCATCATCGCTTTATCCTCGGGGCTGTCGGTTTGTTACTGTGTATTTTCTTACCGAGTTATCGTCTCGGTGTACTAGGTATGTAATACACCTAATCGGCAATTCAAGCATTTTTTTGATGTGAAATAGGATTTTTGCATGAAAATTATACTAAGTGATTGTTATAAAAGAGATTATAAAATGACAAAAAAATGCATATCCATCGGGCAAACGCCTTGTCATCAGGGCTTATGCTAAAAGAACGATGCTCTTTTTTGCCGACTCATAAACACTGCCGCATCTATTCGACCTCAAAAGAACCGGGAGCTACCCCATGACCCAAGCCACGCCATCCTCCCCCGTCCAACCGTGCCTTGCGATCATCCAGCGCGCTCCGATCTTCCTGAATCTTCCGGCATCGGTGGATCTGGCAATCTCGGAGATCGAAGCCGCCGCGAAAGAAGGGGCAACCATCATCGCTTTCGCTGAATGTTGGCTGCCGGGCTATCCGGTATGGCTGGATGAAGCGCCCAAGGCGGCGCTTTGGAATCAAGAAGGAGCAAAGCAGCTTTATCAGCTTTTATCCCAAAACGCCGTGGTGCTTGGAGACGCATATCTCTCTCGCCTTGCCGATGCCGCCCGGCGCACCGGCTGTTACATCCTGATCGGCAGCCATGAACGGCGCGGCGGCACGCTTTATAATACCAGTTTCGGCTTTGCGCCCGATGGCACCTATATCTATCACCGAAAGCTGGTTCCCACTTATACTGAGCGGCTGGTTTGGGGACGCGGAGACGGCTCTACCCTTAAAACACAAGAAACACCGTGGGGCGTGCTTGGCAGCCTGATTTGCTGGGAACATTGGATGCCCTTGGCCCGCGCCGCCATGCATGCGCAAACCGAGGCCATCCACATCGCCCAATGGCCCACGGTCAATGATATGCATCAGGTGGCCAGCCGCGCCTATGCCTTTGAAGGCCGATGCTTTGTGGCGGCAGCGGGCTGCATCCTTTCCAAAGACCATGTTCTGGATGGCTTTGCATCTTTAAAGCCCGATATGCCGCAAGCCTTGGAAATTCTGAGCTCTATGCCCCCTGAAGGCAGCGATCTGATCCAACGTGGCGGCAGCGCCCTTATCGCCCCCGATGGCTGCTATAGTGTCTCTCCCGTTTATGATCGGGAAATCCGGCTCATGGCACCGCTTGATCTGGGGCATTTGGCCCGCGAACGCCAAGCCTTGGATAGCGCCGGACACTATTCCCGCCCCGATATTTTTGAATTGTCGGTGAATACAAAGCCACAAATGGGCGTGGTATTCAAAGACGACGAGACGGATTAAAATCGGCCTTTGAACGGCGTGCCTGTTACCAGCGTAATCACATGACCCGCCAGCATCAAAAGCACCAAAATCGCCACGAACTGCACAAAGCCATAAGGCACCAAGGGCGGCTTTCCCGGCACATATTCGCGTCGGGACAAAAGCGTGGTCAGCGCAAGAACCAAAAGTGTAACGCCCATCAGGCTCAGGGTTACGAAAAGTGTCATCGCCAATCCGCTCTTTTCACCGTCTTTTCACAGCATTTCTGCCCAGTTATGGCGATCTAGCGTGTTTATCTGGCAAGGGCCACAGGAAAATGGTTGCACTCATCCCCGAAGCCGCTATATAAGGCGCCTCCGTGACGAGCGGGCGCGTAGCTCAGGGGTAGAGCACTGTGTTCACACCGCAGGGGTCGCAGGTTCAAATCCTGCCGCGCCCACCATTTAAAGCAAGGGCTTAGCCATTTTGGGCTGAGCCTTTTCTTTTATGTACCGATCCGCCTTTGAGGGAATCGGCTGCAACCGGACAGATGGATTGGCCCAAGCATGGCGAAAAAACCTCAGCTCTTATGGTTTGCAATCCTTGCGCGGTCAGAAGCGGGCCAAACCTTAGCAATCACCGCCCATATAACGCCCATAAAGCCGCGATAAGGGGGTGGCCGACAGGCCATGAAGAACGATGGAAAATGCCACGGTCAGCATCACACATGCCTGCAATTCCGCATGAAACGGCACGTCGTATGTCTCGAAGATCATCAAGGCGAACAGGATCGACGCAAGGCCGCGCGGCCCGAACCACCCCATGAACAACCGGCCGGGATAATCGACCTTGCTTCCCATGAAAGACAGCATGATCGCCACAACCCGCACCACAAACAGGCTGGCCAGCGCATAAAGAACAGTGCCCCATCCCATCACCGCCAGCCCGTCCGGCAACAAGGTTGCGCCAAACAGCAAAAAGGTGAAGGCCGTCAGGATTTGGCCTTCTTCCTCCATGAAATCAATCAGCGCTCCACATCGGTGTTTCACCGTACAGCCCAAGGTAATCCCGGCCGAAAAAGCCGCTAAAAATCCATTGCCGCCAATGCTTTCGGCCAAGGCATAGGCCAAAAGCGCCAAGGCCAGCATCGCCACCCCCTCCAACGCCTTGGCGACCGTGCCGGACCGCACCGCCCAATCGATCAAATGCCCTCCAAGATATGCGACGATGATCCCGCTCAGCGGGCCCAAAACAATCTGCATGACGGCAAATTGCGCCATCGCCGGTCCGGAGGAGCCGGGGCCATCGGATGCCGAGGCCAAAATCGCAAACATCACCACCGCAGGCAAAGCAAGGCCGTCATTGAGGCCACTTTCCGCCGTCATCACCTCGCGGGTTTCCAAAGGCACATCTTTGTTTGTCAGCACCGCCTGCCCAAGGGCTGCATCGGTGGGGGCGAGCATGGCCGCCAGCAAAAACGCCGCCGTGGGAGGGGCATCGGGGAATAAAAGCAGCGCCAACACACCGCCGATCAAAACAGCTAAAGGCAGCCCCACCAGCAGCATACGCAGCGCCAAAATCTTGCCGTTCAACAGTTCTTTCACATCCAAACGGGCCGCATCGCTGAACAGCACAAGAGCCAAGGTCAGCTCTGCCAATAAATGAATGCTGCCATGCCCCGTATCGAAGGCCACCAAATCAAAACCGTCGGCCCCCACCAAAAACCCGAACAGGGCAAAGGCCATGGGCAGGGTCACCAGCCCATCATTCAGACGTTTGGAAAAAACCGCATAAAACAGGGTCCCTGCGGCGAGAATTGCCAAGTCCATCGCCGACATAAACCATCTCCGAAAATAGGCTGCCCGAACAATTAATGCTTCAGATTACATAATCGAAGCTGGCCATAGGCCGGTCCGGACACTGGGCATTTTGCGGTCGCCGTCTGCGGCTGCGTATCATTTTATCATGCAGCCGCCCCACTATGGCGCTGCCGGTTTTGGTGAAACATCCCGGTAAAAAGGCGTGAACAAAACACACGCCGGCTCCGGTCAGCAATAAAACCGCGAAACTCAGGGCAGAAGCCATATGCGCGAAATAGCCTTCGCCGACGGATTTCGGGTGCTCCAGAAAAAATCGGTAAAACATGACGTGTCATTGCCTCGGCTGATGCATTAGATTTTCTAATGCCTTACTATAGCAAAACTTATCAAAACTGCCATGAATTTCACATCACCCCGTCTTCAAAGCCCGATTGCCGCAATCCTTGCTTGATCGAACCGGCGCGGAGTGGTCAATTGCACGAAACTGCGTTGAGGGAGAAATCAATGACGCGCACAGACCAGGATGGCTTAACCGTAATCGACCACCCACTTATCCGGCATAAGCTGACCATCATGCGCCGCACCGGCACATCATCGGCACAATTCCGCCAATTATTGCGCGAAATCAGCTTGCTTCTGGCCTATGAAGTGACCCGCGATTTGCCTTTGGAAGATGTGGAAATTGAAACGCCACTCGCCATCACCCAGAAAAAGCAGCTCTCCGGCAAAAAGCCCTGCTTTGTTTCGATCATGCGGGCGGGCGATGGCCTGCTTCAGGGCTTGCTGGATCTGGTCCCCTCGGCACGTGTCGGACATGTGGGGCTATACCGCGATCACGACACATTGCAGCCGGTGAAATACTATTTCAAAATGCCCCATGGCCTTGATGAACGCCATGTTCTGGTGGTGGATCCGATGTTGGCCACCGGCAACTCCGCCGCTGCCGCCATTTCGCTGATCAAGGAAGCCGGCGCCACCAATATCCGCTTTTTGTGCCTTGTATCCGCACCGGAAGGGGTGAAAGCCCTGCAAGATGCCCACCCGGATGTTCCTGTTTTCACCGCATCCCTTGATGAAGGATTGAATGAAAAAGGCTATATCATGCCCGGCCTGGGGGATGTGGGCGACCGGCTTTTCGGCACCAAATAACGCACAGCGGAAAGGGCGGCATGCAGCACGGGCGTATTTTCTTTGCGCCGTTGCAGCGGCCTGTCTTCCGAGGCATTATGCAATGATAAGCCCATGAAGGCATCATAGATAAAACAAGATATGGGGAAGGATTCATCCATGGCAGGGCCTGCTCCCGCAGCGCACGAAAACTGGTCGTCGCGTCTCGCCTTTATGTTTGCAGCCATCGGCAGTGCCGTAGGCTTGGGAAATATCTGGAAATTCCCCTATGAAGCAGGGGAAGGCGGCGGCGGCGCCTTTGTCCTGATCTATCTGGCCTTTGTATTCGGCATTGGCGTGCCGGTGATGATCGCAGAGCTCTCGCTGGGGCGGCGCGGGAAAATGTCTCCCCCCAATGCGGTGAGAAGTGTTGCCAAACAAGAAGGGCGTTCAAACCTTTGGTCCATCGCCGGCTGGTCCGGTGTTATTGGCGCGTTCCTTGTGCTCAGCTTTTATTCGGTGATCGCGGGGCTGACGCTCTCTTATATGGTGGATAGCTTCTCCGGCTCCATCGATACCCTTGATGCCAGTAATTCTGCGGATTATTTCGGTTCCATAACGGGTAATTTCCCGCTCCTTTTATTATGGCATGCCATTTTCATGGGATTGACCATTGCGGTGGTCGCGCGGGGGATTCACGGTGGTCTGGAAAAAGCGGTCACATGGCTGATGCCTGCCCTGTTCGCTATTCTGATCCTGTTGGTCACCTATGCCATGGCTGTGGGCGATGCGGCCTCTACCTTCAAGTTTTTGTTCCAGCCCGATTTTTCAAAAGTCACATTGGAAACCGTTATCCAGGCGCTTGGACAAGCCTTCTTCTCGCTCTCTTTGGCGCTTGGCTCGATCATGGCTTATGGCGCTTATGTGCCTAGGGATGTGTCCTTGCCCAAATCCGCCTTCATCATTGCCGGGGCCGATACCGCGGTTGCGATTTTGGCTGGCTTGGCCATTTTCCCCATCGTGTTTCAATATGGGCTGGAACCGGGCGCAGGACCGGGCCTTGTGTTCATCACCCTTCCTGTCGCTTTTGCACAAATGCCCGGCGGCATCCTTGTGGGTGGGGCCTTCTTCTTGCTGCTCGCCATTGCCGCACTCACCTCGGCAATTTCCCTGCTAGAACCCATCGTGGCATGGCTGGAAGAACATCGCGGCATCAATCGCGTCAAATCGGCCATCGGTGGCGGCATTGCCATTTTCATTCTGGGGATCGGCTCTGTCCTGTCCTTCAATTACTGGGCGGATGTCACCTTCTTACGCGGCACCGTTCTGGATAATCTGGATTTCCTGACCAACAATATCATCATGCCATTGGGCGGACTTTTGGTGGCTGTCTTTGTGGGCTGGCGCATGAAGCGCATCAGCATCCGCGACGAACTGGCACCGAAAAGCGAGTTCGGCTTTGCCCTGTGGCTGTTCATGCTGCGCTATGTGTGCCCCTTGGCACTGGGGCTGATCTTCCTGGGATTTGCGTTCCGGGGCCTGTTGTTCGGCGAAGGATAATCCCGCTCAGAAAGGCTGATATGCCCTGCTCGAAAAGGGTGTGTCAGCCTTATGAGACAAGAAAATGCATCTGCGCTTCGGCCACAGGCTTTTGGCGATCTTCTTGCCACGCGCTTGCCCGCACGGAGGCAATCCGCCGACCCTGCCGCACGATAAGGGCACTGGCATAAAGATCACAAAGCCCCGCACTGCGCAGGAAATCCACGGTGACCGTCACCGGTTTGGGCAAGCTGTCCCGCGCCACAGGCTCTCCCTTGAGATAAGCCGCCCACATCACCTGCGCCATGGCGGCAAATTCCAAAGTTGCCCCCACAACGCCGCCATGATAGCGCCCCGGCGCACCGATATGCTTGATGTCATATTTCAAATGCACCAGCATATCGTCGACGTTTCTTTGCAAAAACATGCCCATAAACCCAGCATAGGGAATGGCCGCCAAAGACACTTCCTGGGCGCTCTTTTCTTTCAAAGCGGCAAAGACCTCCGGAGTCATGCCTGATCCTTTTTCATGCTATCTTTTTCAGCGGCCTCTTGTTCGGAAGAAGCCTCTTGGCTTGACGGGCGGTTCAGAATGAAGCTGGCCGTGGCATGGGCGATGGGACTGTCTTCGGTATCGTGAAAAGCCACGCCGCGCACAAACGCCACCTGCCGCGTCAGCTTATAGCAATGGGCGCTGGCAAAAAGATCCCGACCTGGCGTTGCCGGTTTCAAATAATCCACCCGCAAATCAAGGGTTGCCACCGGCACCAAGGATGGCAAAGCAGAAAATACGGCTGTCCCCAGCACCGAATCGAGCAGCGTAAACACCGCGCCGCCCGCCATTACCCCGCTATCCGCATAAGCCACAAGGCGGTCCGCCCAAGGCAGGCGCATTTTCGCGCGGGCCTTATCCATCTCGCAAAGCTCGATGCCAAGCGCCGATAATTGCGGCACCAACCCCATCATTGAAGCGAGAGTGTCCTTATCGGGAAGGGCCATAAACGCTCCTCTTATGATTTATAAGGGGCCATCCCCTCATTGGCCAATTGGTCGGCCGCTTCATTACCTTCATGGCCGGCATGGCCCTTGACCCAATGCCAGGACACCTGATGACGGGCCAGCGCCTGATCCAGAGCCTGCCACAAATCGACATTTTTCACCGGCTTTTTGGAGGACGTGCGCCAATCACGTGCTTTCCAGTTGTGAATCCACTGGGTAATGCCTGAACGCACATAGGTGCTGTCCGTATAAAGATCCACCTCGGCAGGGCGCTTCAAAGCCTCGAGCGCTTGATAGCGGCTGTCAGTTCCATACGGTTATTGGTGGTCTCTGCCTCGCCGCCCTTCAGGGTTTTCTCATGGCCGTTCCAGCGTAGCAAAACGCCCCAGCCACCGGGGCCGGGATTCCCCGAACACGCCCCGTCGGTATAAATCTCGACGCGATGTTTTCCAGACACACTCACCTTTAAACGATTGTTCAGGCGGCGCTATCGCGCAGGGCAGCCGGTATTTTGAAGGTGACTGCTTCCCGTGCGGTTTCCACCTCTTCCAACTGAACATCATAATGTTCGGACAAGGCGGAAATAACCTCCTGCACCAGCACTTCCGGTGCCGAGGCTCCGGCGGTGATACCAATGGTGGTCACGCCCTTCAACCATTCCCAATCAATCTCTGCGGCTTTTTGCACCAGACGCGACGGCACACCCTGCTTTTCCGAGACTTCCACCAAACGGCGGGAATTCGAGGAATTGGGCGCACCGATCACCAACAACCGGTCACAGCGTTCGGCAATGGCCTTCACCGATTCCTGACGGTTGGTGGTGGCATAGCAAATATCTTCCTTGCGCGGCCCATGAATATCCGGGAAGCGGCGGGTCAATATTTCAACAATGCCTGCGGTATCATCCACCGACAATGTGGTCTGGGTGACATAGGCAAGATTCGCGGGATCTTTGGGCTGGACCGTTTCGGCATCTTCTTCCGATTCGATCAAGGTGATGGCCCCGTCTGCCACCTGCCCCATGGTGCCAATCACTTCCGGATGGCCCGCATGGCCAATCATCAGAATATGATAGCCCGTGCGGTCGTGATGCTCCACTTCCCGATGCACTTTCGACACCAACGGGCATGTGGCATCCACATACATCAATTTACGGCGATCTGCTTCGGCAGGGATATTCTTGGGAACCCCATGGGCGGAAAACACCACCGGCACATCATCGGCACTTCATCCAGTTCCTCGACAAAAACAGCGCCTTTGCCTTCCAGTTCTTCCACCACATGGCGGTTATGCACAATCTCGTGGCGCACATAAACCGGAGCACCGAATCGCTCCAGCGCCAGTTCGACAATTTTGATCGCACGATCAACGCCGGCGCAAAAACCGCGCGGCGCTGCAAGAAGAATATGAAGGCTCGGTTTGCTCATGGGGGTCCAGTCCTTTGGTGCCGATAAGGCCGATACGCCCTCATGTGGACGCAACATCAGCATAGCGCAAGCATCTTTGGGAAAAAACCGTTTCAATTTTGAATGAGCGGTGAAAGCTGTAGGGGTAAACAGCGCGTCTCCAAATGCCAGCAGTGATTGCCATCACGCGCCCAAGGCCTTAAGGGTATTTTGCACCGTGCCGATCTTGCCAACATCAAATTGAAGAGACTCGATGTCCAGAATGCGCCAATTGCTGAAACTCGCCGTTTTGGGCTCGCTTGCAACGCTTGCGCCTGCGGCTCCAATAAAAATCCTCTGGAAGTGACAGTGCAGCGCTGCCCCGCCCTCGCGGTGGTGGGTGGCACCGGGTCTTATACCCGCTTTATCGGCGAAGAAAAAAATGCCGCCGATATCGCCTATGAAGCCAGCATCTCCAATCTGAGCCTCGATTGCGATCAAGGCCGCGATGTGGTGAGCGATGTGTCCTTCACCATTGCCGCCATGCGCGGCCCGGCTTTGCCTGCCACGGGGGATGTCTCCCTGCGCTGGTTCGTGGCGGTGGTGCGCGACAATTCGGAAATCGTCGCCAAGGATATTTATGACACCCGCCTTCACTTCGAGGCCGATCAACAACGGGCCATAAGCCGTGAAACCATCCGCCAGATCCTGCCCACCATCGAGCAGGCCCGGCGTTATGATTACGAGATTCTGATCGGCTTCCAGCTGGATGCCCAAGACGTGCGCTATAATCTGCTGCGTTGACAGAGACGCACTTGGACGGATAGAGGAACGACACATATTGTCTAGTGGCGGGTAACCGTCACTGGCCGCCTGCGGGAGAGAGCCTGAACAGGGCCATATCACCCCGTTCACGACGCCGAAGGAGCAACCGCCCCGGAAACTCTCAGGCAAAAGGACCGTTGGCGGCGGACACTCTGGAAAGCAGCAAGGGAAATCCTTGCTCACCGACGGGGATAAGGCGGCGCTTTTTGGGCGTTGGTGAAATCTCTCAGGTTCCGTGACAGAGGGGGCTTGTTGGTGCCGCATTTCGCGGCCAAAGCCCTTTGCGCCATTACGGCGCCTGACCGGAGCCGCAGAATGACCGATGCCCCTAAGCCTGATACCGCACCCATCACTGCGGCCAACAAAACCACAGCCCTGCATAGCCTGCATCTGGAATTGGGCGGCAAGATGGTGCCCTTTGCGGGCTATGACATGCCAGTGCATTATCCCTCCGGCATCATGGCCGAGCATCTGCACACCCGCGAAAAAGCCGGGCTGTTCGATGTTTCCCATATGGGGCAAGCCTATCTGACCTCCCTTCAAGGCTCCACCGATGTGGCCGTGGCCCTTGAAGGTCTGGTGCCCGGAATATTGGCCACATTAAAGCCCGGTGCCATGCGCTATACGCTTTTGCTGAATGACGAAGGCGGTATTCTTGACGATCTGATGGTTACCCGGCGCAAGGATGGCGAAGACGGCTTGTTTCTGGTGGTGAATGCCGGCCCCAAAGACAGTGATTTTGCCCATATCTCCAAAAAGCTTGAAGGCCGCGCCCAGCTACACCGCCTGGACGACCGCGCCCTGCTTGCCCTTCAAGGGCCAAAAGCGGCGGCGGTTCTGGCCGATATTGCCCCGGACTGCGCAGCACTTTCCTTCATGGAAGCGCTATGGACCGAAATCGACGGTATCCCGACGATTATCAGCCGTTCCGGCTATACCGGCGAAGACGGTTTTGAAATCTCCATCCCTGCGGAACATGCAGAACGCTTCGCCCGGCGTTTGCTGGCCTATGAAGATGTGGCCCCCATCGGTCTTGGCGCACGCGATTCGCTGCGTCTGGAAGCGGGCCTGTGCCTTTATGGACATGATATCGATACGGCAACCACACCCGTGGAAGCGGCTCTTAAATGGGCTGTTCCCAAAGCACGCCGCGAACGGGCGGATTTCCCCGGTGCCGCCAAAATCCTGCAACAATTCACCGATGGTACAGACCGCGTGCGCGTTGGCATCCGCCCCAAAGACCGCGCCATTGCCCGCGAAGGCACCCCCATCACCACCGCCGATGGCACACGCACCATCGGCGCGCTGACCTCCGGCGGTTTTGGCCCTACATTAGGCGGGCCTGTGGCCATGGGCTATGTAGACAGCGCTTTTCAGGCCCCCGGCACCGATCTGGGGCTTTTGGTGCGCGGCAAGGTTCGCCCCGCCAGCGTTCAGGCCTTGCCGTTCGTTACACAGAATTATGTGCGAAAAACCGCCAAAACAAAAGGCTGATCGCCTAAAACTCGTTGATAATCATCAAGATAAGGGAGCGTTTGAAATGACCATGATCCGATATAGCGAAGACCATGAATGGATCCGCGTGGAAGATGGCAAAGGCACCGTGGGCATCACCGATTATGCCCAAGCCCAATTGGGCGATGTGGTGTTTGTGGAACTGCCGGAAAAAGGCGCGACATTGACCAAAGGCGATGAAGCCGCCGTTGTGGAATCCGTGAAAGCCGCCAGCGAGCTTTATGCCCCGGTTTCCGGCGAGATTATCGGGTTAAATACAGCAGTGGTGGATGAACCGGCCACCGTGAACACAAGCCCTTTGGACGCCGGATGGTTCTTTGAAATCGCCTTGAGCGACCCGTCGGAACTGGATGATCTGATGGATGAAGATGCCTATGAGGCTTTTGTCAAAGATTTGGGATAACCGGCTGTAACGCCCGCAAAAAGGCCTTCGCCCATGCGCTATCTTCCGCATAACGAGACTGACCGCCGAGCCATGCTTTCGGCCATTGGCGTGCAATCCATCGACGATTTGTTCCGCGATGTACCGCCCGCGGCCCGGCTTGATGCCTTGCTGGACCTGCCTTTGCATAAAAGCGAAATGGAGGTGGACCGCCTGTTCCGCGATTATGCCCGGAAAAATGTCCCGGCAGCGGAACATGCCTTTTTCGTGGGCTGTGGAGCTTATCGCCACCATGTCCCGGCAACAGTGGATCATCTCATTCAACGGGGCGAATTCCTGACCGCCTATACGCCTTATCAGCCGGAAATTGCCCAGGGCACGCTGCAATATCTGTTTGAATTTCAAACACAAGTGGCCAATCTTTTGGGCTGCGATGTGGCCAATGCCTCACTCTATGATGGCTCCACCGCTTGCGGCGAAGCGATCTTGATGGCACGGCGCATCACACGGGGCCGTAAACGGGCAATTCTTGCTGGCGGATTGCACAGCCATTATGGCGATGTGGCGCAAACCATGACCCGCTTTGGCGATGAAGATGTGGTGCGCCTCGCCCCCTCCCCCGATGATGCACAAGGCGATATGGACCGTCTGATCGCCGCCATTGACGACAATACCTCCTGCGTGGTGGTACAAACCCCCGACATGTTCGGCCATTTGCATGATCTAGGCCCCATCGCCGAGGCCGCCCATGCAAAAGGCGCGCTTTTGGTGGCAGTGGTGACAGAAGTGGTGTCTTTGGGCGCTGTGCGGTCCCCCGGCGAAATGGGAGCCGATATCGTGGTGGCCGAAGGGCAATCCATCGGCAACAGTCTCAATTTCGGCGGCCCCTATCTGGGTCTGTTTGCCACCCGTGCAAAGTTCGTGCGCCAAATGCCGGGGCGCTTGGTTGGGGAAACCGTGGATGCAGACGGCCAACGTGGTTTCGTGCTGACCCTTTCCACCCGTGAACAGCATATCCGTCGAGAAAAGGCCACCTCCAATATCTGCACCAATTCCGGTTTGTGCTCTTTGGCCTTTACCATCCATATGACCTTGCTTGGCGAAGAGGGCTTGCGCAAATTGGCGTTGCTCAATCACCGGCAGGCCACACGCCTGAAGGCGGCGCTTTCCGGTATCAAGGGAGTAGAGGTGCTCAACAACCAGTTCTTCAATGAAGTGTCGGTGCGCCTTGACCGTCCTGCGGCCCCGGTGGTCGAAGCCTTGGCCGGGCGCAAAATTCTGGCCGGTGTTCCCGCCTCGCGGCTGTATCCCGATAGGACGATCTCGCCAATATCTTGATCCTTGCCACCACCGAAACGGTGAGCGACGGGGATATTGCGGCCCTTTCGGATGCCTTGGCCGATATTATGCAAGCGGAGCTTTGATCATGTCCATGAACCGTACCGGACGTCCCACCCAAAGCGGCCCGAATTCTTCAAACAATGCCGTTCCGTTTGAAACCACCAGCGGCCACCGCGGATTGCATCTTGTAGAGCCCCTGATTTTCGAGATTGGCGATGCACGCCATAGCGGGGTGGATCTGAAAGACGTGGGGGATTTCGACCATGCCCTTGGCGGGCTGGAACGCGAAGACCGCATGGGCCTTCCCGGATTGTCAGAGCCCGAAACGGTGCGCCATTATACCCGGTTGAGCCAAAAGAATTACGGCATCGACAGCGGCTTTTTCCCGCTGGGTTCCTGCACCATGAAGCACAATCCCCGGATCAATGAAAAGGTCGCCCGCCTGCCCGGTCTTGCCGATATTCATCCCCTACAACCGGAAAGCACCGTGCAAGGTGCCTTGGCGGTAATGCGCGATCTGGCCCATTGGCTGACCACATTGACCGGCATGCCCAGTGTGGCACTAAGCCCCAAGGCCGGAGCGCATGGCGAGCTGTGCGGCATCATGGCCATTCGTTCGGCTTTGGAAGCGCGTGGCGATGCCCGCAAAGTGATTTTGGTGCCGGAAAGCGCCCATGGAACCAACCCCGCCACCGCCGCCTTTTGCGGCTATCAAGTGAAGGCCATTCCGGCAAGTGACGATGGCCGGGTGGATCTTGCGGCCTTGAAAGCCGCCCTTGGTCCTGATGTGGCGGGCATCATGCTCACCAATCCCAATACCTGCGGCCTGTTTGAACGCGATATTATCGAGATCGCCGACGCGGTGCATGAAGCGGGCGGATTCTTTTATTGCGATGGGGCCAATTTCAATGCCATCGTCGGGCGCGTGCGTCCGGGTGATCTGGGCATTGATGCCATGCACATCAATCTGCATAAAACCTTTTCCACCCCCCATGGGGGCGGCGGTCCCGGCTCTGGCCCTGTGGTGTTTTCCAAAGCCCTTGCCCCTTATGCGCCGATCCCCTTTGTGGAAGAGGGCGAGGAAGGGCTTTTCTTGCGCGAACATAAAGCCGCCGAGGGCGATAAAAGCTTTGGGCGTTTGGTGGCCTTCCATGGGCAGATGGGCATGTATGTACGCGCCCTTGCCTATATGATGAGCCATGGAGCCGATGGCTTGCGGCAAGTGGCCGAAGATGCAGTGTTGAACGCCAATTATCTGCTGCATGAGCTGGCCAGCGACATGACCCCGTCTTTTGAAGGGCCATGCATGCATGAAGCGCTCTTTGATGACCGCTTCTTGAAAGACACCGGCGTTTCCACGCTGGATTTCGCCAAGGCGATGATCGACGAGGGCTATCATCCCATGACCATGTATTTCCCGTTGGTGGTGCATGGGGCCATGCTGATCGAGCCCACGGAGACCGAATCGAAAGATACGCTGGATCAGTTCATCGCTTCCATGCGCGCCCTTGCCAAAGCAGCACGCGCAGGCGAGACAGACCGCTTCACCGGTGCCCCTTATTTCGCACCATTGAAGCGTCTGGATGAAACCCGCGCCGCCCGCCAACCGATCCTGAAATGGACCGCACCGCAATCACAAGAAGCGGCGGAATAACGAAAGAGCAAAGCCCATGTCGATGATCGCCGCCATCAGCCTCTTGGTCCGCGATTATGACGAAGCCATCGCTTTTTATTGCGATACGCTGGGTTTTTCTTTGCTGGAAGATCAGCCATTGGGCGGCGGCAAGCGCTGGGTGCGCGTTGCCCCGCCCGGCGGGCAAGGCGCGTGTCTTTTATTGGCAAAGGCCGAAGGGGCCGACCAAACCGCCCGCATCGGCGATCAAACCGGCGGGCGCGTGGGCTTTTTCCTGCACACAGAAAACTTCACCCGCGATTATGACCGCATGAAAAAAGCCGGGGTGCAATTTTGCGAACAACCGCGCCATGAAGCCTATGGCAGCGTTGCGGTTTTCAAAGACCTTTATGGCAATGGCTGGGATCTTATCCAGCCCATCGCCACCCAGGCCGAATAGTCAATCCCCTGCGAAAGCACACAGGGTCATCACCTCGACCCCCATATCGCGGATTTTTTGCGCTCCCCCCAGATCGGGAAGATCAATGGCGAAACAAGCCGCAACCACGGTTCCGCCCGCTTGCCGGATCAGCTTGATTGCCGCTTTGGCGGTGCCGCCGGTGGCAATCAGATCATCGGTAAGCAGCACCAGATCGCCTGACCGCACCGCATCTTCATGCATTTCCAACCGGTCTTCGCCATATTCAAGCTGATAGCTTTCACCAATGGTGCGATAGGGCAATTTACCCGGCTTGCGGATGGGGATAAAGCCACAGGCCAATTGATGGGCAATGGCCCCGCCCAGAATGAAGCCACGTGCTTCAATCCCCGCGACCTTGTCAATGGACACCCCCACATAGGGCTGCACCAGTTCATCCACCGCTTTGCGGAAGCCTTTTGCATCGGCCAAAAGCGTGGTGATGTCCCGGAACTGGATACCTTTTTTGGGAAAATCGGGGATGGTGCGTACCCTGGATGTGGCCCAGCGGCTCGCCAGATCGCCCACTTGATTTGTCTGCTGTTCTTTTTGCGTTTTCCCGGTCATTGCGCTGCCCTCCCCAGAACACGTCCGGCCACAGCATCCAGCCGATCCATCAAAGCCGCATCGCGCTTGTCGGGATGGGTAACAATGGCCATTTCCAAAGCCCGGTCACAGCCTGCTTCACAGGTCTCGGACCGTTCCTCCATAATAAGGGGCGCTGCATCGGCCACCAGCTTTTGGGCGGTCTTGGCATTGTTCACCAGAATTTCCAGCACAGCGCTCACATCCACATGCGCCTCCCCCTCGCGCCAGCAATCATAATCGGTGACCATCCCCACCGTCAGATAACAGATCTCTGCTTCGCGGGCGAGACGGGCCTCCGGCATATTGGTCATGCCGATCAGATCCGCCCCCCATTGGCGATAAAGATGCGATTCAGCCCGTGTCGAAAATTGCGGGCCTTCCATCACCAGATAGGTGCCTTTTTCATGCAAGGGGATACCCAGCGCCTTTGCCGCCACAGCCACCTTTTGGCGCAGCCGCGAACAGGTGGGTTCTGCCATGGACACATGGGCCACAAGGCCATTTTCAAAAAAGGACAAAGGCCGGGCGCGGCTGCGATCAATGAATTGGTCCACCAGAACAAAATCGCCCGGTGCCATATCTTCTTGCAGCGATCCGCACGCCGATAAGGATAAAATATCGGTCACACCAAGACGCTTCAGACAATCGATATTGGCGCGGTAATTGATGCCGGTGGGGCTAAGCCGATGGCCCACCCCGTGGCGAGGCAAAAAGGCCAGTTCCAGATCCCCCAAACGCCCGCGCACGATCTTGTCGGACGGCGCTCCAAAAGGCGACTCCACATCGACGGCGCGCACATCCGAAAGCCTATCCATATCATAAAGCCCGCTGCCGCCGATAATTCCAAGAACGCCCATAGCCAAAATCCCGTGCAAATGAAAAGAAGGTTTCGCGCCGCAAATGGGTGCGCGAGCGGTGCTGTGAAGTCAAGGTCTTGCGGGCATGAGGGGCTTATGGGTAACTCAGCTTTGAACAGACAGAATGGCAAGGCTTTCATGAACACACAAAAAACGGAACGTATCCACAAGCTGGTCTGCGCGATCCTTCGGGGCAGGTGGCAAGCTATGGGCAGATTGCACGCTATGTCCCCGGTGTTACGGCACGCATGGTGGGCTATGCCTTGGCTGGTGTCGGGGATAAAACGGGCATTCCGTGGCACCGTGTGGTGAATGCGAAAGGAACGGTGAGCCCGCATCAAGCGCTTTTGAGCAACGCCAAAGATTGGAAGCGGAAGGCATCCAGTTCAATGCACGCGACCAACTGGATTGGTCGCAAGCATTATGGCCCGGTCCGGACCCGCTGTTATTACTGGATCTGGGACTAGACCCCGAAGATGCGTTCCGCACCTAGCCCTTAGGGGGCTTCGATGTCATGAATGATCCGGGCATCGGGATAAAAGGCATGGAAGGCAAAGGCAAAATCCACGCCATGCACCACATCCACAAGCCCGTCAGCGGTTTTGCGCTGCACGCTGACATTGCCCACATCCCGTGACCGGTCGATCTCATGGGCATCCAAAGCGCTGGCCTGACCCGGCACCCATTCCAGAATCAGCCCGTCCACGGTTTCAATGCGCGTTTCGCGGCGCAAAAGATCCAGCGTCCAGGCCCGCTCTCCTACGCTCACCACACGGGCCATGGCGGGAATCTCTTTAGGCAGGCTGCCATCATATAAGAAGGGGCGGGCAAGGCTGTCATAGCCCTCATAAGGATTGGCCCCATAAAGTCCGGTGCGGCTATAGGGACGCTTCAACACCTTGCCATGGGGAAAGCGTTCTTTGAATCGAGCAAAACTTTCCAAGCGGGATGGCAAACGCTCCAACTCGGCTCCGGTCAACCGCCCGACAATGGCGGTGCCGGTGAATTGCTGCCACCAGCTTTCGGTTTGCCGGTCATACATCACCAGATCCGAATTGCGCAGCTTGCCCGTGGTGCCAAATTCCAGCTCACGGCCATTATACTGCCGCTCAAACACGATGGCAGCATTGCACAGAGGGCAGAATGTTACGGCAATGGGCATATCGCCCATACGGTCATTGACGATTTCATGGCGTGTCAGAATGGCCAAGGGATAGGCCCGCGCCTCGCCCGCAACCTCAAGGCTGATGACCGGCGAGCGGTCTGTCAGCCAATCGGCCTCTTTGATCGCTTCAAATGTGGGCCGATCAATGGACGGAATACCGTCTTTGGGTGGGCCACCGGAGAAAATCTCGGACAGGTCCACCGAACGTTTGGTGAAATCCGTTTTTTTCCACTCGGTCTTCCAACCGCGCGGGATATCTTGCGCGGCAACCATCTGCGGCGCGATGAAAGCCGTCACAGCAAAAAGCCAGAGGGCAGAAGCGATAATCAACCGGATTTTCATAGGCTTATCCTATCAGCTTTTTACTTTTGAACCGATCAATACCCCTTCAAGGGCGCTCAAACTACCGTGAGACGGGGCCAAGTTTGCGGCCTAGATCAGATTCACAAGGAACAAGATCGCCACCGCCACAGGGGTAATCCAGCGCAGGGAGAAAATCCAAAAACGGAACAGCAATCCGCCCTCGACCCCCAGTTCCGCCATCACCGCTTTCCGCGCCAAAAGCCGCCCTGCGAACCATGAAATAATCAGCGCCCCAATGGGCAGGATCAACTTGTCCAAGCCATTGGTGATCAACCCAAAGAATGTCATGCCCTCAAGACCCGGTAAAAAGCCCAAGGGCGAAAAATCTTTCCACAGATTGAAGCTGAAAATGTTCAACAAGCCCAATAGCCAGCTGCCAAAAGCGGCAATCACCGTGCCTTTGATGCGACTAATCCCGCGCTCCGCCAGCCACGCGGCCACAGGCTCATAAAGAGCGATGGCCGATGTCAGGGCTGCGATGAACAAAAAGAAGAAGAACAGCGTCCCCAGAATATCGCCACCGGGCATGGTGGAAAAGGCCAGCGGCAAGGTGACGAACACCAATCCCGGCCCGCCTGAAGGATCCAGCCCATTGGCAAAAACGATGGGGAATACCGCCAATCCGGCCAGCAAGGCTACCGCCGTATCGGCCGCCACCACCATGCCGGAGGCACGAAAGATGGACGCACCCTTGGGCAGATAGGCGCCATACATCATCACACCGCCGATCCCCACCGACAGGGTGAAAAAAGCCTGTCCCACGGCGGCCAGTGCCATATCCGGGGTCAGCTTCGAGAAATCGGGACGGAACAGATACTCGATGGCCCGGCCTGCATCCCCCGTGGCCAGAGCATAAATCACCAACAAGATCAACAAGACCCCCAAAGCCGGGGTCATCACCGTAACAGCGCGTTCGATGCCTTTCTTCACGCCCATGGCCACGATGCCCAAGGTGGCCAGAATGAACAGCCCTTGCCAGAATAACAAACGCGGCACAGAGGCTTTCAGATCATCAAAATGCTGGCTGGCGGTTTCTGCTGTAAAGCTGGAAAACATCCCCCGCGCGCCAAAGGAAATATAATCCAGCGTCCATCCGGCAATCACCGAATAAAAGCTCATCACGAACAGTCCGGCCAACAAGCCGAACAGCCCCGGAATACGCCAGCCTTTGGACTTGCCATGCTCCACCGCTTGGCGCCGCAGCGCTTCGGGCGGGCTGGCAGCGCCCCGCCTGCCGATGACCACTTCGGCCACAAAGATCGGGGCGGCCACCAGCACCAGCCCGATCAGATACACCGCCACAAAAGCGGCCCCGCCATTTTCGCCGGCGGCATAGGGGAACTTCCACACATTGCCAAGGCCCACAGCGGCCCCTACAGCGGCGAAGATGAAAGCAAAGCGGGATGAAAATTGAGGAGATTTGGAAGAGGCCGCGTGCGCCACGGTCAGGTCCTTTTATTATTTTGCTGACGAGACAGTGCAGATTGAGAGCCAAAACTTCAAGCGTCATATCCTTGCCGTTCAATGAACCTGCCCCTAAGCTGTCTCACATAAGGAATCTCAAGAAAGATAAGAACACGATGCGTGCATATAATCTGGGGAAAACCGCCATATTGGCTGTATTTGCAGCGCTTTTATTGGTGTCTGGCCCGGCGTCGGCAAGTGTTATCGATCAAATGATTGATGGGCTTTCAGGGGCAGTTTTCTATAAAATCAGCCTATTTGGGACGCCTGTTGAACTTATTGTGATCTGGATGGCCGCCCCTATGCTGTTTCTCACAGTGTATTTCGGCTTCATCAATCTGCGCTCTTTCAAATTGGCGGGCCGAATCCTGAAGGGCCAATATCGCGACGATAATGCGCCCGGTGAAGTCACCCAGTTTCAAGCCTTATCCACCGCCCTTTCGGGCACGGTGGGATTGGGCAATATCGCAGGGGTTGCCATTGCCATTGCCATGGGTGGCCCCGGTGCGGCCTTTTGGATGACGGTGATCGGCTTTTTCGCCATGACGCTGAAATTTGCCGAATGTACGCTGGGCGTGAAATACCGCAAACACCATGAAGACGGCACGGTTTCTGGCGGACCCATGTATTATCTGGGCCGGGGTTTGGCGGCGCGCGGCTGGAAAAAAATAGGTGTCGTTCTGGCTTGGAGCTATGCCCTGTTCGCCATTCCGTCCTTGTTACAAATCGCACAGGTGAACCAGTCCTACAGCCAGTTCTCCGCTGTGACCGGCATTGATGCCCCTTGGCTGTTCGGCATTGTTTTGGCGGGGCTTGTGGCCGTAGTGATTGTTGGCGGCATCAGCAAGATCGCCAGCGTAACGGTAAAACTGGTGCCCTTGATGGCCGCGCTTTATATCGGGGCGGCGCTGTTTATCATTTTGTCCAATGCCGCCCAGATCCCCGATGCTTTGGCGTTGATTATACGCGAAGCATGGAAGCCTGAAGCCGGTATCGGCGCCATTATCGGAGCCTTCGTATGGGGCATGCGCCGTGCCGTTTATTCCACGGAAGCGGGCCTTGGCTCTGCCACCATCGCCCATGCGGCCGCCAAAACCCGCGAACCGGTTTCCGAAGGCATGGTGGCTCTGTTAGAACCGTTCATCGATACGGTGGTGATTTCGTCCATGACCGCCCTTGTGATCGTGGTCACCGGTGCTTGGCAGGTGGAAGGGCTGACCGACATTCAAATGACAAGCTGGGCCTTTAACAGCGTGATTGATGGCTTCGATATGGTTCTGGCGGTGGCCGTTGTGCTCTTTGCCTATTCAACCATCATCAGTTGGGGCTATTATTCCAGCAAGATCTGGGCCTTTGTCTTTGGTAGCTCACGCACGAGCAACACCTTGTTCAAAGTCGTTTATGTGGTGGCATTGATCCCCGGCGGGGTATTCACCGTGTCGCAAGTATTTGATATTATGGACAGTTTCTTTTTCTTGATGGCAGTGCCCAATATCATCGGCATTTACCTGATGGCCGGAGAATTGAAACGCGACATCAAAAGCTATCATGCGCGTCTTGAAAGCGGCGAAATCAAGCGGGCGGACCAAATGGTGGAAACCCCGGCGCAATAGCACAAGGCCCCAATTCCGCATCCTCTAATCGGAGATGGCTTATGGCTCGACCTGTCTGTGCGATCATCGGCGTTGGCCCCGGAAATGGTTTGGCTCTGGCCAAACGCTTTTCCCAAGGCGGCTATGATGTGGCATTGCTTTCGCGTAGCCTTGAAAAGCTCGATATGTTCGCAAAACAGGTGGACAACGCCCGCACCTATCCATGTGATGCAGCCGATCCGGAAAGCCTTGCTTCTGCATTTCAAGCTGTCGCCAACGACATGGGGGCGGTGGACGTGCTGTGCTTCAATGTGGGCGGCGGAAGCTGGAGCACGCCGGATGCCACCACAGTTGAAGACATGGACCGCGCCTTTCGTATCAATGCCACGGGCCTTTTGTGCGCGGCGCAGCAGGTCATCCCCGGCATGATAAAAAAAGGCGGCGGGGCCATTATGATAAGCGGGGCCACCGCTTCGGTGCGGGGCGGGCCGAAAACCACCGCCTTTGCCGCGGCCAAGGCCGCCCAACGTTCCGTGGCGCAATCTCTGGCGCGGTTTTTAAGCCCCAAAGGTATTCATGTGGCGCTGTTTATCATTGACGGGGTGATCGATCTGCCCCGCACCCGCAAGGTTTTGCCCGACAGGCCCGATACGTTCTTCCTGAAAGCCGATGATATTGCCGACACCATTTTCCATACGGCCCGCCAGCCTAAATCCGCATGGACATTTGAAATGGACTTGCGGCCCTTTGTCGAGCGTTGGTAAACTGACCGCGCGGATGGTGTTATACCGCTCAAGACTTTCTTGACGCGGCAACGCCTTATTGGGCACAAACATCCCTCCCCTCCTTCCCAATTACAGGACATCGCCATGCCCGATCTGATTTTGCTGCGCCACGGCCAAAGCCAATGGAATTTGGAAAACCGCTTCACAGGCTGGGTCGATGTGGACCTGTCGGACAAGGGCCGAAGCGAAGCTATGGAAGCCGGAAAGCTGATCCGCAAGCACGGTCTGGAACCGGATCTGTGCTTCACATCGCTGCTGAAACGCGCCATTCGCACCCTGCATATCGCCCTGGATGAACTGGACCGCCTGTGGCTGCCGGTGGAAAAGTCGTGGCGTTTGAATGAGCGGCATTATGGCGGGCTGCAAGGGCTGAACAAAAAAGAAATGACCGATAAGGTCGGGGCGGAACAGGTGCATATCTGGCGCCGCAGCTATGATGTGCCGCCGCCCGCTTTGGAAGACACCGATCCCGGTTTGCCGATCAACGACCCGCGCTATCGCACCATCGACCCGGCCCTTTTACCACATAGCGAAAGTCTCAAGGATACGGTGGAGCGGTTTTTGCCCTATTGGCATGACACACTGGCCCCGGCTTTGAAAGCGGGCAACACCGTTCTGGTGGCGGCGCATGGCAATTCCTTACGCGCGCTGGTCAAATATCTGGACAAGATTTCCGATGACGATATCCCAAATCTGGAAATCCCCACCGGCACACCGCTTTTATACCGGCTTGATGACGACCTTAACCCCATCGAGCATTATTATCTCAGCGACCGGCCTGCGCCCTAAGACAGCCGTTTTTCAGAGAAACCCTGCATCTTCAAACGGATCGTCTTCATATTCCGCATCCCAGCCAAAGGTTTCCCATGTGGCATCCATATGGTTGGGAAGCGGGGCGATCACATCCACCACCCCGCCATCGGGATGGGGCACCCGTAAACGGCGGGCATGCAGATGCAGTTTCCGTGACACAAGACCGCCCAAAAACGCTTCCGAACCGCCATATTTCCCATCTCCCACAATCACATGCTCCATATGGGCGCAATGCAGGCGCAATTGATGGGTGCGGCCAGTCAAGGGCTTCAGCGCCAGCCAAGCGGCCTTTTGCCCGGCATTTTCAATCACCGCATAAAGCGTGCGGGCGGGCTTGCCACGCTCTGTCACCACCATACGTTCGCCCCCCGGTCCGGGCAGCTTTTCCATGGGTGCCAAGATCTTGCCTTCGCGTGGGCTGGGCGTGCCCTTGACCAATGCCCAATAAACCTTATGGGCATCGCGCCCCTTGAACGCCGCCGCCAATTCCGATGCCGCACGCACCGTGCGGGCAATCATCAAAACCCCCGACGTATCCTTGTCCAAACGGTGCACAAGGCGCGGGCGTTCATCGTTTTTGCCAAACCGCAAAGCGTCTAGCAGACCATCCACATGGCGGGTGATCCCCGGCCCTCCTTGGGTCGCCAATCCCGCTGGCTTATTAAGCGCGATCACCTGGTCGTCTTTATACAGAACCCAAGAACGCACTTCGGCAATGTCTTGATCGCTCAGCCCCTCTTTTGGCGTGCGTCCGGCCCCCCGCGGTGGCTGGGTTGCGTCTGCCCCCACAGGAGGAACGCGAATGTCCTGACCGGCGGCGATACGATCCCCCGGCTTTGCCCGCTTGCCATCCAGCCGGATTTGCCCGGTGCGCAAAAGCCGTGACAAAACCCCGAAAGACAAGCCCGGATAGTGGCGCTTGAACCACCGGTCCAGACGAATCCCGTCTTCATCTTGAGAGACACTGAGATGTTGCACATCGCTCATGCGAAAATCCGTCCTGCATAAAGGCCCGCAAACAATCCAATGACCGACAGGCCAACGGAAAGCAGGCTATAAAAAGCCGCCACACCAAGCTGGTGGCGTTCGATCATCAAGGCCACCTCAAGGGAAAAGGCGGAAAAGGTGGTGAAACCGCCCAACAAGCCCACGGCCAAAAACCCGCGCAAAGCGGGCGTTAGCGAAAAGCGCACCGCCAAGGCTTCCACCAAAAGCCCCATCAAGAAAGCCCCTGCGATATTGACCATCAGCGTGCCATAGGGAAAACCGCCCCCGGTCAAACGCATGATCCATCCGGCCAGATAATGGCGCGACAACGCCCCCAATGCGCCCCCTGCCGCAATGGCAAACGGCATGGATATTGAAAAACCGCCCCCCATTTTTCGCCTTCCTGTTTTGAAATGCCCCGTCACTGCCTTGATGACGTGTTGCGCAGGCTTTTGCTACACTGGCCCGCACCATGATACAAGCGGCTCAATGGCCGGGCATGGCCAGAATACGTCCGGGATTGAGAATATTATTGGGATCGAGCGCCGTTTTTATCCGGCGCATGGCCGCAAGGGCCGCCGGGTCTTTATAACGCTCAAGATCCCCCACCTTCATCCGACCAATGCCATGTTCCGCAGAAATCGAACCGCCCATCTCCACCGTAAGGTCATGCACCATACGGCTGATGTCAGCCCAGCAGTCCAGAAACGCCGCCTTGTCTGCCCCTTCGGGCTGGGTGAAATTGGCATGCAGATTACCGTCGCCCAAATGCCCGAAAATACAAGGGCGAATCCCCGGCACCCGGTGCGCCAACTGCTCTGTCACCTGCTGGATAAATTGGGGAATTCTGGATTGCGGCAAAGAAAGATCGTGCTTGATGGACCCGCCCGCATATTTTTGCGCCTCGGACAATGAATGACGCAACCGCCACAGCCCTTCCGCCTGTTCTTCGCTTGCCGCCACCACCGCATCTTGCACCATGCCCTTTTCATGGGCCGATGCCAGCGCCCGTTCCAAAACCGGGTCAAGCTCTTCCGCCTGATTGCTGGAGGCCAATTCCATCAGCACATACCACGGATAGGCCGTTTCCATAGGATCCCGGCACCGGGGCATATGGCAGCTCACCAGTTCCAGCCCGAACCGCGGGATCAGCTCGAATGCGATCAACCGGTCCCCACTGGCCATCTGCATATGGGCCAGCAATGCCAAGCATCCGCCACATCCTTCAGGCCCGCAAAAGCAACCGCATGGCGGTGCAAGGCCGGATATAGTTTCAGCGTCGCCGCTGTGACCACCCCCAATGTGCCTTCAGCCCCGCACAAAAGCGACTTCAGATCATAGCCGGTATTGTCTTTATGAAGCGCGTAAGCCCGTGATAAATCTCACCGGTGGGAAGCACCGCTTCCAGCCCCAAAATCAGGCTTCGCATGGTGCCATATTTCAGCACATGCACCCCGCCCGCATTGGTAGAGATCGCACCGCCGATGGTTGCCGTACCTTCAGAGGCAAGGCTTAAAGGAAACAGACGATCACGGGCTTTGGCCATTTCCTGTACGGCTTGCAGGGTTACCCCCGCTTCAACGCCAAGCGAAAATCCATCCCCCGAAACATCATCGCGCACGGCAGCCATGCGCTTTAAAGAGAGCAACACTTCACCGCCGCCCGCATCGGGCACGCCCCCCCCCACAAGACCGGTATTGCCGCCTTGCACCACCAGCGGCACATGACGATCATTGGCCACGTGCACAATGCGGGCCACCGCCTCGGTGTTAACGGGCTTTAACAGGAGCGGCGATCTGCTTGATAGCGGTCGCGCCATTCAACCAGATGCGGCGCGATTTCATCCGCATTGGTGGACCAGCTTTTGTCATCCAAAACCGCCTTGAAGGCAGCCATATCATCGGGGCGAATGGTCATGGAACAAGAGTGGGTCTTTTTAACCGCTCACTCAAGCCCCATAATAGCTGCGATACCAATCGACAAAGCGCTTCACGCCCTCTTCCACCGGGGTATCGGGGCGATAGCCGGTGATCGCCACAAGGCTGGAGACATCGGCATAGGTATCGGGCACATCTCCGGGCTGCAAAGGCAGCAGATTTTTCTGCGCCTCCTTGCCCAACGCCTCTTCCAGAAGACCGATATAGCGCATCAGTTCCACCGGCCGTTCATTGCCGATATTGAACACCCGCCACGGCGCTTTAGAGCTATCTGAGGCGGGATTGTCACTATCCCAATCCGGATCGGGCCGGGCCACATGATCCAATGAAGCCACCACGCCTTTGACGATATCGTCGATATAGGTGAAATCCCGTTTGTGATGGCCGTAATTGAACACATCGATGGGCTGGTCTTCCAAAATCGCTTTGGTGAATTTAAACAGCGCCATATCGGGCCGCCCCCACGGGCCATAGACCGTGAAAAAGCGCAAGCCGGTGGTGGGCAAAGCAAATAAATGCGAATAGCTATGCGCCATCAACTCATTGGCGCGTTTGGTCGCCCCATAAAAAGCGACAGGATGGTCCGCCGGTTCCGAAACCGTGAAGGGAATATGGGTATTGGATCCATAAACCGAGCTGGTGGAGGCATAGACCAGATGCTCCACCTTATGATTGCGGCACCCTTCCAGCACCGTCAGAAAGCCGGTGATATTGCTATCCACATAGGCAAAGGGATCATCGATGGAATAGCGCACACCCGCTTGCGCCGCCAGATGCACCACCCGATCGAACTTTTCCTCCGCAAACAAGGCTGCCATGCCATCCCGATCCGCCAGATCCAGCTTCCGGAAGGTGAAACGGCCCACCGGCTTTTCTGTGCGTATTTCGGGATAAATATCGTCATTCAACCGACCATCGCAAAAAGCGGCGATCCTATCCAGCCGCTTTTGCTTCAATGTTGGGTCGTAATAATCATTCAGATTATCCAAGCCCACCACATCATCGCCACGCGCCAAAAGATAAAGCGACACATGACTGCCAATAAAGCCAGCGGCACCGGTTACCAGAATTTTCAAAAGCCTATTCCCTGCTCTTTCGCCAGACCGTTACAATCGGGCGTCCACCTGATCTCTGGGCAATACCGACTTGATATCATAAAGCACAGCACCGGGCCGACCCAAGGCCCGGATGGCATCTGCCCCCATGGTGATGAACTGATGATGGGCCACGGCCAGCACCACAGCATCATAATCATCGCCCAATTCGCTCAAAGGCGTAACACCACATTCCCGTGTGGCTTCATCCCGATCGACCCAAGGGTCATAGACCGAAACATCCGCGCCATAGCTGGTCAGTTCGGTCACGATGTCCACAACCCGCGTATTGCGCAGATCGGGGCAATTTTCCTTGAAGGTCAGCCCCAGAACCAGCACTTTTGCGCCAGATACCGGCACCTTGCGGTGGATCATCTTCTTGATAATCTCGCCGGCGATATAACGCCCCATGCCATCATTGATGCGCCGGCCGGCCAAAATCACTTCCGGATGGTGGCGCACCTCTTCGGCTTTATAGGTGAGATAATAAGGGTCAACGCCGATGCAATGCCCCCCCACAAGGCCGGGCCTGAACGGCAAGAAATTCCATTTGGTGCCCGCGGCTTCCAACACTTCCAGCGTATCGATGCCCAGCTTGTTGAAAATCACCGCCAGTTCATTCACCAATGCGATATTGAGATCCCGCTGGGTGTTCTCGATCACTTTGGCAGCTTCCGCCACGCGGATCGAACTGGCCCGATGGGTTCCCGCCTCGATGATCATTTTATAAAGCGCATCCACAAAGTCCGCCGCTTGCGGTGTGGAGCCCGATGTCACCTTCACGATCGAATGCAGACGATGGTCCTTATCGCCGGGATTGATGCGCTCGGGGCTATAACCGCAGAAAAAGTCGTCTTTATATTCAAGACCGGACACCCGCTCCAATATCGGCACGCACACTTCTTCGGTAGCGCCGGGATAAACGGTGGATTCGTAAATCACCAAATCGCCCGGTTTCAGGATCTGGCCGATGCTTTCGCTGGCTTGATCAAAGGGGTAAGGTCCGGACGGAGATGGGAATCGATCGGCGTGGGAACCGTAACGATAAACACCGTGCAATCGCGGATATCATCCAGATCACTGGTGAAACGCAACAGAGCAGCAGACGACAGTTCCTCTGCCGTTGCCTCCAAAGTAGCATCATGCCCGGCTTTCAGCTCCGCAACCCGGTGCTTGTTGATATCATAGCCCACCGTTTCGACGCGGCGTCCAAAGGCCACAGCCAATGGCAATCCCACATATCCCAACCCGATGATGGCGAGTTTCACTTGTTCCGGCGACTGCATGCCTGTTTTAAATCCCGTTCCGCAAAGAAAACCTAAGTGCGGCGAACATTAGGTAGCTGAAAGAACGGGATCAAGCGCAATCGCCAAAAATCGCCCGATCTTCACTGCCTTTTATCTACACCAAAGTGCTGTCTTGCCTCTTCACGCAGCGCGCGGCGCAATAATTTCCCCACCGGAGATTTGGGAAGCTCCTCAACCAGCACATAATGACGGGGACGTTTGTAATTGGTCAAATGGTCTTCACAATGGCGGCGGATATCGTCTTCCCCAAGCCCCGCCACACGCGGCACAACATAAGCCACCGGCGCTTCCCCCCGTACGATCGTCCAGAACGCCCACCACGGCGGCTTCCAAAACAGCGTCATGGCTTTGGATCACCTCTTCGATATCCGAAGGATAAACATTGAAGCCCGAAACGATCAGCATATCTTTCTTACGATCAAGAATGGTCAAAAAGCCATCCTCATCCAAACTCCCAATATCGCCGGTATAAAGCCAGCCATCACGGATCGTCTCTTTGGTGGCATCGGGGCGGCCAAGATAGCCGCGCATCACCTGCGGGCCGCGCACCAGAATTTCCCCCGCTTCCCCCGGTGCCAAAATAGTGCCTGCATCATCGACGATGCGGATATCCGTTCCCGGAATGGGCACCCCCACAGTGCCGGGCTTGGCGCTGCCATCAAGGGGAGAGGAAGAAACGATGCACGTGCCTTCGGTCAAGCCATAACCTTCATAGATCTGGCAACCGGTAAGCCTTTCCCAGCGCTGACGTGTGCTCTCGCTCAAAGGAGCCGCGCCGGAAAAACACCAGCGCAAGGACTCCGGCGGATTTTCGGTAAACCATTCCTGCTTCAGCAATTCATTGAACAGCGTGTTGATCCCCGGCAACATGCTGATCTCGAACTGTTCAAACGCCGACCGTAAATTGCTTAAAGGGCGCGGATTGGGGGCCAGCACCATATGGGTGCCCGACCGCATGGCGTGCATTGCCCCGATGGCCAAGGCATAAACATGATAAAGCGGCAAGATCAGCAAGCTGGTTTCCTGCCCTTCGTTAAGGGCCCGCAAACGCGCTCCGTTGAATGTATCTTGCTGGGTGATATTGGCCAATAGATTGCGCTCGGTCAGCTCTGCCCCTTTGGACCGACCGGTGGTGCCACCGGTATATTGGAAGATGGCCACATCATCCAGCTTGCGGTCCGCCGTCAGCACCGCAGCATCACGCCCTGCCTGTTTCTTGTGGCCCCGCTTGATCGCCTCTGCCAAAGAAATGGACGGCACAGCCATAGGCGGAATACGCTTTTGCACATGGCACAGCACCATCTGGATCATCAGGCGTTTGAATGTGGGGAACTGGTCCGCCACCGACAAACGGATCACATGGCGCACATCCGTATCTTTCAGGGATTGGGCCAGTTTATCGCCAAACAGATCAAGAATGAAAAGCGCTTTGGCGCCGGAATCCTTGAGCTGATAATTGGCTTCCGACACGGTATAAAGCGGATTGATGCCGGTAAGGATCAATCCGGCGCGCATCACCGCAAAGGCGGCAACAGGATAGCCCAAAACATTGGGAGCCTGAATGGCCACCACATCGCCGGGCCGCAACCCCAGATCATCGCGTAAAAAAAACGCAAGCGCCGCAGACAAGGTTTCGATTTCGGAAAATCGCAGGCTTGCATGGGCGCCATTGGGCAGGCAGCAGCTATAAGCCAATTGGTCGCCATGTTCGGCACAGGCTCGCTCGATAAGCTCTGCCATGCTGCCGGCCAACAGGCGTTCGGGATGAAAAGGACCAGACGACTGATCGTAATAACGATGCCAGGGTTTTGCCGCTTCGGTCATGGTAAAACACCCTTCCCATTGCTGCGCCATTCCCCGACAGACTAACGTGTAATCAAGACAGAGGATACCGCCGCAAGCGTGAGTATCCCCTCGTCCTTTATCTTATTGCGTCATCTTATTGCGCCAGTTCGAAATTCAGCACCGCTTCCGCTTCGGGGCTGCGCGTGGGACGCCCCATCTTCAAGGCAGGCTGATAGCGCCATTGGGACAAAGCGGCGATGGCGGCAAGCTCGAACACACCCTTGGGCGTGGCCTCGACAATCTGGATATCCACAGGGATACCCTCTTCATTGATGATATATTCCAATACCACACGCCCTTCGATGCCCTGGGCACGGGCCTCTTGCGGATAATCGGGCTGAACACTGGTCACCAGAATGGCATCGCGGGTTTCAAAATGCGTACAGGCCGCAAGGCTCAAAATCGCGGTAAAAACCAGAAAAAATCGCTGCATCATGTCTCTCATTCTAGACCATCCTCACGCAGTATGTTCTGTATGGGGAACATCTTTAGCATAAGCCCGCGTCACTGTGGCAATACGCACATAATAGGCACGATACCAATGCTCTTGCCCATGCGTCTGTGCTACTTTATGGCGGGCATCGGCTTTCCATGCTTTGGCAGACAGCTCATCACGCCAATAACTGACAGTGATCCCGAACCCGTCCCCGTCTCGCGCACTTTCTATACCCAGATAGCCCGGTTGTTCGGCTGCCAAACGGTCCATATCCTCCGCCATCCGCCCATAGCCTTCCGCATCATCCTCCAGATGGCGCAGGCTGGTGAAAATCACCGCCACATAGGGCGGCGCGGCTGTCGAAGCGAAATATCTATCAACCGGTTCCATAGCGGAGCCCTTCCGGTGTGTTCATCGCCAAGCGATCCATAAAAAACGCCGCCGCACAAAATCGCGCGACAGCGTCTGTCATACAAGACCTTTATCCACTTTGCGTGGCAGATGATCCGTTCAGGACGGCAAAGCTCCTGCGCGCAATTTGTTATCCAAAGAGATGCTATCGAAATCGCGCAGGGAAAATTGCAGCCACAAAGCCGCCAGCACCGGAATGGCCGCCCAGAACAGCAGATTGCCATCATAAAGAGCGAGATAAACCTTCCACGCGGAAAGCGTGCTGCCCGCATGCATCAAGAACACCAGAAAATAGCTGTAGGTTTTCATGAAGCCGACCAAAAAGGCGATCAAGACAGCCAATTGCACCAAGCCCAATACCCATGTCATTTCCATCGGCAGGCTGATGCCATAAAATTTGGTAAAAACACCTGCGGTGTGACCGGGGTTCACGAATTTATCCAGCGCCCAGATCCCCATAAAAAGTGTCACGGCAATACGCTGAATAAGCAAAGGCACCGCTGCCTTGTTCATAATTGTGCTGCTCATCATTCATCCTGTTTAAAATGGGCCAAAAAGTGATTATCGTGTGCATCTTTACAAAAACAATGGACAAGCCATCACAAGCTCGTGTCCCAAAACCGCGTTCCCGGTTGGCTCATCATTGCCAGCGCAGTATTGATGGATTTTTCTGGAATCTTAAGCCCTTGGCGAGTAGAGAGAACCTATGTCGATTTGGGAATCTGTCACCTCTGCCGCTTTTGGATTGCTTCGCCGTATCACGGGAAGCGAACCCGATGACATGGCCACACGAAAAATCACCTTCACCATTGGCGTGATTGCTTTATCTGCAAAAATGGCAAAAGCCGATGGACAGGTGACCCAGGACGAGGTCGAGGCCTTTCAGGCTATTTTCAAAGTCCCGGCCCATGAACTGAAAAATGTGGCGCGGGTTTATGATATGGCCAAGCGCGACACAGCCGGTTTCGAGGTTTATGCCCGGCAGGTCGCCGCCCTGTTCACCGACCGCGCCATTGTTTTGGAAGAACTGATCGACGCCTTGTTCTATATCGCCAAGGCCGATGGCAGCGTTCATCCTGCAGAACTGGATTTCCTTAAAAAGGTGGCCACCATATTTGGCTTTTCCGATGCCAAATTCGATTGTCTGGCGGCACGCCATATCGGTCCGGACCGGTCCAGCCCCTATGTGGTTCTGGGCATTGACCCCTCTATTTCCGACGACGACCTAAAAGCAACCTATCGCCGTCTGATTAAAGAAAACCATCCCGACCACCTGATGGCTTTGGGCTTGCCCCGTGAGTTTATTCAGGTGGCAACAGACCGGCTGGCCGCCATCACCGTGGCCTATGAACGGGTACGCGCCCAGCGCAATCAATAACCGCCAAGTCTTGGCCGTGCCACGCCCTGCTTTTCCCGGATGTTGATCATCCCCTTGCGGACGCGTAGAAAAGAAACTCCATAGTATCAAAAGAGGCCCAGGCAGATATGATGGCTTCAGTGCCGGGGATCATCCACCGCCCATCGCCCAATTTTGGTCCCCGTGCCGATAACCGCGCACCGGATATGCTGCTTTTGCACTATACCGGCATGCGCACAGCCCAAGAGGCATTGGCGCGCCTTTGCGACCCCGCCGCACAGGTTTCTGCCCATTATCTGATCGATGAAGACGGCAGCCTTTATAAGCTGGTGGAAGACGACAGACGCGCGTGGCATGCGGGTGTTGCCCATTGGGAAGGGGACCCGGATGTCAACAGCCGCTCCATCGGCATCGAACTGGTCAATCCCGGCCATGAATTTGGCTATCGCCCCTTCCCCGAACCGCAAATCAAACGCCTGATCGCCTTGGCGCATGATCTTTTGGCCCGCTATCCTATCGCCCCTTGGCATATTCTGGGACATTCCGATGTAGCGCCCGCGCGCAAAACCGATCCGGGCGAACTTTTTCCATGGGCACGACTGGCCGAAGAAGGCATCGGCCTGTTTCCATATGTGGCAGACGAGGCAGCACATAGCCTTTCCGACCCGATGGACGCCCCCTGCCACGAAACGATCACCGAGCTGACAGATCTTTTATCCGGCTTTGGCTATGGCTTGCCGCAAAAGAACCAAAACAGCCCCGGCCTTGAAGATATTATCCGCGCTGCCCAGCGTCATTGGACGCCAAAAACCGTAACAGGGGTGGTAAACGCGCCGCTTCTTGCCATTTTAAGAGCCTTATGTGCCATAAAGGCCGCCGCACCATCCGCATAACCAATGCACGATAAACGACAGCCACGCAGGAGTTCCATGATTTCATTTCGCCCGCTTCGTCCCGCCGCCATGAGCCTTGTGGCCGTCCTGACCATGGCTGCCGCCCCTTCGGGGATAGAGCTTCGGCAGGCTCCGGCGTCTTCCGGCTCCCTTATGGCGCAGGCTGAAATAGAACAACAAAGCACCAGCGGCGATCTGGTTCGGCAATGCTTCAAAATCCGAGCCAAAGCTGCACCTTGGCCGCAGCCCTTACCATCACAGCCGAAGAAGAATTGCCCATAGCACGGGTGGATACGCTGATTGCCATTGCCGAAACCTTTGAACGCCTTGGCGATATGAAAAGGGCCGATGCCACCGTGGATTTGGCCAAGCAAGCGGCGGAGGATATTGGCATTTCCATCGGCACCGAGCAGAAAATGGTGCGGATTGTCGGCCCCATGACCGGCGTTGGGCGCACGGAAGAAGCCGTTGAGGCCGCTCATGCGTTGAAAGATCGCTTTTTAAAGGCCGATGCCTTGGGCACCATTGCATTGACCCAGGCCCGCATGGGCAATATGGACGCCGCACAAGCCACATTGGATATGATCGTCGAACCATTGCTCGCCTTGCGCTATGCGGTCCGCATGATCGAGAATTTGGCGGAAAACGGCGTTGACACCAATGCCATTCCGGTTGGGCCATTAACCGAACGCATTCAGGGCATTGAAAATGTCCTTTTGAAAGCCCTTGGCGAAACGCGCCTTGCGGTTATCCAGGCCAAACGCGGCGAAACTGAAGAGGCGATAAAGCTGCGGGATCAAGCGGCTCTTGCGCTGGAAACGCTTAGCCTCAATCACGAACGGGCGCGGATCTATGCCGGACTGGCGCTCGCAGCCATATGCTGGGCGACATGGAAATGTATGAAGATTATGCCAACCGGGCGGCCAATCTGGCCGGCGGTGTGCGTTCGGATTATGATCGCGCCCTTGCCATTGGCGATGCCGTGGCCGCGCTAAGCGTGGGCGGTCATGTGGACCGGGCCATAGACCTTGCCTCCCGCGTGACAGACCTTCGGGCGCAAAGCCGCCTGATCGATCAGCTTTCCCGCCGCTCCTCTGCCCATGCCGCCGTCGCCCCATTGGCCGAACATATCCTGAAAGCCGTGGCCGACCATGATGAACGGTTTGAACGGGATCGGGCGCGGCTGGCGGTGGCACAGGCTTTGGCACGGGTTGAAGCCATCCAAAGCGCCGCTCAGGTGATTGCCGATATCGAAACAGACGACGATCAGGCGCAAGCCTTGGCGGTTCTGGCGCGCGTCTTGAAATAACAATAAGGCATTGGATTGGCGGTCAATCAGCCGTCCAGATCGGCCCGTGTGCGATAATATTGCACAAGGCTGTCAGGGTCTGGACGGGGGCGCTCCGGTGGCTGATCGCCAGCCGAGCCAAAAAACAAAAAGCCGGCGATCTTATCCGCGTCCCCAAGGCCCAGATGCGCCTTCAAGCGCGGGCTATAAGCCGGCCAATCGGTAAGCCATTGCCCCACATAGCCCAGCATATGGGCGGCAATCAGCATAGACATGGCGCTGGCCCCTGCGGACAAATGCTGTTCCCAATCGGGGATTGGTTTCTCCCGTGATGGGCAAGACGCCAGAATAACCAGCCTTGGGGCTTGCACCGCAAATCTTTGCATTTTCGCTGATTGCGCGTCCGACAAGGTTTGGCTTTCCTTGCAAAACGCATCCGAAATGATGTCGGCCAGCGCCTCGCGCGCGGTGCCGCTATAAACGAAAAACCGCCAAGGAGAGAGCTTGCCATGATCGGGCACCCGCATCCCTGCCTTCAAGATCACCGCCATTTCTTCATCCGAAGGCCCCGGCTCTACCATGTCCCGGGTTTTCACCGACCGTCTGCTTAAAAGAACATCAATGGCATCGGGACGGGCAATATTGAGGCACATAGGCTATCCTTCGATCTCTTTTGCTGTTTTTGAAAACTGGCGCTTGAGGATGAAACTCATTAAATAGCGTCTAATCCGTCTGTTTAAAGGAGAATTCGAGATGACGCGCCATGCCCTCCTCGCCTTTTGTGCCTTAAGCTTCTTGGCCCTGTCAGTGCTTCGGCGCAATCACAAGATTGGTCCGCCGCCAGCGGAGAACAGGATGCCACCCTTGGCATTCGCGTTCCCAAAGGCTTCAAAGCAACGGTTTTCGCCGATGATCTGGGAAGAGTGCGCCATCTTGCCGTGCGCGAAGATGGCACGGTTTACGCGTCTCTTTACAGCAAAAACAAAGATGGCTGGCTGATCGCCTTGACAGATGGCGATGGCGATGGCTCAGCCGATGAAATTAACGAATTCGGTTCATTCGGCGGTACCGGCCTCGCCCTTTATAAGGATTGGCTGTATTTCAGTTCCGATACCACCATTGGGCGCTATAAGCTGGGTGAAGCGGCTGTTCCCACAAGCGACGCAGAAATTGTCGTTTCAGGCTTTCTCAGCCAAAACCAGCATGCCACCAAGCCCATGACCTTCGATGATCAGGGCCATATGTATGTCACGGTGGGGGCACCGTCCAATGCCTGCCAGGAACGCGCCCGCACACCGGGCAGCCCCGGCCTTTCTCCCTGCCCGCAGCTTGAGCTTCAAGCCGGTATCTGGCGCTTTGACGCCAATAAGACAGGCCAAAAACACGGGGAAGATGGAGAGCGTTATGCCACCGGCATCCGCAATGGTCTGGCTATGGATTGGAACGCTTCCGCAAATGCGCTTTATTTCATCGGCCATGGCCGCGATCAGTTGCAACAGCTTTTCCCGCAATATTACACGGCAAAGCAAAGTGCCGAATTGCCCGCGGAAGAATTCCACCGCGCCCGGAAAGACGGCAATTATGGCTGGCCCTATAGCTATTGGGATCATCAGCGCGGCGAACGGATGAAAGGGCCGGAATATGGCGGCGATGGAAAGACACCGTCGGAAAATCCCGACTTCATCGCTCCTCTGACCGCCTTCCCCGGCCATTGGGCCCCCAATGATCTGACCTTCTATACGGGCGACGCTTTCCCCGACTATTTCAGGAATGGCGCCTTCATCGCCTTTCATGGCAGCTGGAATCGGGCGCCCTTGCCGCAGCAGGGCTATAATGTGGCCTTCATTCCCATGAATGACGCCGGCGAGATCACCGGCGACTGGTCCATCTTCGCCGATAAATTCAAAGGGGCAGACCCATTGGCAAGCCCGCGTGCGGCCACACATCGCCCCACGGGCCTTGCCGTCGGCCCCGATGGCGCACTTTATGTGGCCGATGATGCCGGTGGCCGCATCTGGAAGATCACCTATGACCACCGCTAAAGCCCTGAGCGCCCTCTTTCTTGCATCTGTATTGGCGGGTCTTTTGCCCGCCAATGCCGAAACCATCACCGGCAAGGCCGTTTATGAGCAACATTGCCTGAGTTGCCATCAAGCCGATGGCGGCGGCGTGCCGATGATGCAGCCGGAATTATGGGGCTCGCGCCGGATCAATGGCCCGGATGCGGCGCTGATCGACTTTGTTCTGGGCGGCAGCGCCAGCCTGCCCGATGAAGAACGCACCTATAGCAATGAAATGCCCGGCTTCGATCATCTAAGCGATGCAGAACTGGCCGCCGTTCTAAGCTATATACGCAGCCGGTTCGAGAATGACGCGCCGGCCATTGCAGCAATAGACATTGCCGCACGAAGATCAGGGGCGCGACAATAAGTATAAAAAACAACCAATTTACGACATTTTAGTACTGTTTTTGTGTTGACATCGCAAGATTGTCGCTTATCCTGATTGTATTACATTCAAGGATGTAATTGCGGTCCCGATGCGAGCTGGCGCTTCGCGCTCTGGGCTTCCGCCTGGAGAATGATGTGCTAGAGCATTCCCCAAACTTTGCCCACCGTGTTCATCACGGTGGGCTTTTTCATAGATGAAACGGCCCGTCCCCGGCCCCTTTTATGGCGATGCGCTGCTCTCTTCACATCCTTATGACGCTGTTGATTATAATGCCTGATTGATATATATCGATCCTACATAAAATATTTGCGAGGAGACGAGCCATGACCATCCACACCAAATCGCTGAGCGCCCTTGGTTGTGCCCTTTTGCTGTCCACCACAGCGCTTGCCGCCCCTGTTACCCAGACCCGCGATGTCCCGTCTTTCACCAAAATCGCCATCAATGGCAGCATTGATGCCGACATCACCGTGGGGCCCAAGCGGTCGGTTGCCATCACCGCCGATGCCGAAGATCAGGATCGCATTAAAACCGAGGTCAGAGGCGATACCCTTGTCATCCGCATGAAGGGCCGTTTCCAGCATAGCGGCGATATGCAGGCCACCATTCAGGTGCCCAAGCTGGAAGGCATTGACATCAATGGTTCATCGGATGCCGTCATCGCCGGAATCGATAGCGAAGACTTTGAAATCAACATCAATGGCTCCGGGGATGTTTCCGCACAGGGGCGCTGTGATGAAGCCGAATATGAAATCAATGGATCGGGCGATATTTCCGCATTCGACTTGGTGTGTAACGACATTGATGTTGAAATCAACGGGTCGGGCGATACCGATGTTTATGCGGAAAAAAGTATCCAGATCTCCATCAGTGGTTCAGGAGACGTGACCGCCAAAGGCAGCCCGAAAGTAAAACATATGCGCAGTTCAGGGTCGGGCAGCTTTCAGATGAAAGACTAAGCATCCTCTTGCTGCCTCAAACGAAGGGATAGCTTAGGACTCCTCTTGCGCGGAGGTGACACTGCGGTCACACTCCGCGCTCGCTATTTTTCGAAAGAGTATGAGGAGTCTCCATATGCGTTTGTTTGAATTGACCGGAAGTGATGCCGAGCTCAGCTTTTCTCCCTTTGTTTGGCGCACCCGCATGGCCCTTGCCCATAAAGGCATCACACCTGAGCGCGTTGCGACGCGCTTTCTGGATAAATCGGCTTTCGCACCCTCTGGCTCCAAAACCGTGCCGGTGATTGAAGACAATGGCGAATGGGTGTCTCAAGCATGGGATATCGCCTGCTATCTGGAAAAAACCTATCCCGATGCACCCTCTCTGTTCGGCGGTCCCCTCGGCATGGGTCAGGCCCGTTTCATAGATAGCTGGGCCGATGCGACCATTCTGAGAGGGTTGTTCCCCATGCTGGCCGCCGATATTTGTGCCTGCCTTGATGCGGAAGACCAAGCCTATTTCCGCTCCACCCGCGAGCCACATCTGGGATGCAGCCTGGAAGAAGCAAAGGCCGGACGCGACAAGGCCGTGATTGCGCTCCGCAAAGCGCTGGACCCCATGCGTGGCACATTGCGCCATCAGCCTTTCTTAGGTGGCGAAACCCCAAGCTATGCGGACTATTCTGTTTTTGGCCCCTTTGTCTGGGCGCATTGCTGCACGGATTTTGCCATTTTGGAAGACGACGACATCATCACCCAATGGCGCGCCCGCATGTTCGATCTGTTCGACGGTCTTGCCCGCACGGCCAAAAGAGCCGTTTGACCCCCTTCACCTCAAGAACACAATGACATAAATAACGGATGCGACCAAAACTGGCGCTGGCGCATAACCGGATCGACGATTCGGTTGTGCGCAGCTTTTCGATCATAAGCAAGGGGTTGCACGATGCACATGGATTGCATGATCAAGGCCCATGAACTGACCAGACGCTTTGGATCATTCGTGGCGGTAGACGGCATTTCTCTGGCCGTTCAAAAGGGCGAAGTTCTGGGTTTTCTTGGGCCGAACGGGGCCGGAAAAACCACCACCATGAAAATCCTGACGGGGTTTCTGCCCGCCACATCGGGGTTGGCGGAGATCTGCGGCCTGAATGTCACCGATCATCCGATCGCTGCGCGCCAAAAGCTGGGCTATCTGCCCGAAGGGGCACCGCTTTATGATGATATGACCGCGGGTGGCTTTTTACAGTTCATTGCCCAAGTGCGGGGATTGTCGGGGATGGCCGCAAAAGAGGCCATTCAAAAGGCCGCACAATCGGTGCATTTGCTGCCGGTGCTTCATCAACCCATTGAAACCCTGTCCAAGGGCTATCGCCGCCGTGTTGGCTTGGCACAGGCGATCTTGCATGATCCCGATGTCCTGATTCTGGACGAGCCCACAGACGGGCTGGACCCCAATCAAAAACATGAAGTCCGCCGCCTGATCGAGCAAATGGCCCCCAACAAGGCCATCCTGATTTCCACCCATGTGCTGGAAGAGGTGGAAGCCCTGTGCTCCCGCCTTATTATCATTGATCGGGGCCGGATCGTTGCCGATGGCACCCCGGCGGATCTCAAGGCACGGTCGCGCTATCATGGGGCCGTGACTTTGGAAGTGTCCACCGATCAGGCCGAAGCTGCCCGCTCTGCCCTTGCGGGGATGGAAGGTTTGACCGATCTTGAGCAGCATGAAAGTGGCGGGCTGACGCGCTTCACCCTTTTCCCAAAAGCAAAAGCGGACCTTCTTGATCCTGCCCGCATGCTATTGGGCGGGCACGGCATCACCATTCGCCAAATTGCGCTGGAAGCGGGACGGATCGACGATGCCTTCCGCGCACTGACCCATTCTGATGCGGCCACCGATGCAGACAGGGCCGAGGAGACAATCGCATGAGCGCCGCCCTGACCAGCGTGTTCAAACGCGAATTCACCAGCTATTTTTCCACACCCGTCGCCATCGTGTTCATTGTTATCTATCTGATGCTATCCGGCGTCTTTACATTTTATGTGGGCGGGTTCTACGAACGCGGGCAAGCGGATCTCAGTGCCTTTTTCACCTATCAACCTTGGCTGTTTTTGTTCCTTATCCCCGCCATTTCCATGCGGCTTTGGGCCGAAGAACGCAAATCCGGCACCATAGAATTGCTGCTCACCCTGCCCGTTGGCACCTGGTCTGCGGTTTTGGGGAAATTTCTGGCGGCCTGGGCCTTGGCTGCTTTAGCACTTATGCTCACCTTTCCCATCTGGATCACCGTCAATTATCTGGGCGATCCCGATAACGGGGTGATTTTGGCAAGCTATCTGGCCGCCCTTTTGATGGCAGGGGGATATCTGGCCATCGGGGCTGCCATGTCCGCCGCCACACGCAATCAGGTGATCGCCTTCGTGCTGGCCATTGCCCTGTGCTTTTTATTCACCGTAAGCGGCCTGCCCATCATTTTGGCCTTTTTTGAAGGTTGGGCACCGGATTGGCTGGCCACATTGGTGGCAGATTTCTCCTTCCTCACGCACTTTTCCACCCTTTCCAAAGGCGTTTTGGAAGCAGCAGATATCCTTTATTTCCTGAGCCTGATAGGGCTTTGGCTCTTTTTGGGCTATCTGATTATCGAACTGAAACGGGAGGATAACTGACATGACCTCACGCCGTTTAAGTTATGTCATCGCAGCACTTCTGGCGGTGATCCTTTTCGGGGCCATCACGGTGATTTTGCCCCGCGGCCTTGCGGGGGCGCGTCTCGATCTTACCCAGGACAAGCTCTATTCCATTTCCCCCAGCACCGAACGGGTATTAGGGGATTTGGACGATCCCATCACCGTGACATATTTCTTTTCCCAATCGGTGGCCCGCGATTATCCGCAGATTTTCACCTATGGTCGCCGCATCCGCGATTTGTTGGCGGAATATGAAGCCCTGTCCGATGGAAAAATCCGCCTAGAGGTGATCGAGCCGGAGCCTTTTTCCGAAAGTGAAGACAGCGCCGTTGCTGCTGGCCTGCAAGGCGTCCCCACCAATAGCGGCGAACAAATCTATATGGGGCTGGTGGCCCGCGATCTCACCGACCGCATGGCCCTTGTGCCGTTTTTCAATCAGGATCGGGCGACATTTTTGGAATATGATCTGACCAAGCTGATCGCCTCGATCGCCCAACCCGACAAGCCCGCTTTGACACTGCTGACCAGCCTGCCCATGATTCCCGGACAATTTGGCGGTTTTGGTGCGCCGGCCCGCCCCGGTTGGGCCATCCATGAACAACTGACCCAACTTTTCGATCTTGGCACGCTGGATGCGGATTTTACGCACATTCCCCAACCCACCGATATTTTGCTGATCGTCCATCCGCCTGAATTAAGCCCCCGCCAGCTATATGCCATCGATCAATTCGTACTTGCTGGCGGTCGCGCCGTAATTTTTGTCGATCCCTTATCGGAAGCGGTGGCCAATGCCCGCCTGCCATCCGCCGCACCGGAAAGCTCGTCGCTTGATCCTTTGTTCGGCGCATGGGGAGTGGATTTGATCGACGATCGTGTTGTGGCCGATGTGGATTTGGCCCAACGGGTCAATATGGGCGATGGCGGCCCCCGCGCCATCAAGGATTTTGCCCTCTGGCTGGCGGCCCGCGCGGAAAATACGGCGACCGACGATCCGGTAACGGCCAATCTGGAGCAGATCAATCTGGCCAGCTCTGGCGCACTTTTGCCCATCGAAGGCAGCTCCGTCCACTTTGAGCCGCTGCTGCAATCCAGCGCGGTTTCGGCCTTGCTGGACAAAGGTGTCGCACGTGGCATGCCAGATCCCGACCATATCATGCGGATGATCGAACCGACCGGCGAACGCTATACCCTGATTGCGCGCCTGAACGGTGACGGCATCAGTGCCTTTCCTGATGGCCCGCCGCCACCGGAAGATAATGGCGAGGCTGAAACGGATCGCCCGGCGGAAGACGAGCCGCCTCATTTGGCCCGCTCCAAAGGCCCCATCAATGTGATCGTGGGCGCCGATAGCGATCTGTTCGATGACCGTTTCTGGGTGCAAGTGCAGGATTTCTTCGGCGAACGCATCCATGTGCCGGTGGCGGACAATGCCAATCTTGTCATCAATGCCATTGACCAATTAAGCGGTTCCGATGCCTTGATCGCTTTGCGCGGACGCGGTGTGACCCAGCGCCCCTTTGACCGCGTGGAGGATATCCGGCGTGCCGCTGAAAGCCGCTTCCGTATGGAAGAAGAACGCTTGCAGGCAGAATTGGCACAAACCGAAGCGCGACTGGCAGATCTGCAAACCGCTCCTTTGGAAGGCGAATTGATGTTCTCGTCCGAGCAGGATGTGGAAATTCAACGCTTCCGCGACCATATGCTGGAAATTCGCAAAGAATTGCGTACTGTACAGCGCAATCTGATCGAAGACATCACGGCACTTGGCGCACGCCTTGCCCTTCTCAATATCGCCCTCATGCCTGCCTTGCTGATTGTGGCCGCCCTTGGGCTTGCCATATGGCGACGCAAGCGCAGCGAATGGGCCCGCCAGTTGCAAAGGTCTGCACCATGACGCAAAAACAAACGTCGATTCTTGGCTTCCTTACATTGTTTGCGGTTTTGGCCGCCCTGTGGCTTTTGTTTGGCGAAAGCCATGATCGCTCTCCACAACAGCAAACGCATCTGCTGCCCAAGCTGTCCGCGCAGATAAATGATGTGGCAAAAATCGAAATATCCGATGCTTTGAACAGCACCCATCTGGTGCGGGAGAATGGCAGTTGGTCCATTGCCGAAAAAAGTGGCCATGAAGCCAACAGCACCCAATTGCGAGCCATTCTGCGTGGGCTGGCGGATGCACAAATCGCTTTGGTGAAAACCGACAATCCCGATCTTTACGAGCGGATCGGCCTTGGTGAAAGCGCCCTTCATCTGGTGTTGAAAGACAAAGCGGATAAGGTGATCGTCGCCCTTGATATTGGCAGGCGCTCTTTTGAAAATCGCAGCTTCATGACCTTTGTGCGCCCCTTGGATGGGGCCCGCAGCTATCTGGTCAGCGGTCTTCCCGAAATCCGCGCTGAGGCGTCCAACTGGCTGGACCCCACACTGTTTTCCATTGAACGTCGGCGCATTGCCCGTATCGACATTCAGCATAACAATGGCGAGACGCTTTCCATCCGCCGCAGCGATCCGCGTTCCTTGTTTGCCATTCAGGATCTTGCAGCCGGCACCAAGGAAAAAGACAGCTTGCCCACCGATATGCTGGCCAATGCCTTCACCGAGATTTTGAGCGAAGATGTACGTCCCGCCGATGAACTCGATGAAACGGAATTGCTCTATACGGCGCACCTGCACAGTTTCGATGGCTTTGTGCTGACCCTGTCCCTTTATGACACCGGCGATGAAACCGGCGATGCGTGGGCCGTGGGCGAAGCCACCGCCCATATTCCCGATGAAGAAGACCTGCCCGATGCCCAGACCGCATTGGATATGTCTCCCGAAACGGAAGCCACGCGTTTTAATCGGCAGCATATGGGCTGGGCTTACCGCCTGCCCGCTTCCAAAGCCATTGCCTTGGGAAAAACGCTCGAAGATCTGGTAGAGAACGCGCCACAAGATCCCGATGACGGGGCTTGACGGTCAACGATCACACACCACTTTCATGTCATTCAATCAATGGCTCCGGCCCGGCCATGATGGCCCATTGCCGGGGCACAGACGCCCTGAGACAAATCAAGAGGACCACGCATGACGCAAGCAGGAACGGCGACCCAGGAACGTCGCGGCTTTGAGGCGGAAGTTTCCCGCCTGTTGCACCTGATGGTGCACTCCGTTTATTCAGACCGGGAAATCTTTCTGCGCGAATTGGTGTCCAACGCATCGGACGCCTGCGACAAGCTGCGCTATGAAGCCATCACCGCCCCCGATCTTTTGAGCAATGGCACCGAACTCGCCATTGCCATCACAGCCGATCCCAAGGCCGGAACCCTGACCATTGCCGATACCGGTATCGGCATGGACCGCGAAGACCTGATCGCCAATCTGGGAACCATCGCCCGCTCTGGAACGGCCGCCTTTCTTGACCGTCTGTCCGGCGATAAATCCAAAGACCTTTCGCTGATCGGCCAGTTTGGTGTGGGCTTTTATTCCAGCTTCATGGTCGCTGATAAAGTGCGGGTCGTCAGCCGCAAGGCAGGCACCGAACAGGCCTATCAATGGGAAAGCGATGGCGAAGGCAGCTACATCATTGACGAAGCCGAAAAGGCAGGCCACGGCACCGAGATTATCCTGCATCTGAAAGACGATGCGAAAGACTTTCTTGAGCGCCCGTGGCTGGAGCGCACCTTACGCAAATATTCCGACCATATTGCGGTGCCCATTTCCCTGAAAGTTTGCGGCACGGAAAAAGATGGCGAAACGGATAAAGCGGAAACGGTCAATTCCGGATCGGCCCTTTGGACCCGTCCGAAATCCGAGCTGAGCGATGACGATTATACGGAATTCTATCGCCATGTGGCCCACAGCCCCGATGAACCGGCGCTGGTGATCCACACAAAAGCGGAAGGCGTGATTTCCTATAGCGCCCTTTTGTTTGTCCCCGGCCAACGGCCTCTGGACCTCTTTGATCCCTCGCGCAAGCCACGGGTGAAGCTCTATGTGAAGCGGGTGTTCATCACCGACGACACGGAAGAGCTGTTGCCCGGTTATCTGCGCTTTCTCAAAGGGGTGGTGGATAGCGAAGATCTGGCCCTCAATATCAGCCGCGAAATGCTGCAAAACAATCCGGTGGTGGCCCGTATTCGCAAGGCCGTGACCAACAAGGTTTTGTCCGAAATAGAGAAGCGGGCCAACAAAGACAAAGACGCTTACGAGAAAATCTGGGAAGCCTTTGGCCCGGTTCTGAAAGAAGGTCTTTATGAAGATGCCGGACGTCGCGACACGTTACTGAAGCTCAGCCGTTTCAAATCCACCCATGGCGATGCTTGGGTGTCTTTGGCCGATTATGTCGGGCGCATGAAAGACAACCAGAAAGCCATTTATTATGTCACGGGGACGGACGCGGAAGCTGTCAAGCGTTCGCCACAACTGGAAGGCTTCCGGGCCCGCGATGTGGAAGTGCTGCTGCTGTCCGATCCGGTGGATGATTTCTGGCTTTCCGCTATTTCCGAATTTGATGGCAAGCCCTTCAAATCGGTCACGCGCGGCGGGTCCGATCTCAAAGACCTGAGCAACAGCGATAGCAACACATCCGACGAGGCCAAATCCGAAGACGACACAGAGGACATGGTGGCCCTGAGCGCCCTTCTGAAGGGCATCTTGGGGGATCAGGTGGCCGATGTACGGTCCTCGGACCGACTGACAGAAACCGCCGCCTGCCTCGTCGCCGACGACAATGGTCTGGATATGCATCTGGAGCGTATTTTGCGCCAGCATAACCAGATGGGCGGGGAAGCGCCGAAAGTGCTGGAGATCAACCCCAAGCATCCCTTGATCAAGGCAATGGACAACCGGAAAGAAGGGGATAATCCCATGGACAGCCTGCGCGACCCGGCATTCCTTCTTCTGGATCAGGCACGGATTCTGGAAGGCGAAACGCCTACCGACCCCGCCGCCTTTGCCAAAAGGCTGGCGCGGTTGATGGAAAAAGGCCTGCCCGCCATTTGAATAGAGCGTGAAAAAACCCATTATGGGGGAGTAACTCGAAAGGCTCCCCCTCGATTTCTTTAGCCCCCGAAAACAATCCAAATCGTCGTCCGTGCCACCGACAGATGCCATAAAAAAGCCCGCGATCCTTATGGAACGCGGGCTTTTCGCATATCAGAACCAATCAGAACGATCAGTCTTTATCCACCAAAGGTGAATGACCATTCTTGACGGGACGCCAGACCCGTTTGTTGGTGAGATAAAGCAGCACCACAAACACCGCCATGAACAACATGAAGGACAATCCCATGGATTTACGATGTTCCATGCTGGGTTCGGCAAGCCATGCCAAAAACACGGTTACATCATGGGCCATCTGGTCAACCGTTGCCGGCGTGCCATCGGCATATTCCACCTGATCATCAAAGATCGGTTGCGGCATAGCGATTTTATGGCCCGCCATATAGGCATTCCAATATTGGCCGGGACGCAATTCCTCGCCAGCAGGGGCTTCTTCATAGCCCGTCAGCAAGGAATAGATATAGGTGCCGCCACCTTCCCGCGCCTTAACAATCACCGACAGATCCGGAGGATAGGCACCGCCATTGGATGCACGCGCCGCATTTTCATTGGGAAATGGCGCGGGCACATAGTCGGACAATTTGCCCGGACGCTGGAACATATCGCCAAATTCGTCGGGCCCATCGGTAATCTGATATTCCGCAGCAATAGCCTTGGCCATTTCCTCGGAATATCCGATGCCTTCCAATGTGCGGAACGCCAAATATTTGGCGCTGTGGCAAGACGAGCAGACTTCGCGGAAAACCTGGAACCCACGTTGGGCAGCGGCCCGATCGAAGGTCCCGAACGGACCTTCATAGCTGAAGTCTACAGTTTTCAGTTCGGTGTCCCCTCCTGCGGCCAAGGCAGAGCCTGAAACCATCAGAGCAGAGGCAAGACCGAGGATCAGCGTGTTCATAATGCGCATATTTTCTCTCCCGGTCCCTGTCATTCCGCCGGAGCGGTTGCAGACCGCGCCGATGCTTTGTTGCCAATGACCGCCGATGCAATCGATTCCGGCAAGGGCTTGGTTTTCTCCACTTTACCCAAAATTGGCAGGATCAAGAGGAAGTGCACGAAATAATACACCGTGGCCAGGCGCCCGATCAAAATCCATGATCCTTCCGGCGGATTGGCACCAACCACACCAAGCACGACACCATCCACAACCAACAGCCAGAAAAACAGCTTATAGGCAGGGCGGAAGATCGCAGAGCGGACCTTCGAGGTATCGAGCCAAGGCAGGAAGAACAACAATCCCACGGCGGCAAACATCAACAACACACCACCAAGTTTATCGGGAACGGCGCGCAAGATGGCGTAGAAAGGCAAGAAATACCATTCCGGCACGATATGCGGCGGCGTCACCAGCGGATCGGCTGGGATGTAATTGTCGGGATGTCCAAGGGAATTGGGCATATAGAAAACAAACAGCCCAAAAAAGATCAGGAACACACCCACACCCAGCGCATCCTTGGCTGTGTAGAAGGGATGGAACGGCACTTGATCCTGCGGGCCTTTGACATCAATCCCCAGCGGATTGTTCGAGCCGGGCAAGTGCAGCGCCCAGATGTGCAGGATCACCACGCCGGTAATCACGAAGGGCAACAGATAATGCAGGGAGAAGAACCGCTTCAATGTGGGTTCATCCACCGAGAAACCGCCCCACAACAGGGTCACAATGCTTTCACCAACCCCGGGGATAGCCGAGAACAGATTGGTGATCACCGTGGCACCCCAGAAGCTCATCTGGCCCCAAGGCAGCACATAGCCCATGAAGCGGTGGCCATCATCAAAAGCAGAATCACAACACCCAGCATCCACAAAATCTCACGCGGGGCCTTATAAGAACCATAATAAAGACCGCGGAAAATATGGATATACACAACGATGAAGAACATCGATGCGCCATTGGCGTGGATATATCGGATCAACCAGCCATAATTCACATCACGCATAATGCGTTCGACCGAATCGAACGCCGCCAATGTGGACGGGGTATAGTGCATGGCCAGCACAATGCCGGTCACGATCTGAATCACCAGACATAAACCGGCAAGACTGCCAAAATTCCAAAAATAATTCAGGTTGCGCGGTGCTGGATATCCGGCGCCCAGCGTTCCGTGAACCAGAGACAAGATCGGCAAACGCTCATTAAACCAGCGCACTGCCTTGTTCTTGGGCGTGTAACTTCCCGTTGCCATGATGTGCGCTCCTTAGCCGACCAGAATGCGGTCATCGCTGATGAACTGATAATCCGGAACCTCAAGATTGAGGGGAGCCGGGCCCTTGCGAATGCGACCTGCGGTATCATAATGCGATCCGTGACAAGGGCAGAACCAGCCCCCGAAATCACCGGCTTCACCCAATGGTACACAGCCAAGATGGGTGCACACACCCACCATCACCAGCCATTGTTCATGGCCCGGCTTGGTGCGTTCGTCATCTGTTTGCGGATCGCGCAGATCGGAAAGATCGACGGCTTTTGCCTCTTCAATTTCCTTATCGGTGCGATTGCGGATAAAAACCGGCTTCCCGCGCCACATTACCTTGATCGACTGGCCCCGCTCCACCGCGGCGATATCCACCTCGATGGAGCAAGCGCCAATGTATCTTTGGAAGGATTCATCTGATCAATGAACGGCCATGCGGCATAAGCCGCACCCACCGCCCCCATCGCTGTTGTAGCGATATACAGGAAATCCCGGCGCGTGGTGCCGTCTTCGCTAACCTGTTCAACCGTGCTCGGGTTGCTGCTCATTTTCCCGTCCCAGAGCTTGAAGGCGGATCGCCCATTTCACATAATAAAACCATGCCTGATCTACAGGCCCGGCAGCCAAACTTCTATGCGACACGCGGTCACGTTCAAGGCAAGAAATGGCTGTCGACCCCTCTCAACATGCTGCGGCGTGGTTTAGCTGGGCGCACGCGACTTTGCAACGGTTAAACCCGATCAAGGCGCGGACACCCCCGTTTAACTGCCCTAAAAACCCGCAATCAGGAAAACAAACCTCCCCTTAAAAGAGGGGCTTCCTTGTCCGGACGCGGATTTTTATAGACTGGTTTAGGCACGCTTACCCAGCCTGGAACAACGCCTGCAGCCGATCATAATCCGGCAAGCGATCTGACAGGCCCACTGTCGCAACACTCAACCCGCCATCGCTCAGCAAGCGTTCGCAGACACGCACAAGCGCTGCTCCATCCACGGCATCCACAGCATCCACCATTTCATCGATACTGATCAAGCGCCCGAAAATCAAAAGCTGCCGGGCCATATGCTCGATACGCGATGACGTGCTTTCCAAAGACATCAAAAGACCGGCCTTCAACTGTGCACGGGCGCGGGCAATTTCATCGACAGGGGCCTGATTGGTCATGGCCAGCATTTCACCGGCAATCACCTGCACCAGATCTCCGGCCATATCCGGCGATGTACCTGCATAAACCCCGAACAGGCCCGTATCCGCATGGGAATTGGTGAAGCTGTAAACGGAATAGGCAAGCCCGCGTTCTTCCCGCACTTCCTGGAACAGGCGCGACGACATCCCTCCCCCCAACATGGTGGAAAATACCTGGGTGGCATAATAATCGGGATCAGAAAACGACACCGAGGGAAAGCCCAAGGTCATATGAAGCTGTTCGGTTCTACGGTTACTGCGTTTCTCGCCACCACCATATCGCGCCGGTTCATAAGCACGCGGCCTGCCCGTGGGCAAAGATGATAACGACTCCGAAACAAGCCTTACAACATCTTCATGTGTGATATTTCCCGCCGCGGCGACAATCGTATTGTCACAGCGATAATGCCCTTTCAGAAAGGCGAAAACATCATCTCTTTTAAAATTCGCAACCCGTTCCGCCGTTCCCAGAATGGACCGCCCCAGCGGTTGATCGGGATAAGCCACCTCTTGCAGATCATCGAACACGATATCGTCAGGCGTATCTTCCGCCTGGCCAATTTCCTGGATGATCACTTCGCGTTCCCGATCCAGTTCTTTCGAATCGAGCACAGAATTCTGAACGATGTCCGCCAGAATATCCATGGCCAGCGGCACATCTTCCTTCAAGACCTTGGCATAGAAGGTCGTATGATCCCGTGAGGTATAAGCGTTTAAATGCCCCCCCACATTTTCAATTTCTTCCGCAATGGCCCGGGGGCTACGGCGCAAAGTCCCTTTAAACAGCATATGTTCCAAAAGATGGGACATGCCGTTTTCTTCCAATGTTTCATAGCGCGCACCGGCATCCACCCACAGGCCAAGGGACACCGACGCCACATGGGCATATAGTCCGTCACGATGCGGATACCATTGTCCAATTTGGTCAATTGCGCACCATCCGCCAGCGGAGATTGGGTGTCTATGATGCCGTTATATCGATGCAAATCCTGTATCCTTGAAGGGTTTTGAAAAGTCTAATGGACGAAACGGTCCGCCGTCCAGCGGCTCAGCGTTTTACGCCGGTCTTCGCCCCGGTTTCAGAGGGTGGCCGCCGCCATCCGAAAACCAGATAAATGGCCAATAAAGCAAGCGCCAAGCCATACCATGTGATCACATAGCTCAAATGGTTATTGGAGATCGTGTAATTCGTCACGCCGCCGCGCGGCCAACCGCCCTTCGCCGTTTGAGTCGCCTCAACAAACACCGGTGCCACACGCTGAAGCCCCGCATGGGCTGCCATGGCAGGCAGGTCACGCCAGTACCAAAGATTGGCCTGCGGATCATTCTTCGGGACAAAAAGGCCAGGGCGCGACGGCAAGCGCACAATGCCCGTAACGCTGACCACCCCGCTTTCTTGCCCATCGGGACGGCTGTCAGGATCGCGGCCATCCGGCGGCACCTCGCCGCGCACCACAAGCACCGGCGAACCACCATCAAGGCGGATCAATGGTGTGATAATATGATATCCCCGCCCCGCATGGACGGCCATTTCGGCAGCATGGTCGAACCGCCCCGTCACCGTCACCGGGCGGTAGCGCCAGCGTGTCAGATCGTCCAATTCCGCCGGCAGGGGCACAGGGTCCGCAGCCGACCGTTGAGCGATATCCGCAAGCAGGTCGGTCTTCCACGCCAAGCGCTGTATTTGCCACGTGCCCAAACCCACCAACAGCACAAGGCCAAAGATGGTGAAGATCGTTGGCCACAGGCCGGGGCGAAATCCGCGATCAGGATTCACCGTCATCGCCCTGCGCCCCAGATTCAACAGATCCTTCGACGGCGCTATGGCGATATTGGAGGGCAATCAATGTCGCCTTGAAGGGCCGCAGCAAGCCGATGGACAGCCCTAGGATACAAGGCCCCCACAACACCACATGCACCCAGTAAGGGGGCTTGAATGTGGTCTCAACAAACAGCGCGGCAAAAGTGACAATGAAACCGACGATCAAAATAATGAACACGGCGGGTCCGTCACCACTGTCCACCTTTTCATAATCAAGGCCGCACTGGTTGCACGCCGTATCGACGGTCAGAAAACCTTTGTACAATGAGCCGGTGCCACATCGCGGGCAGCGCGATCGCGCCCCCGCAAGAAAGGGAGAAACCGGCGGAAAGGATCCACCGGCTTCATCAGAGTGTTTTCCGAACCCAGATTCGGATGAAGGCATGTTCTTACTCAATGGGTTATCGACCCCGCGCCCCAAATATAAATGCTGGCGAACAAGAACAACCACACCACATCCACGAAATGCCAATACCAGGCCGCCGCTTCAAAGCCGAAATGATGATCGGCGGTGAAATGCCCGCGATAGGCCCGGATCAAGCAAATGGTCAGGAAGATTGTTCCAACAAGCACATGGAAGCCATGAAAGCCCGTGGCCATGAAGAAGGTCGAGCCATAAATCCCCGACGACATGCCAAAGGCTGCCGACGAATATTCATAGACCTGTAAGCAGGTGAAGAATGCCCCCAGAAGAACCGTTGCCCATAGCCCTTGTTTCAAGCCATCGCGGTCATTGTGCAACAAGGCATGATGCGCCCAGGTGACTGTGGTACCCGAAAGCAGCAGAATCAATGTGTTCACATATGGGATATGCCAAGGATCGAAGGTGACAATCCCTTCCGGCGGCCATGTGCTGCCAATGGCTTCCGTGGGGAACAGGGCCGCATTGAAATAGGCCCAGAACCACGCCACAAAAAACATCACTTCCGAGACAATGAACAGTATCATCCCATAGCGCAAACCGATCTGCACCACGGGCGTATGATCGCCGGCAAGAGCTTCACGGATCACATCACCCCACCATTCATACATGGTGTAAAGTACGCCCATAACGCCCAGCGCAAAGATATAAACGCCATAAGGCCAGTCATGGAACAGGCCCACAGCGCCAAGGGCCAGAACAAACACCGACATGGAGCCGATGAGGGGCCAAGGGCTGGGGTCTACCAGATGATAATCGTGCTTAACGTCGCCCGCCATGATTTCACTCTCTCTTCTCTGCCAAGCCGCCTTGTCTCGGCGGCCCTCTTTGTTATTCGCCTGAAATATCACCCAACCCCATATCGGATGTCTTTAATCCGGCATGGATTTCATTGCCCTTCCCCTCGGCAATGCCTTGGAAAAAGAAGGTATATGACAAGGTGATTTCCGTCACATCATCAAGTTTTTTATCGTCCGCAATATCGGGGTCGATAAAATAGGTCACCGGCATTTGCACCGTTTCCCCGGGTTGAAGCGTTTGTTCGGTAAAGCAAAAGCAAGCGATTTTCGAAAAATACAAGCCCGCTTTATAGGGGGTCACATTAAAAGCCGCGCTGCCCGTGATCGGCTCATCGGACAGATTGGTGGCCTCAAAAAAAGCCAGGGCCGTTTCTCCGACCTTCACAGTCTGTGTGTTTTGAAGCGGATGGAATTTCCAAGGCAAATCCGCATCCACGCTGCCATCGAACCGCACACTCATGACCCGGTCGAGGACCACATGATCTCCGGCGTCCGCCCGTTGGGTGGTGCCGCCATAACCGGTAACCTGACAAAAAATCTCGTAAAGCGGAACGGCAAACGCGGCCAAAGAGCCAGACGCCGTCAGCGCCAAAAGGGCAATGGATACCGCCCGGAGATTTTTCTTTGCCATGGGGGTCATCAAGACAACCCCTGCAGTTTTACAATGGTGACAGCGAAAAACACGACCACAAAGCCCGCCAAGGCAAGGGCAAGGCCGATATTACGCTGCCGGCGGCGCTTTTCAAAATCCGGATCGGCCATATCAAACAGCTCCCATCACATGTTCAGCGCCCAAAGTGGCAAAGATCAAAAACAGATAGAGGATCGAAAAGGTGAACAAGCGCCGGTCCGCTCCGTCTTTCCCCTGCCAAAGCCGGAAAGCGCGATACACAAACACCGCTCCCAGCACCGAAGAAATAACGCCATAAGCCGCACCGCCGAACCCAAGCACCCAGGGCAACAAACCAGAAATCGCCAGCAGAACGCTATAAAGCAAGATCTGGCGACGGGTTTCCGGCTCCCCCGATGTGGTGGGAAGGATGGGCACGCCCGCGCGGGAATAATCCATCTTCACAAACAGCGCCAAAGCCCAGAAATGCGGCGGCGTCCATAAAAAGATAATGGCAAACAGCACCAGCGATTCAATGGTTACGGAACCGGTGACGGCTGCATAGCCGATCATTGGCGGAAAGGCTCCTGCCGCTCCGCCAATCACAATATTCTGAGGCGTCCGCCGCTTCAGCCAAATGGTGTAGATCACTGCATAAAATACAATGGTCAGCGCCAGCAACGTGGCCGCAGCCAGATTAAGCGCCAAGGCCATGAAGGTGACAGACCCCACCGACAGCACCAACCCGAACCCCAAGGCATCATTGGCGGTGAGTTTTCCTGACGGCACCGGACGTTTTGCCGTGCGGGCCATCACCGCATCAATGTCTGCATCGAACCACATATTGAGCGCGCCTGCAGCCCCGGCCCCGACAGCGATGCACAGCACCGCTGCGAAGGCCAGAACCGGATGCAGACTGCCCGGTGCCACCAACATGCCGACAAAGCCGGTGAACACCACCAAAGACATCACCCGCGGCTTTAAAAGCAACGCATAGTCCCGCACATCACCCTGCCCATAAGGGAGAGAGACATTGGCACCGGATGCCGATTGCGTAGCAATCTGTGGATCGATGGGTTTGGTCATTTTTAATGTGCAGCCTTATTTGATCTGCGGCAGCTCATTGAACTGATGGAACGGCGGCGGTGACGACAAGGTCCATTCCAGCGTCGTTGCCCCTTCGCCCCACGGATTTTGCACAGCTTTGCGGCCAGCAAGAAGCGTATAGGCCACAACCCCGAAGAACCAGAGCAAACCAAGGCCGGTGATATAGGTACCGTAGCTGGAAACCTCGTGCCACAGGGAATAGCCATCGGCATAATCCACATAGCGGCGCGGCATGCCTTGCAGGCCCAAGAAATGCTGCGGGAAGAAGATCAGGTTCACACCGACAAAGGTGAGCCAGAAATGCACCTTGCCTGCCCATTCGGGATAGTCCCGCCCGCTCATCTTGCCGATCCAGTAGTAGAAGGCGGCAAAAATAGCGAACACAGCCCCCAACGACAGCACATAATGGAAATGGGCCACCACATAATAGGTGTCATGCAAAGCCGTATCAACGCCGGCATTGGCCAGAACAACCCCGGTCACACCGCCAACCGTGAACAAAAAGATGAAACCAATGGCCCACAACATGGGGGTTTTGAATTCCATGGAACCGCCCCACATGGTGGCGATCCAGCTAAAGATTTTCACGCCCGTCGGCACAGCGATCACCATGGTCGCCGCCACGAAATAGGCTTTGGTATCCACATTCAGGCCCACAGTGAACATGTGATGCGCCCACACGATAAAGCCGATGAAGCCGATGGCCACCATGGCATAGGCCATGCCCAGATAGCCGAACACAGGCTTCTGACAGAATGTGGAAACAATGTGGCTGATAATGCCAAAGGCCGGCAGGATCAGGATGTACACTTCAGGGTGACCGAAATACCAGAACAGATGCTGGTACAAAATCGGATCCCCACCACCGGATGGCTCGAAAAAGGCTGTGCCGAAATTACGGTCCGTCAGCAGCATGGTCAGGGCCCCGGCCAGAACCGGCAAGGCCAGAAGCAGCAAGAAAGCCGTTACAAGAACCGACCAGGCAAACAGCGGCATTTTATGGATGGTCATACCTGGTGCGCGCATATTCAAGATCGTGGTGATGAAGTTGATCGCACCCAGAATCGAGGAGATCCCGGCAATATGCAGCGACAGAATAGCCAGATCCACAGCAGGTCCGGGATGGCCCGTGGTGCTGCTCAACGGAGGGTAGAGAGTCCAGCCACCGCCAACGCCCGCGGCACCCGGAGGGCCTTCCATGAACAAGGACAGGATCAACAGCATCAGCGACGGCGGCAACAGCCAGAAACTGATATTGTTCATGCGCGGGAAGGCCATATCCGGCGCACCGATCATGATCGGGATGAAAAAGTTCCCGAACCCGCCGATGAGCGCGGGCATCACCATGAAGAAGATCATGATCAGGCCGTGGCCGGTAATCAGCGAATTATAAAGTTGATAGGCGGCATTCAAATCACCACCGGTAAGAAAGGGCAAAAACTGCACGCCCGGTTCTTGCAATTCAATGCGAATGGCAAGCGACATCAAAAAGCCGACAAGCCCGGCGAATCCAGCGAACCACAGATACAGGATCCCGATATCTTTATGGTTTGTGGATAGCAGATAACGCTTCAGGCCCGTTGGGTGCCCGTGATCGTGCGTATCATGTGTATGAGCGGTGGTGACCATTGTCCCGTCCTCGATCGTATCTAACTCAATGAACCTGACGGCCGGCTGATGCCAGACGCGTGGAGCCGGGCGCTTCGGCATATTCTGCGCGCGCCTTTTCAACCCATAGCTTGAAATCTTCTTCGCTCACCACTTCAACCACGATGGGCATATAAGCATGGCGAATACCGCAAATTTCCGAGCATTGCCCGTAATAAGTACCAATTTCGTCGGCCTGGAACCATGTTTCGTTCAACCGGCCCGGCACGGCATCGATTTTCACACCGAAGGAGGGAATCGCCCAGCTGTGGAGCACGTCAGATGCGGTCACCAGCATTTTGACCACTTTGCCCACCGGCACAACGATCCGGGTATCCGTATCCAGAAGACGGAAAGTTTGCGGCGGCTCGTCGCGCACCAAAAACTCGGCAAGGCGCATCTCGGCATCTTTGCGTTCGCCCTGCACGTCGCTGGACATATCCGTATAATATTTCTCATCCAGCATCAGCGCATCGAAGGCCATATTATCATAATCGGGATATTCATAGCTCCAATACCACTGATGACCGGTGGCTTTCACGACCAGATCCGCTTCGGGAATTTCATCTTGCAAATAAAGCAATTTGAAGCTGGGGATCGCGATCAGCACCAGAATCAGGATCGGCACCACGGTCCACACCACTTCCACAAGGGTATTGTGCGATGTTTTGGACGGCTTTGGATTGGATTTCCGATTATACCGAATCATCACCCATACCAGCAAAACCGCCACCATCACGGTGATGACCGTAATGATCGACAGCAAAAGATTATGAAAGCTGGTGAGCTGCTCCATGATCGGCGTTGCGGCTGGTTGCAGCCCCATATGACCATCTTCGCCTTTACGCACGACCTGGGCCATCGCAGACACGGCGCCTGAGGTGCTGGCAAAAAGCGCCGCACCGATTATGCCGAGAAGCTTTTTCATCACGTTTTCCCGCCTCACAGTTTTATGACCGGGCCACCCGAAAGGAACGCCCGGCAATGGCCGATTGTATATCGACCCTTTTCCTATACCCGACATCATGCCCCATAAAGAATGAGACAAATTGCCCAGCCCTTGTTTCTGGTCCTTATTTCTGGCCACAACCGGGACCATATCCCCAAGAACGGAGGACGCACAGGGACCATTTGCGCGGACATATAGCAGGAGATTGCTCCAAGGCAAACATTGTGCAAACCTCGACATCACATCTCGGTGCTTCAGAGCGCGCCCCAAAGGCACCCGCTTTGAAGAGGCCCCGTCAAAAACAGGATCGATATGAGCCTTTCCCCAGACTTCTTTTTCCAGCATTCCGGCATGGATGCCGACACTGTAACACGTCTTTTAGACAACAGCCTTCATGGCCTTGATGATGGCGAATTATTTTTGGAATACAGCCAATCCGAAGCCCTGCTTTTGGATGACGGGCGGCTGAAATCCGCGTCATTCGATACCAATCAGGCTTTGGTCTGCGTGGTGTCAGCGGGGAAGCCACCGGCTATGCCCATGCCTCTGAACTGTCCGAAGCCGCCATTGCCCGCGCCGCCGAAACGGTAAAAGCCGTCCGCAGCGGAGCCTCGGGCACATTGTCGCACCCACCCATCGGCACCAATCGTCGGCTCTATAGCCCTGCCAATCCGCTCGATACGCAGGATTTCGCCCAAAAGGTGGCGCTGCTGCGCTCCATTGATGCCTATGCCCGACAAAAAGACAATAAAGTGGTGCAAGTCTCTGTCTCTTTGGCAGGAAGCTGGCAGGTGGTCGAGATTATACGCCCCGGCGGACAACGGGCCCGCGATATTCGTCCGCTTGTGCGACTCAATGTGTCCTTGGTGCTGGCCAGTGGCGAACGCCGCGAAAGCGCCAGCTATGGCGGCGGCGGGCGGCATGGCTATGATGATTTCTTCAAAGAAGCCACATGGAAGCGCTATGTGGATGAAGCCTATCGCCAAGGGGAAGTGGCACTGGAAAGCGTGAACGCGCCGGCGGGCACCATGCCGGTGGTGCTTGGCCCCGGCTGGCCCGGCATTTTGCTGCATGAAGCCATCGGCCACGGGCTGGAAGGCGATTTCAACCGCAAGAAAACCTCGGCCTTTTCAGGGCTTTTGGGTGAAAGGGTGGGATCGAAAGGCGTAACCATTGTGGATGACGGCACCCTTGATCAACGGCGCGGATCGCTGACCATCGATGATGAAGGCACCCCGACGAGCCGCACCGTTCTGATCGAAGACGGAATCTTGAAAGGCTATATGCAAGACCGCACCAATGCGCGTCTGATGGGCATGGCAGCCACCGGCAATGGACGGCGCGAATCGCATGCCCACCAGCCCATGCCACGCATGACCAATACCTATATGCTGTCTGGCGAGCATGATCCGGGCGATATTCTCGAAAGCGTACAGGACGGGCTTTATGCGGTGAATTTCGGCGGCGGTCAGGTGGATATCACCTCGGGAAAATTCGTGTTCTCCTGCACCGAAGCTACCGTATCCGCGGTGGCAAAATCGCCGAACCGGTGAAAGGCGCAACGCTGATCGGCAATGGGCCCGATGTTCTGACGCGGGTGAAAATGATCGGCAATGATCTGGCTTTGGACCCCGGCGTGGGCACATGCGGAAAAGGCGGGCAGTCGGTACCTGCCGGTGTCGGGCAGCCAACACTTTTGGTGGATGCCCTGACTGTCGGCGGCACCGCCTGATAGGCAACACACACGCATAAAGGAACGATATGGCGGATTTTTACGAGGCATTGACCGATGAATTGATCCGCTTTATCGACGCACAAGCGGTGTTTTTCACCGCCTCTGCCTGTGCGCAGGGGCGTATCAATCTCTCGCCAAAGGGCATGGACTGTTTCCGGGTTCTCGGCCCCACACGCTGTGCCTATATGGATCTTACGGGAAGTGGCAATGAAACGGCGGCCCATCTGAAGCAAGATGGCCGCCTGACCATCATGTTCACCAGTTTTGCCCGCGCTCCCCTTATCCTGCGGCTTTATGGGCAGGGATCGGTGATCCGCCCCCATCATCCCGAATGGACGGATCTGGCACCGCATTTTCCCGATGAACCGGGCCGTCGCCAGATCATCGTGATCGATATTGACAGCATACAAACCAGCTGCGGCTACGGGGTGCCGGAAATGACCTTCCAGCGCGAACGCCCCACCTTGCGCAAATGGGCTGAGAAAAAAGGCCCCGATGGCATCACATCCTATCAGAAGGAAAAGAACCAACGCTCCATCGACGGGTTCGACACGGGGCTTTATGAGGTCGGACCTCATGATGAATCATAAAATTTGAGATAAAGTCTAAAAGGGATTAAAGAAAGATTTACCGACGCATGTTAGAGTTTCCTGTCAGATTCGGGACAGCCGAGTCGTTTTAGGGTTTTGGAGAGCAATATGGCCATCATCGGTGATAGCGGCCTGTCGGGTTTAATTCCCGGCAATTCCCAGGCAAACCAACCCAATGCCCCGCAGGCACGGGAAACCTCTGGCAGTGGCGGCACCACAGCACGGGGCGGGTCCAGTGATCGGGATGAAGGTGTAATCGTCGATTTGTCGGCCACAGCCCGCGCCGTGGCGGAAGCGCCCGCTGATGCGGTTACCAGTGCGGCCAATGATTCCGGTGTCGGTGATCGGGACATTCAGCAAGAGCTTCAGGCAGATCGCGCCGAACGCCGCAGTGAAAATGACGATATCCGGCAAGAAGCCGCGGTTGAACGCCGTGATGCCGCCTCAGAACGCCGTGAGCGCGTGGATTTTCAGGTTTAAAGCCACAGAAACCGCCAACCTATAAGCTGAAAAAGCATTCTTGGAATCCGGCCCCTGATCTATTCAAGGGGCCGTGTTTTTTGGCGGGTTAGCCAATGCATGACGCACGGCCTTTAGCAATTGTTCCAGCGTAAATGGCTTGGACAGCACATCGGTGATTAAAAAATCCAGATTATGGGCGCGCTGCTTTTCCATGGCATAGCCGGTCATCAGCAAGACGGGCATATGGGGGCGGTCAGCGGATAATTTCAGCGCCAGCGCAATGCCATCCATCACCGGCATCACAATATCGGCAAGCAAAAGATCAAACGGCCCTGCCTGCAGCTTTTCCAAGGCCGCCCCGCCATCGGCCACATCGACCACATCATAGCCGTGACTTTCCAGACCACGGCGCACAAATTCCCTTACCGATGCTTCGTCTTCAGCCAGAAGAATTTTCGCCATCGCCGCCGGTCTCCTGCTCTACATATCCAATATAGGGCAATTCACGGAAACGATAAGCATAATCCATACCATAGCCAATCACGAACAGATCGGGACATTCAAACCCGGCGAAATCCGGCGCGATCACCGGCTCCCGCGCGGCGGATTTATCCAGCAAAACCCCAGTCATCACACGGGCAGCGCCTTTTTCGGCAAAATATCCTTTCGCAAAAGACAAGGTGCGGCCGGTTTCCAAAATATCGTCGATCAGCAGCACATCGCGCCCGGCAATAGCGCCCCGTGCATCGGCTTCCAGCACCACATTGCCGGAGCTTTTCGTGCCTTCGCCATAGCTGGACAAGGCAATGAAGTCGATTTCCACGGCCACACCGCGCCGCGACAGGGCCCGCACCAGATCGGCGGCAAACAGCACCGCCCCGTTCATAATCACTTCCACCAGCAAGGGACCGTCGGCGGCTTCAGCTATGGCATCTGCCATAACCTCGATTCGTGTGCCGATCTCCTCAGCGGAGTAGAGCGTCTTAATGGCATTTGGGCCAATTTCATCAGGATGTTGCATCAGCTCTCGCTCCGATTTTTCCATTCATGCACGATACCGGTGGTCTGGGCCGGCGCGTTTTCGATACGCACGGAAAACCGAACCGTTTCCCGCGCAGTCAATACAGGCATATCCAAGGCAACGCCAGCCCGTTTCAAACTGTTTCCCGCGCCATCCACAAGGATCAGCTCCAAGGGCGGCAAGGGATAATCCTCCCCAGTGCTATTGGCAATGGCACCACCCACCACCAAAGTCCATCCATCGCCCTCAGCTTCCCATATGGGATCTGTGTCGATGCGGACGGACAGGGCTTCATCCACGGGCGGCAACATGGCCGGGTTCACGGTTTCCAAGGCTTCGGCGCTGCCATCGGCCACGGATGTGGATGGAGAATCTCCCATACCCACCATGTCATAAAGTTTGGTAATCGGGGGCCACGCGCGGGACAGGGGTTTTTGCAAGGTGACAAACCCGGCCATCAGGGCAAGGATGAACAGGGCCCATGCAGCATAGCCCCAAACCACCCGGGAACTGCGGGTTTCCTGCACCACCGGCATCCCGGCACTGCCATAAACATGTGTGCCTTCCCGCAACCGGCGCATGGTTTGCGCCACATCCTCTTCAAGGCTGAGCTCGTCAAATGATGTATGCAGATCATCCCCTGCCGTCGGCTCTGTGGTGCGCCATGAGGCTTCCGGTTCTGCCTCGCCTTCATGGTCTACGTCCCAATCTTCGTCGTCCACTTCTTCTTGGGCGCGTTTCACCCCTTGGGCAATCTGGGACAAAATATCTGCGGGACTTTCTTCGGATGGTGCCTCATCAAAGGCATCTGACTTTGGCGATTCTTCCGCCTCAAAAGAAGGGGGCGCAACCGGCTCTGATCCCGTGGGCGCAGATGGAGCCTCAAGTGAAGAGGCATGATTGCCCTCAACTACACCATCCGATTCCGTTTCTGGCATGGCATGCCATTCATGGCCGCACGATCCACAGCGCACCCGCCGCCCCTGTGGCCCCACGGCCTGAGCGGGAATTCGAAAGCGTATCGCGCAATGTGGGCAGGTAAGAATCATAACCAGCGTGTTGAGCCACTTCCACTTCAGGAGACCATCCTTAGCCCCCTTGCGTGTTTTATACCGATCTTGACCTATATGGGTATCCGTCCGTCTGCGCAAGTTGCCAGCGAAAATCCGCATCATATCTCTATATGATTGTACCCCCCATGTTTGCGGATGCTGGACGGACAGGGAAAGGCTATGCCATGTTATCAGAATGTACAAACCATCCGGTTTGAATGGATTTTGAGTTTTCTGGGTCGGCAAAATCTTGAACAGTCGCAGCGTGAAATTCGAAAATGTCGGCATGCGTTACGGCATGGGTGCAGAGGTTCTGCAAGACATATCCTTTACGCTGGACCCTGGCTCCTTCCATTTCCTCACAGGCCCGTCGGGCGCGGGGAAAACCTCGCTTTTAAAGCTGCTTTATCTGGCCCATCGGCCATCCCGCGGTCTGGTGACCATGTTCGGCGATGATGTCACCTCCGCCCCCCGATCTGCCTTGCCGCGCCTGCGACGCCGCATCGGTGTGGTGTTTCAGGAATATCGCCTGCTCGACCATATGAGCGCCATTGATAATGTGGCCATGCCCTTGCGCATCGCCGGCGGGGCCGATGAAGCAAAAATCCGCGAGCATGTGGAAGAATTGCTGATCTGGGTAGGATTGAAAGACCGGATGCACGCCCGCCCGCCCACATTATCGGGCGGGGAAAAACAACGGGTAGCCATTGCCCGCGCCGTGATCGCCAAGCCTGAGCTTTTACTGGCCGATGAACCCACCGGCAATGTGGACCCCGATATGGCCCGCCGTCTGATGCATTTGTTTGTGGAACTGAACAAATTGGGCACCACCACCGTTGTCGCCACCCATGATCTGGAATTGGTGGAAGAAATGGGCGGCGCGGTGATGCAATTATCGGCAGGGGGGCTGACCCATTCCCCCGCGAGCGAGGGACAGATTCGCAATCCCCACCGCCCCCATAAAGGCCTCACCCCATGAGATTGCGCCGTATCCGCTTTTTACCGGCACGGGCGATTGCAGGCGGTGCGCTGCCTTGGGTAATCGGCACCATGGTCTTTTTATGCGCATTGGCCACCGGCTTTGCTTTCGCCATGAACAATGCGGTAGGCCAGTGGGCCGATCAACTGTCGCAGCAAATCTCGGTGCAGATTGTCACTGTGCATGAACAAGTGCGCGAGGAACAAGCCAGCGCCGCGCTCCAGCTTCTGAACGACCTCCCCGGCATTTCTTTGGCCAGCCGTGTCAGCACCGAAGACAGCGTCAAACTGCTTGAACCCTGGCTGGGGGCGGGAAATGTGACCGCAGATCTGCCGATCCCCATCCTGATCGATGTGGCCATCGACCCCAATCATCATATCGATCTGGATGCCCTGACGGCCCAGGTCCGCACTGTCGCCCCCGATGCCACATTGGACGACCATGAGCGTTGGCTGGACCGCCTGCACATGCTGACCAAAACATTGCAGTCCGTCGCCCTTTTGGTGGTGGTGCTGATCTTGGGGGCCACGGCTGCCATTGCCGCATTCGGCACCCGCGCCGGGCTTGCCAGCCACCGCGCCAGCATCGAAATCATGCACCTGATGGGAGCGACCGATAATCTGATCGCCGGAGAGTTCCGCTATCGCTTCATGCTTCAAGGATTAAAAGGCGGCAGCTTTGGATTGGTAGCGGGGCTATTTATACTGATTTTTGTGGATCATTTTGCGTCCCAATTGGGGCGCGGGCTTGTTCCGGCACTGGATATTTCACTGACGGGCTGGCTGTCTTTGATCGCCCTCCCCGGCTTTGCGGCTTTTTTGACCTTATTGGCCGCCCATCTTACCGTGCGGCGCGAACTGGCAAGGATGCCTTGATGCGATCCCGCTCCTTGCATGTTCGGGCAAAAGCGCATCCCGTAAGGCGGCTTCTCGCGCTTTTCGTCCTCGCCTTGGGCCTGTGGTTTCTTGGATTTATATGGTTCTTCCTGACCATGCCGCAAGAACGGCCTTTTCCAACAGACCGCTCTCTTGGTGGTATCGTGGTGTTTACCGGCAGCGCCGGACGTATTCAGGCCGGTGTGTCTGCCTTGGAAGCCGGATTGGGGGACCGGCTGTTGGTATCGGGCGTCAATGCAGCCCTTGCTCCTTCCGTGATCCGGTCTGCCATTGAAGGCGATCAGGGGCTTGTAACCTGCTGCATCGATCTGGGAAAAGCCGCCCAAAATACCGAAGGCAATGCCAAGGAAGCCATCCAATGGGCGCAGCAACATGGCTATGACGAGATCATGATTATCACCGCCGATTGGCATATGCGCCGCAGCCTTGTGGAATTGAGCCGCCACACCCATTCTCTGACCATTCATGCGGCACCGGTAAAAGGCCATGTGTCAGTGTCGCGGTTGGCCCTTGAATATAGCAAATATCTGGCGGCCTGTTTGCGCGCCGGGCTGGAATGATCCGATGGAGAAATTTTTGTGAAATATCGCCTGCTGATCGGTTCCGTGATCCTTTTGGCTCTGGGCTATGGCGCTTTTTGGCATAGTGCCGCCAATCGCGCGGAAACACTGGTCAAAGAAGGGCTGGACGCGCTGAACGCCGGCCCGACCAAAGCCCGTGCCCAACGGATCGACAGCCAAGGCTTTCCTTACCGCTTACAGATTCGCATTGATCAACCGTTTCTGAGCAATCAAAAAACCGAACTGCAATGGTCTGCTGGTGCCCAACGGCTGATGCTGTTCACCCACCCATGGACCCCCGATCATGTGGTGGCCGAAGGCACAGCGGTGGCCCTTGGCCTTGGGGCGCTTACCCTGTCCGCCCCTGCCCCGAAAGCCAGCGTGGTACGCGGGGGCGGGTTTGCCCGCATCGATGTGGATTTCGGCCCCGTGCACTTGAATGTCCCCAACAGCAAAAACCAGCAGATGACCGCGGACCGAATGCAGCTTCATCTGCGCTTGCCCGATCATAAGGCCGATAGCGAAGCATCAAACGCCGCAACCGAGGCCCCTTCATCCGACGCATTGTTACAAGAAGAACGGGCCGATATTGCCATATCCCTGACCAATCTGGCGCTTGGCCCCTTTGCCGACCAAGCGCCGGACCCGGTGATTTCGCGCCTTGAACTGCATGGGGAATTGCACGGGCGCTTGCCAACACCGGTAACCGCCCGAAGCCTTGCGCAATGGCGCGATCAAGGCGGCACCATCGAAATATCGGATCTGGCCCTGATTTGGGGCACGGTGCGCATCACCGGCGATGGCAGCCTGACACTGGATGAACAGCTGCGTCCCTTGGGGGCTTTAAGCCTTACCATTGAACAACCGGGCCTGTTGATCGCCTATCTTGCGGCCCATGGCTGGATCGACCGTGAAAGCGCCCCTTATTTGCGCGAAGGGATGGAGCAGATTGCCACCATGGGGGATGGACGCGCCATGCGCCTGCCCATCACCATGCAGGATGGCCGCATCTTTGCAGGGCCTTTTCCGGTGGCGGATACAGGGCCAATCGTCGAGGGCCGGTAAGCCCCCGCGATCCTGTTCAGGCTTGGTCTTCAACCGGATAGGATTGGCGATCCATAAAGGCGCGCAGCAATTCGATCACCGCGTGATTTTCCTGTTCGGTGCCGATGGTCAGGCGCAGGCAATCGGCCAAGCCCTGTCCCGGCAACCAGCGCAAGAGATAGCCGCGCTCCGTAAGATATTGATTGGCCTCTTCCGCTGTAAATCCCTGTTCCTGGGGAAAGCGGATCAGCACGAAATTGGTTTGGCTAGGCACCACATCCAGCCCCAAAGCGGCGAGTTGCGCCGTCAGCCATTTGCGCCATTCAATGGTAAAGACGCGGGCTTTTTCCGCATGATCCGGATCACGGACAGCGGCAATAGCGGCTTGTTGGGCGGGCAGATTGGCGTTGAACGGCATACGAATACGGTTCATGGGGTCCAGCAAGGCCGGTTGGCCATAGCCCCAGCCGATACGCAATGCAGCCAAACCATAGAGCTTGGAAAAAGTCCGCGTCATCAGCACATTGCCATGGGCCGCCACAAGATCGGCACCATCGGTGTAATCTTGCGCTTCCACACATTCCGCATAGGCCGCATCATAAACCAGAACGCATGTCTGAGGCAGGCCCGCAATCAAGCGCTCCACTTCGCTTTTCGGAAGATAGGCCCCGGTGGGATTATTGGGATTGTCCAGATAAACCAGACGGGTTTTATCGGTTACTGCTGCCAAAATCCCGTCCACATCCGCCGCCCAGTCTTTATTGGCAACAGCAACCGGCGTCGCGCCAAGCGATTGGGCCACAATGGGATACATCATGAACCCGTAGCGAGAATGGATGATTTCATCGCCGGGCTTCACATAAGCCTGCGCTACCAGATGCAGGATTTCATCGGAACCGGCCCCGCAGATGATCTGTTTGGGATCAAGCCCATGTGCGTCCCCGATGGCGGTTCGCAGATCATGGGAATCGGGATCGGGATATAAATGCAGAGACAAGGCCGAAGCCACCATGGCTTCCACAGCTTTTGGGCTGGCCCCCACAGCGGATTCATTGGAGGATAATTTCACCACCTTGCTGACGCCCGCAGCCTTGGCACGGCCCGCCACATAAGGGGCAAGCGATTCGATCCACGGATTTGGTTTTGGCGTCCCCATGACGGTTCCCCTATTTTTTGATTCTGACCCTTGCTTTTTAGTCGCCCCTTTGATGAAAAGCAAAAGAATGCCACATGCGCCCTTATCGTGTGACATTCTTTCCATTCATTGCAGTCAAATGATTTCCATTGATCGAAAAATGCTCTAGCAAGAACCTGTATGACAGAATTTTCTCCACCATCTCCGCCACCGGGCCATGTGGCCTTGCTGGGCCAAGAGTCTCCCTTACCGCTGGACTGTGGTTCATCTTTGGGGCCGTATCCCCTTGCCTATTCCAGCTATGGCACCCTGAATGCGGACCGATCCAATGTGGTTTTGATCACCCATGCCCTGACCGGCGATCAGGTTGTCACCGGATCGCATCCTGTCACCAAGCGGCCGGGCTGGTGGGAGCGTATGGTGGGGCCGGGCCGTATCATTGATACAGATGCCTATTTCGTGCTCTGTGTGAATGTGTTGGGCGGCTGCATGGGAAGTGCCGGGCCAAGCGCCATAAACCCTGCCACAAATACCGTATGGGGGGCGGATTTCCCGTTTCTCACCATCGCCGATATGGTCCGTGCGCAGGCCGAATTGCTGGATCATCTGGGCATCGACACTTTGTTCATGGCGGTAGGCGGCTCTATGGGCGGGATGCAGGTATTGCAATGGGTCCGCGATTATCCCCAACGGGTTTTTGCAGGCGCAGCCCTTGCCACAGCGGCACGGCACAGCCCACAACAAATCGGCCTTCACAGCATTGGCCGCCGCGCCATTCTATCGGACCCCGATTGGCAAGAGGGGCGCTATCACGGCACCGGCAGATCCCCCACAAAAGGCTGGAGGTCGCGCGGATGTTGGCCCATCTAAGCTACCGCGCACCGGGCGAACTGGACACGCGCTTTGGGCGGGGACTGCAAGACCGCACGCAACCCGCTTACGGGCTTGAACCGGACTATCAGGTGGAAAGCTATCTGCCTATCATGGCCGGCGTTTTGTGGAGCGTTTCGATCCTGCCAGCTATGTGGTGATCACCAAAGCGATGGATTATTTCGATCTGGCCCCCGATGGCGATCTGGCATCCCGGTTCAAAGGAGCGCGCACCCGCATGTTTCTTGGCTCTTATGAAACCGATTGGCTTTATCCCCCGGAGCAAACAAGCGAACTGGCGGATGCCTTTCGCACAGCCGGCCTGCCGGTGTTTGACCGCTGTTATGAAGCCACCACCGGCCATGACAGCTTTTTACTGGACATCCCCGCTTTTGATGCGGATTTTACGCAGTTCATCAAGCTTGCGCACAGGAACGCGGTCTGCCGGTTTAAGATTTGATTGTCCATCGGTGCGCGAAGCCATCGGGGGCACCAGATGCGGCCGTGACGCACGGCTTTTGAAAGTTTCCCGTGCTGCAGTGGATGAGGGAACAGCACGGTAAATCTGTTTTTCCGCCTCCACCATCAGCACCCCCGCCAGACCTTGCATCAGCACCGCGCCGGGGCGTTCCATCAGGGCCAGTCCGCGGCCACGGGAAAAGGGGAGGATGGGCGGCAAAAACAACGCCCGCTGAAGGGCGCAGACCGGCAGCAAATGATTGGCCAAAGTCGCTTCCAGCTGTTGGCTGCTATAGGGTTGTCCGGATCCATAAGGGGTTTGTTCGAAGCCCGACCATAAGCCCCTCCGGCGCGGCACAATGGCGATCATCCGCCCACCGGGGGATAAAATCCGCCACACCTCGCGCAGCAGATCGCGCAACGGATCGGCAACTTCCAGAGCATGCACCAAAATCACCCGGTCAAAGGCTCCATCGGGCAAAGGCAAGTCTTGTTCATCCACCAAGGCGGTGGCGTTGCACCGCGGGCTAGGCCAATGCACCACGCCCTGAGCCGCCGGCATCAAGGCTACAAGACTGGCCGGACCGCTTTGGCCTTGCGCCACAGAATGTTGCAACAGGCGGTCCAGAAAGGGCGGTGTGTAACCAATGCCCGCCACATGCTGCCCGCTTAAATCCGGCCATAATCCCATAATTTTTTGCGAGAGAATATCCGCCGTCGCGCGCCCCAGCGGCCGGTCATAGAAGTTTCGCAATGCGATAACATCAGGTCGCATATGGCACGCCTTCCCAACAGCCCCACATCCGCCCAGTATAGCCCAGACTACCCATAATAGATGCGTCCGTCATAGGCCCCGGTCAAGGCACCGCTTCCAACGTGGCTCAGACCGTTTTCACATTGCTCAGGAACTGGCGGATTTCCTCGTCAAGACTATGGCTCAAACGCGTCACCTGCTCTACCGATGCGCCGATACAACCCACCGATTCGCGCATGGTTTTGGCTTCCAGACCGATATGGGTCAATCGCGTGCTGACTTTGGTGGCATCATCCGCAGCGGAACGGACATTGCCGAAAATCCCCTCCATCAAGCTGGATTGACGATCAATTTCCGCCACCGTTTCCTTGGACAGATTATCGACACGGTCAATAATTTCACCAATCTGGCGCACCGCATCCGAAGCTTTTTGGCTGGAATCTTGAAGGCTTTGAATTCGTGCACCAATATCACCCGTGGCCTTCGCCGTTTGTTGCGCCAGCCCCTTCACTTCATGGGCCACAACGGCAAATCCCCGGCCCGCATCCCCCGCCCGCGCAGCTTCAATGGTGGCGTTCAACGCCAAAAGATTCGTCTTTTCAGCGATTTCATTGATCAATCCGGTGATTGCATTGATCTCGCCCGCCACCGCCACAAAGGCATTCACCGATTGTACCGCAAGCTGCACCCGCTCTGATGCGCCGTTCACTTCTTCATCGGCACGGGATTGGCGTTGCGCAATGGCTTCAATGGCGCGGGACAGATCCGATGCAGCATCGGAGGCCGCCGCCACAGCATTGGCGGCCCGTTCCGACAAAGCCCCGGTATCCGCCATGCCGTCTCCCACTTTGCCCGTGGCCCTATCAATCTCTGCTGCGGTTTCGCGCAGCGTGTTCATGGCGTCGGCCACCAAACCAAGAGTCTTGGCAACATGGGAATCAAACTCCCCGATCAATGCCTGCAAATCCTGCTCACGCTTTAATTGCGCTTGGGTCCTGTCCTGATCTTCCTGACGTTTTTGCTCTGCCGCTTTTTCCCGCTGGGCCAGTGCTTCTTGTTCCAACCGAATACGATCTTCGGCCCGCTGTCGGTTTTCTTCTTCCAATCTGGCGCGCTCTGCTGTCGCCTCTTTGAAATGGTCAAGACTGCGGGCGAAATTTCCAAGTTCATCGGGACGGTTCATATCCGGCACATCCACAGAAAAATCACCTTTCCCCAAATGCTCCACCGCCTCTTCCAGCCGGGTAATTGGCCCGGCAATGGCAAAGGCCGTCCAAATCCCATAAGCCGCGCCTATAGCCCCGGAAATCCAGGTCAGGGTCACCAGAGCAATAACGATACGGCTATTGAGGTCATCCACCGGCTTATCAAGCTGATGGGAATAATCGAAAAACGCATTGGCATAAGGGGCCAGACGATCTTGCAAACGGGCAGACCAGCCCGCGCCGGCTTCATGCCCTGACAAGATCGCCATCATACGGTCGGCAGAAGCCACCGTTGCTTCACAGGCTTTTGTAATTTCTGGCGACCCGGCAAGAGTCAAAAACAGGCTGCTGATGCCACCTTGCATGCGATCAAGGCACGCGGCCCCGCTTTCCTTCACCCGCACGACCGCCGTGCGCACATCTTCTATAGATGTCTTGGCGTCACCTGCCTCCAAGCGTTCCATCGCCTGTGTCACGCTATGGGCGCTTTCCAGATGCTCAAAGGTCAGGCGGTGCAAAATACCGCCATCCTTGAGAATCTGGACCGCCATAAAAACGAGAAAAGAGTAAAAAAGAATGGCGGCGGCAATGACGAACAAGCGGCCACGTACTGTAAAGACAAACTTCATTTCAATCCCCATCCTTGGGGCGGGAGCTGCGTGAAAGACATCACCCCAAGGAGAACAGCCTTGCTGCATGGACTGTTAAGAGAATGTAAATTTGAAGCACTCGGTAATATCAAGAAATTGTGCGCATCAGTACATATGCTGGCCACCATTGATCGAAAGGGTTGAGCCGGTGACAAACCCTGCATCCTTGGAGACAAGAAACAGAACGCCCCGCGCAATTTCCGGTGCTTTTCCAAGTCGTCCCACCGGAATTTTGGCGATGATCTTTTCCAACACCGCTTCGGGAACGGCAGACACCATGTCCGTATCGATATAGCCCGGCGCAATGGCATTCACGGTGATATTTGCCCGCGCCCCTTCTTGTGCCAAAGCTTGGTAAAGCCATGGATTCCCGATTTCGCGGCGGCATAATTCACCTGCCCATATTGCCCCGCCTGCCCGTTGATGGAGCCGATATTGACAATCCGGCCATATTTGCGTTCGCGCATACCACCAAAAACGGCATGGGACATGTTGAAGCACCCGCCCAGATTGACATCTATCACTTCCTGCCACATCTCATGCGTCATTTTATGCATGGTGGTATCGCGGGTGATCCCCGCATTATTGACCAGAACATCAACAGGCCCCAGATCGGTGGCCACCTGCGCGCACCCGGCTTGGCAGGCCTCATAATCGGCCACATCCCATTTATAAACGGAAATGCCTGTTTCTTCATTGAAGCGGCGCGCCCGTTCATCATTTCCGGCATAAATTGCGGCAACCGTGAAGCCATTATCCTTCAACATCGTAGAAATCGCTGCACCAATTCCGCGTGTTCCGCCCGTAACAATTGCAACCTGTGACATCGTTTTCTTCCCCTTTGATCAATTCATAAAAGATCCGGTTGTCCTGTCATGTCCACTCACACCCGCTCCACACACATGGCAATGCCCATGCCGCCGCCAATGCACAAAGTGGCAAGGCCACGCTTGGCATCACGGCGGCCCATTTCATGCAGAAGCGTCACAAGAATACGGCATCCGCTGGCTCCGATGGGGTGCCCGATCGCAATGGCCCCGCCATTCACATTCACTTTATCCGTATCCCAGCCCATATCCTGATTGACGGCACAAGCCTGCGCCGCGAAGGCTTCATTTGATTCGATCAAATCCAGATCCGAGGCTTTCCACCCTGCTTTTTCAAGAGCGGCACGGCTGGCCGGAATCGGGCCGGTCCCCATCAAGGCAGGATCGACCCCCGCCACCGCATAGCTGGCAATCCGGGCCAAAGGCGCAAGACCGCGTGTTTTGGCTTCCTCCGCCGTCATCACCACAACAGCCGCGGCCCCATCATTGATCCCGCTCGCATTGCCTGCCGTTACCGACCCATCTTTTTGAAAGGCCGGGCGTAATTTCGATACCGCTTCAAGGGTGGTCCCCGCCCGTGGATGTTCATCCGTATCCACCACAATATCACCCTTGCGGGTTTTGATGGTGACGGGGGTAATTTCATCCTTGAACTTACCCGCCTTCATGGCCGCTTCCGCCTTTTGCTGGCTGGCCACCGCAAGGGCATCTTGCTGGTCGCGGGAAATCTGCCAGCGCTGGGCCACATTTTCCGCGGTGGTGCCCATATGATAGCCGTTAAAGGCATCCCATAGGCCATCCCGAATCATCGTATCCACAAACGACAAATCACCCATTTTCTGGCCCGAGCGCAAATGCGCCGCATGGGGGGCAAGGCTCATATTTTCCTGACCGCCGGCAATCACCACGGTGCTATCGCCATTACGCACCGCTTGCGCCGCCAGCGCCACGGCCCGCAAGCCGGACCCACAAACCTGATTGATGCCCCAAGCCGGCGTTTCTTTGGGCAAGCCGGCATTCATCGATGCCTGGCGTGCCGGGTTCATCCCCTGTGCCGCGGATAACACCTGCCCCAGAATGACTTCGGACACATCCTCAGGCTTCAGCTTGCTACGTTCAAGAAGAGCGCGGATCACATGCTCCCCCAAATAATGGGCGGGAACAGTGCTCAGCCCGCCATTAAACGCCCCAACGGCTGTGCGGGTGGCGGCGGTAATTACAATGTCAGTCATTTTATCGGCTCCTCGTGTGATCCTTGATGCGCTCCTTTGAAATAAGGGAACCCATCCTGCCATGGTGCCCCACCTTGACACGACTGGACACCGGATCAAAGACCTTGAATCTGCCGATCTGCTGCCCTTGAATTGATTGTCTTAAATGAATGGCTGACTTTTCATCATTGGGCCAACAACCAGCGCGCAAGCGGATCCCACAAATCCACGCGGGCGCGGCGCCCCACCACCATGCCCACATGCCCACTGCCGGGCCGGATCAAGGCATCGCACGTCAAGCCCCCGGCCAGACCAAGCGCACTTGGTGGCGGCACGATCACATCCTGCTTGGGGACAGCGGCAAAAACAGGCAGACGGCACGCCTTTGGTTGCACAAGACGATCCTTCAAAAGCCATCCGCTGACCGGGCATATTCAAGGCGTACCAGTCGCGTAGCACTTCGATGGCCACGGGGCCTGCCAACGGCGGGCCGTTATTGGCCCAATCTTCCAAAGCCACGAACAACTCCGCTTCCGCGCTTTGCGGATCAAGGCGTGAAAAGCGCGTGAATTTCGACAGGCTGGCCGATGGATTAAGTCCTGTGAAAAAGCTTTGAACCAGATCCACCGGCGCGTACCCAAGGCGTTCGATCACCGGCACCAACGACAAGGCCATGGCCGCCAAAGATCGGTGCCGCGCAGCATGGGCATGAAAATCCCATGGCGCTGCCAGCACGGCCAATCTGGAAATATGGCTGCTATCCATCAGACTGGCCGCAAGCGATAAAGTACCGCCCATGCAATAGCCCACCACCGAAATTGGCCTACCAAACACTTCAGCCAAGGCCGTGATGCTTTGGCTGATCCGGTCCACATAATGCGCAAGCCCAAAATGTCGTTCTTCTTCGCCCGGCTGCCCCCAATCCAACAAAAGTGGCGACAAACCCTGCGCACGCAACGCGCCGATCAGGCTGTTTTGCGGCAATAGATCAAGAATATAAGCGGGGTTCACCAAGGACGGCACCAGCAGAACCGGTGGCCCATCCCCGCCATAATCCCGAATATTCATGGTGCCCATGGTCAGGCGGATGGGCATTTGGTGGTCAGGTCGATGAAAAGCATGGCCCCGCCACGCCTCAACCCCTGCAAGGGCCGCGGCCAGTTGTGCGGGCTTGCCTGCCGATGCGCAGATCATATTGCCTAGATGCAACCCGAAAGGATGAGGCCCACGGCGCACGCCTTTGGACCAAAGCCGCCGCGCCCCGCCCCGAAGGCGGTTGATCCGTCGCAGAAAATATAGTGCGGTCTGTTTTGGCCATCCGTTTATGCTGCACTTTTTCCCCAAAATGCTGCACGACACCCGATTTTACGTTGCGCAGCAAAATCTTGTTCGCACCTGCATCAAAATAAGCCTTGCCATTGCGCCCCACAAAAGGCCAGACTTAATCTGGCAAAAACAGGATCATCAGGAAACATGGCTCAAAAGAAACAGGACGCCGATTGCGTCATCATCAAAAAATACGCCAACCGGCGTCTTTATAACACAGAGACATCAAGCTATGTAACGCTGGATCATCTGGCGCAATTGGTGCGCGATGGTCGCGATTTCGTTGTACGTGATGCAAAGTCGGGCGACGACATCACCCGCGCTGTTCTGGCCCAGATCATTTTCGAGCAAGAAAGCCGTGGGCAGGAAATGTTGCCCATTCCCTTTCTGCGCCAGCTCATCGGATTTTATGGCGATCGCCTGCAAAGCATGGTGCCCGGCTATCTCCAAACATCCATGGATGCCTTTTCCCAAAATCAAGAACATATGCGCGCCGCCTTTGAAAACAGCCTGAATCCGGCACAAGCCATGTCCATGCTGGATGAAGCCGCACGAAAAAACATGCAGGTCTTTGAACAGACCTTTAAAATGTTCAATCCTTTCGCCGATAAAACGCCTGCGACTTCTCCGCACGACACCAAAGCGGACTCTCGCTCCGATCAGGCTCCAACCGCATCCGAAGGCAAAATCGATGCTCTGGAAAAACAGCTTGCAGCCATGCAGTCGCAACTGGACGAAATGCGGAAAAAATAACGCCCAGAGCACAGCCAATCCCGTCATAGGGGGCACAGCCTCCCTATGAGCCCGGCTTTTGTTCTTTTACTGTGTCTGTTCATCGACCTTGTCGGCTTTGGCATCATTCTGCCGATCCTGCCCTTCATCGTACAATCCTTCGGTGGAGGAGAGATGACCGGCGGGTTGCTTTTTGGCATCTATGCCGCCATGGCCGCGCTTTTCGGCCCCTTATGGGGGCGGTTGTCCGACCGTATCGGCCGCAAACGCGCTTGATGCTCACGCTTTTCGGGGCCGGGGTTTCCTATGTGCTTTTGGGGCTGGCCCATTCCATGGTCATGGTGTTTGTGGCGCGGGGCATATCAGGGGCCATGGCTGGCAATGTGGGCGTTGCCATGGCGGCCATGGCCGATCTCAGCTCCAACGAAGGCCGCACCCGCGCCATGGGCCTGATCGGCGTCAGCTTCGGGCTGGGCTTTGCCGCAGGGCCGGGCTTGGCCGCGGCGCTGGCATCGTTCTCCCAAACCAATGCCTTGGCCTTATCGGCCTTTGCCGCCGCTATATTATCTTTTACCGCGTGCCTTTTGGCATTTTTGCGCCTTCCCAAACATCTCCGCCGCCCCGACACCAATACAGATACAGAAACGGGAACAGCCACCACCCCCGAAGCACAGCAAAGCGCCGCACCACATTCGGATGAGCAAATCATCCGCTCCAAACGCTTTTTGGCTTTCCTTGATAGTCCGAGAAAGACCCTGTTGCTGATGCAGTTTGTTGTGTCTTCCTCTGCACAGAGCATGGTTTTTTCCATGACCGGCTTTTGGGCCAATGATGTATGGAATTGGAACGAACGGCAGGTGGGCTTCCTGATTATGGCAGTGGGTCTGGTGATTGCTGCGCTTCAGGCCTTTGTCGTCTCACCGCTTGCGGACCGCCTGGGCGAGGTGCGGACCTATCTGGTGGCCTTGTGTTGCTCCATTATTGGATGTTTGATGGTACTCTTGATGCCCACCATTCTGCCGGTCGTTTTGCTGGCCTTCCCTCTGATGATGGGAGGCATGACATTGTCTTTTCCCGTTTTGAACAGCTTGGTTTCGCAACGCAATGAAGCCCATGTACAAGGGGCCGCTTTGGGCCTGGCCAACGGTTTTTCAGCCATTGGACGAGTGATCGGCCCCACATTGGGCGGGGGGTTGATGGCTGCCTTTGGGCCTCGGGCTCCCTTTATGGCAACCATGACCTTTGCCTTCATGGGCGTCGTCTGGGCGCTTTTTGAAATCAGGAACGGTCCAAAGCCGCGTTCTGGGCGTCGTCTTGCCGCCCCAACACTTCGCCAAGCCAAATGGCGAGGTCTTTGACCGCCATATCGGTGGCCGCATTATAGGCGGCAATCACATCCGATGGGCTATCGGACGCAGCCTGACGATCCGCAACCAAATTCCGCTGGCCAATGATTTTCGATGATGTCGCCTCTATGATCATGGCCACCCAATTGACCCGCACAGTCAACCCATCGGCCCGGTCTGCATCCGTTTGGGCTTCAAAATTGCGTACATCCAACCGCAAGCGATAGCCAACCGGCAGGTCGATATTAAAATCGCCCACGGCTTCAAGCCCCGCGCGATTATCAAGGGATCGCGCCACATAGCGCTGGAGCAAACGCGATGTACGCTCTTCCCACCGAGCGACAGCCAGATATTCAAAGCGGTTGGCCCCGCGGCGCACCGCAATGCGTGTGGTATCAAGCGCACCGGAAAGCTGGGGCTCTTCCACAAAGATCAAAGGCGCGCGCTGGTCGTCTTTATCGGCACGGGGCAAGGGCTCAAGCGTGAAAATGGATGGGGGCGGCCCATTTTGCCCCAGATCCACAAGGCCGCCACAGCCCGAAAGCGGCAAGGCCAAAGCAACGGACAAAAGGCTTGAGCGCACAGAACGACGGATAAAACATCCGTTAAAACAACGCATGAAATGGGTCATCAGTTTTTCTGCCCTTCAAACTCTGGTTGCTTGGAGCCAAACAGCGCCTCGATCGGTTTGTCTTCAAATTTCTGCGCAACCGTATCAAGCCGTTGAGTCAGGCGCCGCAGATCGCCAATCAGTCGCGCCACTTCCGGCAAGCCGGTATTCACAAAGCGCGATACCCCTTCGCGGTTATCGGACACCAGCCCCGTCAGTTCATCAGCCAAAGCATCGGCAGACCGGGCGGCCTCGGAGGCTTGTTCAAAGGTCTGGCGCACATCCGTGGTCATCACATCATTGGTGGTTGCAGCCAGGCTGGAAAAGGCTTTGGCGGTGTTCTGGAAATCAATGATGGCATCATCCAGATGCAGCAAAACCGCATTGATTTCCTCTGAACGGCCCGCAAGACTGCTCGATAGAATATCGATATTTTCCAAGATATTGGCCACCCGCTGCTGTGTGTCCGGCCCCAAAAGTTCCTTCACATTATTGACCGCCAGAATGGCTTCATTGATCAGATTGGGAGCCTCTTCGAACACCTGCTGGATGGGCGATCGTTCCGACGGGATTTCCCCCACACCCGCATCTTCAGAAATGGGAAGGGCACGGCCCCTTTGGCCGCCGGAAATCTGCACAAAGGCAATGCCGGTAAATCCTTGCAATTCCAAACGGGCCACGCTGCCTTCCAGAATCGGAACGTCATTTTCGATGCGCACCAAAACCCGCACCTTGGACGGATCTTCGGCAGGGATGGAAATATCCAGAACAGACCCCACAGGCACACCGTTCAGCCGCACCGCGCTTCCCTCGCTCAGCCCGGCAACCGATCCTTCGAAGAAAATCTCGTACCGCTTATATTGCTGATCCACATCCACCTTTGCCAGCCAGATCACAAAGGCGAAAAGGCCGCTGATAAGCAGCAGCATGAACGTGCCGATAAGCAGATGATGTGCGCGCGTTTCCATTCGGATCTTCTCTCGCTTAAAGGACAGTCATCGTTTCTACGGGTGCAACATCTGCCGCAAGGCCCCGCCCTGAATATAAAGTGGTCATTCCGCCCTGTGACGGGCTTTTTGCGCCGCCCGCGAGCGTGGCCCATGGAAATACTCTCGCACCCATGGGTGATCGAAGGCCAGCAATTCCTCGATCGTTCCTGTTATGATTACTTTTCTCTCGGCCAGAACAGCGATCCTGTCACAGCTTGTGAATAACGTGTCCATATCATGGGTAATCAAAAATACCGTCAGCCCCAAAGTGTCGCGCAGTTCCAAAATCATTTGGTCAAAAGCTGCGGCCCCAATGGGATCAAGGCCAGCCGTGGGTTCATCCAGAAACACCAGATCAGGATCAAGAGCCAAAGCCCGTGCAAGGCCCGCCCGGCGCTTCATGCCGCCAGATAATTCCGACGGATATTTCGGCCCCGCATGGGCAGGCAGCCCCACCATCGCAATTTTATAAGCCGCGATTTCATTCATCAACCGCGGCGACAAATCGAAATATTCCCGCAAGGGCACCTGCACATTTTGCGCAACCGTCAGCGAAGAGAAAAGCGCCCCTTCCTGAAAGAGAACGCCCCATTCACGGCGTGCTGCTTTTTTATCTTCATCGGAAAGCAGCGCCTGATCGCGCTCTGCCACCTCGATCTTGCCCGCATTGGGCTTATGCAGGCCGATGATCGACTGCAACAAAACCGATTTTCCGGTGCCCGATCCGCCAACAACGCCCAGAATTTCCCCGCGCCTTACATCCAGATCAAGATCGTGATGGACCACAAGGCTGCCAAACTGATTGTGCAGGCCGCGCACCTTGATCACACAGTCATCGGCGTGGTCTTGGGCCTTTTCGGCCCGATCCTTTATGATCATATCCTGAACCATCACCATCCAACCGATGTGAAGAACACAGCGAAAAACGCATCCAGCACAATCACCAGAAAAATCGATTCCACCACCGCTGCCGTGGTGTTCCGCCCCAGGGATTCTGCGGTTCCATGCACCGACAGCCCCTGAAAACACCCGCTTACCGAGATGACACCCGCAAAAAAGAACGATTTAATGAGACCGATATAAAGCTGGTTGAGCAAGCTCAGGTCCGACATACGGTTGAGAAATTGGGACGGGGTGATATCCAATGTGAACCAGGCCATCAAAGCCCCGCCGATCAGGCCCATTACATCGGAAAAAAAGGTCAAAAGCGGCAGAACAAGCGCAAGGGCCACAATGCGGGGCAAAACCAGAACATCAATGGGATTGATGCCCAATGCCTTCATGGCATCCACCTCTTCGCGCATCACCATCGAACCGATTTGCGCGGCAAAAGCACTGCCCGACCGCCCCGCAACAATCACCGAGGTGAGCAAAACACCCAATTCGCGCAACACACCGATGCTTACCAGATCCGCCACCAGAATTTCCGCGCCGAACTGGCGAAGCTGCACAGCCCCTTGATTGACGATCACCGCCCCGATCAAAAAGGAAATAAGCCCAACAATCGGCATGGACCGTAAGCCGACCACTTCCATTTGATAGACAAGCGGCGTCAGGCGAATACGCCGTGGATCAAGGATCGACCTGAAAAGCCGCCCGAAGACATTTCCCAAAAACGAAAGCAGCGCCCCGAAATTAACGATGATCGTTACAGTAGCGATCCCCACATCTTCGACCAGCTTCAGCAAAGCCGATTCACGGGGCGGCTCGATATCACAATAGGCATCGCTTTTGCAGACATGCTCGACAATGCGTTTTTGTTTATCATTGCCAAAGCGGAAAACAGTTTTCACCTGAACCGCATCAAGCTGAAGTTCCAGCCGATGCACCAGCCAAGCCCCCACCGTATCCAAGGCGGTGACCTGACACAGATCGATTTCCGCCCGGTTTTGCGCCATTGGCTGAACACGCGCGACAATATCTTCCAGCCGGGACGCCGTTTCAATCAACCAGGATCCACGGGCGATCAAACGCAAAACATCGCCATGGCCATCAATCTCAAGCCCCGGCTCTTCAATGGTTTTTTGTCCGACACCCGACACAAAGGCTCCCATTCTTATGATGCCCGGAATTTCCACACCGGCATGACAGCTTAGCTATTAATGCCGCGCTTTCCAAACGGATTGACGCCCCCGCGCCCAAGGCACGAAGGCGTTTGCTGCAAAGGCTTAATGATTAGCTCTGGTTTGTTCGCGCACTTCCTGTTTGGCGATCTGGTTGCGATGCACTTCATCGGGGCCATCGGCCAAGCGCAGCGTGCGGGCCTGCGCATAGGCATAAGCAAGGCCGAAATCATCCGATACACCGCCGCCGCCATGGGCCTGTATGGCCCAATCGATCACGTCGCACGCCATATTTGGGGCCGCCACTTTGATCATGGCGATTTCCTTTTTCGCCGCCTTATTGCCCACCGTATCCATCATCCACGCCGCTTTCAGGGTCAAAAGCCGGGCCGTATCGATGCGGATTCGCGCGTCAGCAATGCGTTCCGACCATACCGATTGACGCACCACCGGCGTGCCAAAGGCTTCACGCGCCGTCAGACGCTGGCACATTTTTTCAAGCGCCCGTTCCGCCAGCCCAATAAGCCGCATGCAGTGATGAATACGGCCCGGCCCCAAGCGGCCTTGGGCAATTTCAAAACCGCGTCCTTCGCCCAACAGCATATTCTCTTTGGGAACGCGCACATCGGTGAAGGTCATTTCCGCATGGCCGTGCGGCGCATCATCATAGCCAAACACCGGCAGCATCCGCGTCACCTTAACCCCCGGCGTATCCATGGGCACCAGAATCATCGATTGCTGGCGATAAATATCTTCATGATCGGGATCGGACTTGCCCATGAAGATCAGAACCTTACAGCGCGGGTCCCCGGCTCCTGATGTCCACCATTTGCGGCCATTGATCACATAATCATCGCCATCACGAACAATGCTGGATTGAATATTGCGGGCATCGGACGACGCCACATCCGGCTCTGTCATGGCAAAGGCCGACCGGATCTCGCCCGCCAATAAAGGTTTGAGCCAGCGTTCTTGCTGAGCCGGCGTGCCATAGCGCACCAACACTTCCATATTGCCCGTATCGGGGGCAGAGCAATTGAACACTTCCGACGCAAAGAAAGAACGGCCCATTTCTTCGGCCAAAGGCGCATAATCAAGATTGGACAGTCCGGCGCCTTGATCGCTGTCGGGCAAAAACAGATTCCAAAGCCCTTCCTTGCGCGCCTTGTCTTTCAGCTCCTCGATAATCGTCAGGGGTTGCCAACGGTCCCCCTTTGCCACTTCGGCGAACATATCCGCTTCAAAGGGATAATAATGGGTTTCCATAAAGGCGCGAACGCGGGCCAGCATGTCTTGGCAACGGGCGGAATAAGCAAAGTCCATGGTCGGCGCTCCTGATTGGGGCAAAATCGGTGTGGCCCATAGTATCGGGCCTTCCCGCTTTGAAATCCACCGCTTGCATCATTGCCCTGCCAATTCAGGAGGGAGCTGTCAGGCCGCAAATACTGAAAAGGGGCGGCAATATGCACCGCCCCTTCCCTGATATAGGACGCAGCAACCGATCAGGCCAAGTCTTCCATCATGTCTTCGAACATGGGGAAGGTGAGCGCCTGCGGGCCATCGGACAAAGCCTCTTCCGGCTTGGGATGGAATTCCACAATAATGCCATGTGCGCCCACGGCTTTTGCCGCCTTGGCCATGGGGATCACCATATCGCGCCGACCCACCGCATGGCTGGGATCGACAATCACCGGCAGGTGGCTCATTTGCTTCAACAAAGGAACAGCAGACAGATCCAGCGTGTTGCGGGTGGCAGGCTCGAAGGTGCGGATGCCGCGCTCGCACAAGATCACCTGCTTGTTGCCTTCGGACAGAATATATTCCGCCGCTTGCAACAATTCATCCAGCGAAGCCATCATGCCGCGTTTCAAAAGAACGGGACGATGGGTGCGGCCCACCAGCTTCAACAGCGGGAAATTCTGCATATTGCGCGCGCCGATCTGCAAAATATCCGACTGCTTGGCCACATCCACCACCTGATCGGTGGACAAAACCTCCGTCACGATGGGCAAGCCATGCCGGTCGCCCGCCTGTTTCAGAAGGTCCAGGCCCTCATAACCCATGCCCTGAAAGCTATAGGGATTGGTGCGCGGTTTGAAGCAACCGCCGCGCAGCATGGCCCCGCCATTGGCCCGCACATGTTCGGCGCAGGCCATCACCTGCTCCGGCGATTCCACAGAGCACGGCCCGGCGATCACTGTGAAGCCATCGCCGATGCTGGCAGACCCCACACGGATCACCGTATCATCGGGCTTGTGCTGGCGACTGGCCAGTTTCCACCCTTTTGGTGCAGGGGCTGCCGGGGACGTGTCGGATTTGGGTTGGGCCGGGATTTTTGCCCTAGCCTTGGCCTGCTCTTTGGCCTGCAATTTGCTTTCTTTGTTTTGCACATCACGCAAGGCATCGGGCGTCACTTCGGTGGGTGCCACATCTTCCGATGGATAGCATCCCAAAACCTTCAAGAACCGCGTGCGCCGCGCCAGATCGTCAAGGGCGGCCGCCACAGCCCCGTCGCGGACATTGCCCAGAATGTCGATATAGAACAGTTCCTCCCACGGATTGCCGTGCAAAGGCCGCGATTCCAGCTTCAACATATTGATACCGTGATCGCGGAACACCAAAAGCGCATCCACAAGAGCGCCGGGCTTTTGATCCACCGACAAAACCAGCGTGGTTTTCGCCGGAACGCTTTCAGGAACCGTTGCCGGAGTGCGGGCCACCACAATGAAGCGGGTGTGATTTTGCCGCTGATTGGCCAGATCGCTTTTGATGTCGTAAAGGCCCCACAAAGCCCCCGCTTCCCGTGAGGCAATGGCGGCTGCCGTGCCCCCTGCATCGGCGGCACGCTCCATGGCGTGGGACGTGGTTTCGCAATAAATAATTTCCACATCCCCAAGCCTAGCCAAGAAATGGCTGCATTGGGCATGCACCTGCGGATGCACAAACAAGGTCGTCACCTGATCGGGCTTCAAACCGGTATCGACCGCCAACAGGCTATGTTCGATCTTGTGCGTCACCTCCCCCACAATAGACAGACCCGTGTGCTGCAACAGGTCATACACATCGTTGATGCTGCCAGACGTGGTATTTTCGATGGGCAGAATGGCGCAGTCCGCCTCCCCTTCCTCGGCTTTTTTCAAGACCGCCTCAAAGGTATCACAGCCCAGTTCCACCAACTTTCCGGCGCGGCGGGCAAAATATTTCTGACAGGCCGCCTGACTGTAAGACCCGGACCCGCCAAGATAAGCCACCCGACGCAAGCTGGTCCCGTCTTCGGCATTTTCCCGCGCATGAAGGCTCGCTTGCTGCAACAGCACAGAATCTTCAATGATCCCTTGGAATAATTTGGTTACCAGATGCGCATCCAACCCCAATTCGCGGCCCCGACGGATCATCGACACCAGACTTTTGCGTTCGACCCCGGTATCGCGCACGGCCTGACCGCTTTTGAGCTTGTTTTCTGCCACATGAAGACTAAGGCTGCGTCGCTGGGCCAGAAGCTGCAAAAGCTGCTGATCCACGTCGGAAATTTTGCTCCTCGTCTCGTCCAGTTCTGTCGTTTTTGTCGCTGACATGGTCCTCACCTTGCATAAAAAAAGCCTCCCGGGGTTCCGGAAGGCCTGTCGCTTGGATTGATGCTGTGTGCAATTCAGCAGCCGAGCGCTATACGACCTCCCCGGTGGGGGACGTAAAATAGAACCCAAAATAATAAAAGCTGCGTTGCATAATCATGGGGCGACCATAAGTGCGCCTTACGCGCAATGTCAATAAAGAAATTACCAAAACTACGCAATATTTGTTTCCTTTGAAACCATTAGGGCTCACGAGAAATGGACTTGCATCCCCCGGATCAAGCCTGCAACAAAGAAAGAGAGACGCATTAGACAAGAGACAAGGCGTGATTTGATATGTCGGAACAAGGCGATACTCTGCGCAAACTCTATCCGCCACTTGCCAGTGAATTCTCTGATTATCTGGATGTGGGAGACGGGCATCAGCTCTATTACGAGTTGTCGGGAAACCCTGACGGGCGGCCTGTGGTGTTTTTGCATGGTGGCCCGGGAGGCGGCACATCGCCTGTACAACGCAGATTTTTCGATCCCAAGCGTTACCGCATCATTTTATTCGACCAGCGGGGCTGCGGCAGATCCAGGCCCTTTGCCAGCCTTGACGCCAATACCAGCCAGCATCTGGTAGCGGATATGGAGCGCCTGCGCCGCCATTTGAAAATAGATCGCTGGCATGTGTTTGGCGGGTCATGGGGCAGCACTTTGGCGCTGCTTTATGCCCAAAGCTATCCCGAACGGGTCACGGCGCTTATTTTGCGCGGTATTTTCCTGATGCGGCAGCGGGAACTGGACTGGTTTTATAAAAGCGGCACCAACGCCCTTTTCCCCAGCGAATGGCAGGATTTTCTGGCCCCTATCCCCCTGGAAGAACGGGGGGATATCATCGAAGCCTATTATCGCCGCCTAACAGGGCCCAATGAAGCGGAGCGAATTCAGGCCGCCAAGGCATGGAGCCGGTGGGAAAGCAGTTGCGTGACTCTGGTTCCCGATGAACAACAGATCCGGCAAAGCGATAACGCCCAGTTCGCCTTGGCTTTTGCACGCATAGAATGTCACTATTTCAAGCATCGCGGGTTTCTGGAACATGATGATCAAATTCTGCGCCACGCAGACCGCTTGCGCCACATTCCCACAATTCTGGTGCAAGGGCGCTATGATGCCATTTGCCCGCCAATATCCGCATGGGAGCTAAAACGCGCCCTGCCCGATGCCACTTTGCGGCTTGTCCCCGTGGCAGGGCATTCGGCCTTTGAACCCGCCATCGTGCATGAATTGGTCACGGCAACGGACCGGTTGGCCTGACCGTGCGTCCGCCGTTTTTCATACCGTCTCTTTAAAGAAAGCGCCCGATAGTGCCGTTCAAAACAAAAGCGGTATTGCGCTAGACAGGCAAGTGCGACACTCTCTTGGTGGCTGCAACCTTGTTAGAATTTAAAGGGCTTCATTATGTTTCGCCGATTGTCTTTAGCCATTTTCATGCTTACTGCCGGTCTTGCAAGTGCAAGCTGCGGATCCCCATCGGGTGAGCTTCTGGTTGAAAATGCGTGGGCACGGGAAACACCGGAAGGGGCGCCCAACGGGGCCATTTATCTCACCATTCGCAACAATACCGGCAGCGATGACCAATTGATCTCTGCCGCATCCTCTCTGGCCCGGCATGTGGGGCTTCACACCAGTGGCGAAGAAGACGGCATGATGCGCATGCGTCCCATCGACAGCGTTGCCATTGCCTCTGGCAGCACCGCGCAATTAAAACCCGCGGGCGATCATATCATGCTGATGGGGCTGGAAAAACGGCTGGAAGCGGGAACCCGGATACCACTCACATTGCAGTTTGAAATCGCCGGAGAAAAAACCATCGACGTTCGCGTTATCGGCATGACCGACAGTCCGGATTGATCTGCCTTAATCGTATAAATCCTGCCATTATACTGCCAGATCGACCTGCCTTTATCACGGGAACGGATGAAAGATATTTAAATAGAATATTGAGCGTGGAGACCTTTATGCCCTTCCGCTATCTCGCCTTTTTTATACTGGTTTGTGTCGCGTCTCCGGCCCGGGCGCAATGGTTCATCCCCGGCGATCCGGAAGATTGGAACGCGCAAATCGGCCTTGGCGCTGCCGTGCGCCCCGATTTTCCCGGAGCCGCATCCCTTGTTGCTTCGCCCGTTCCCTATTTCGATATCACCTATAAGAAGCAATTTTTTCTCAATACCGGCCGTGGCCTTGGCACGTTTCTATATGGCGACAAGAACGGACGCCTGAAATATATGCTCGGCGCCAGCATCGGTCCCAGCTTCGACACACGGGGAAGCAAGGATGTCCCCGGCCTGCCAAAAGTGGGCGTTACCGCATCGGGCCAAGCCTTTGGCGAGATATTCTTTGATCGCTGGTCGGTGGAATTGACCGTCCACAAGGATATGATCGGCAAGGGGCATGAAGGCCTGCGCGCTGATCTTGGTCTTAATTACACCCAGCGGATCGATGGCAAACGCGGCTTGTTGCGCGTCGGGCCGCAGGTGCAATTTGGCTCCGGCGATTTCATGGACAGCTTTTTCAGCGTAACATCGGAGCAAAGCCCCGCCGCGAACCTTCCCACATTCAATGCCAAAGCGGGGGCCGCCCGGCTGGGTGGACAAGCCTTCCTGAGCTACCCCATTGCCGAGCACTGGAATGTGGTGTCTGCGGCCACCTATTACCGGCTCGTCAATGATGCAGCCGACAGCCCTGTCACCCGCGACAAAAACCAGCTCAGCCTGTTTCTGGCGCTCGCTTACCGGTTCTAGGCGGGCCAGAGATTACGGAACATTACATCCCTGCGCGATAGACAATCTCACCATCGATGATGGTCAAAACCGCATGGGTTTGGGGAATATCCGCAACGGGAACGCGCATGATATCTTTTGAAAAGGCGCTGAAATCGGCGCGTTTGCCCACTGTGATACTGCCAATTTCATCTTCTTGGAATGAGGCAACAGCAGGCCAAAGGGTAAACATCTTCAGCGCTGTCATGCGGTCCACCGCCTGTTCAGGGTGCCAGCCTTGGGCCGAAAATCCATTCAGGTCCATGCGCCCTACGGCAGCATAAAATTCGATCATCGGATCACCGCGTTCAACCGGCGCGTCAGAACCCGCAACGATCATCGTGCCCTTATCAAGCAGCGTTTTCCACGCATAGGCCCCCACAAGCCGTTCCTGGCCCAAACGGAAGGGAGCAAAATGCAGATCGCCAATGGCATGGCTGGGCTGCATAGAGGCAATCACCCCCATTTCGGCAAAGCGGTCCATATCATCGGGGTCAAGAATCTGGGCATGTTCAATACGCCAGCGGGGATTTTCCACGCCCCGGTCTGCCGCATCCACAGCATCAAACGCGTCTTTGTACCAATCCAGCAGCATCTGATTGGCTTTATCGCCAATGGCATGGGTGTTTATCTGGATGCCGGCTTTCAAGGCCCGTTCCAAAAAGGCCGAAGTTTCTGCCCTTTTCATCATCAAAAGACCGCTGGTTGGCGCATCCGCATAAGGGTCGAGCAAAGCCGCACCGCGCGATCCCAAGGCTCCATCCATATAAAGCTTCACCGCCCGCGTCTGGATACGGCCATTTTCCGACAAGCTTGGCCCCGAAGCCATCAAGGTCGCGGCCCCCTCTTGATCAATGGAATTATAAACCTGAGCGTAATCTGCCCTTCATCGGACAACCGTTCTAGCAAGGGCACATCTGCGGGCAAAACCGACATATTGTGCAAGCCGGTCCAGCCATAGCTGCGATACACCTTATCGGCCTTTTCATAGACCGCCACACGATCCACAGATTGATCCTGATCATCCCCTGTCAGCACCAGATTCATCGCGGTATCGATCAGCATGCCCGTAGGAACGCCTGTTTCATCCTTTAGAATATCGCCACCAAAGGGGGGCGTGCTGTCCGCCGTAATACCTGACTGGGCCAAAACATTGGAGGAGGCCACCGCCGCATGACCATCGGCACGCACCAGAATAATCCGGTGATCTCTAGACACCGCATCCAGATCGGATCGGGTGGGAAACCGCCCTTCGGGCCAGTGGGTTTCAATCCAGCCGCGCCCCACCACCAACGCGCCCGGCGCCACCGTTTCCAGATGCTTGCCCAAGCGGTCCTGCAAGTCTGCGATCGAGCAACGCCTTCCAGATTCAGGGTCATCTCGCGCATGCCAATGCCATAAAGATGTGCATGGGAATCGGTAAAGCCGGGGAAAAGTGCCGCACCGTCAAGATCGATCCGCGTGATATCGGTGCGCCCTTCGGCTTGCGCTTGCGCCTCGGCCAAGGCGCCCACATAGCGGATAATACCATCGTCCACCAGCACCGCTTCAGCCATCGGGGCGGCATCATTGGCGGTATAAATGGGGCCGCCATGGATCAGCAAGCCGTCTGCCTGCGCTGCCTGCAGCCCGGCCACAGACAACGCCACAGATAGACCCGCCGTTTTCACCGCCTGCACTGTCAGAAATCGACACATGATCCGTCCCCTTTGCCCTTATAAACACCGCCACATGGTGCCTGTTTTCACGAATATAGCAAGGCGGCTTATTTCAGATCGAAATCGAAAGGCTCCCGGCGCTTTTTAAAAAAGCGCATGAACAGCTTGGCCAGTGCCACCACAAAAAAAGCCGCCAGCGCAATGCCAAAGATAAACAGCATCATACCGTAGACAATGGTTTCGGCCTGCGTGACATCGCTGGCCCCGTAGCGCACATAAAGCCGCCATGCCGCAAAGCTAAGCGCCAAGGCCCCGGCGATCAAAGCCAGGCGAAAAAGCGGAAAAGGAGGCTGTGTTTTCATGGAGTTCCCTTGTTCATAACCCGCCCGCTGGGCTTTTATCCCTAACAGGGCCGCACAGCATTATAACAAACCATATTTTTTTGCAGCATGGCGGAACTGATCATAGCTCAGCCCCAGCATTTTTGCGGTTTCGCGTTGATTGAATTTACAAGTTTCATAGGCCCGTTCCAGCAAATCCCGCTCATAATTTTCCATGTGCGCGCGAAAATCATAAGGCAAGGACGGGGAAAGGGGCCCGTCCGCAGGGCGAATGATCGTCTGCTTTTCTTCTTTCTTTGCAAAAGGGGCGCTCTCTTTATCTGCATTATCTTTCGCTAATGGGCGATAAGGCGAGGCAAAGGGGTCGAAATCCACCACCTCCACCGCATCATCGGGACGGGCCCAGCGATAAACGGCGCGCTCCACCACATTTTTCAGTTCCCGCACATTGCCCGGCCACTGCCAATTGCAAAGCTGCTCCATGGCTTGGGGAGAAAATCCGGCAAACGACGCCCATCCCAGTTCATGGGCCATCGCCCGGGCAAAATGATCCACCAAAAGCGGAATATCGTCGCGCCGCGCCCGTAAAGGCGGCACCGTCAACACATCAAAGGCCAAACGATCCAACAAATCGGCACGGAAGCGATCCTGATCGGCAAGGCTCGGCAGATCCACATTGGTGGCCCCGATGATCCGCACATCCACTGTCAGGCTATCATTGCCCCCCAGTCGTTCAAACTGGCCATATTCAATAATGCGCAGCAATTTTTCCTGTGCCGCCTGAGACAAAGTGGCAATCTCGTCCAGAAACAGGCTGCCTTTGTCCGCTTGCTCGAACCGGCCTGCCCGGCGGCGCACCGCTCCTGTAAAGGCGCCCGGCTCTACCCCGAACAATTCGCTGTCAATCAAGGATTCAGGCAAGGCCGCGCAATTGAGTTTGACAAAATTCTGCCCCCAGCGCCGCGACAGAAAATGAAGCCGCGCGGCAATCAGCTCCTTACCGGTGCCGCGTTCTCCGATCACCAGAACCGGACGATCCAGCGGGGCCAATTGGCTCACCTGATCCATCAGATCCAGAAAAACCGGATCGCTGCCCAGAATATTGATATCCGCTGGAGACATAATGCAAATTATTCGTAATTTTTGCCACTATTTGTGAATTTTCACAATATCGCAAAATATCAAAAATCACACCCAAAAAAATAATTGATGCAAATCAATGAGTTACGATTTTATAGAAAACTGGCACGCCATTTGCTTTTATGGAGATATCGAGATTAAACACGACAGGGAACGGAGATAAAAACAATGAATATCCTGACACATATGGGCGCAGCCCTTGCCAGCACCGAAGCTCTTCACTGCGAAAATGATGGCATGATGACCTTCTTTGGCAATGCCAGCCGCCACCGTGCAGAATTTGGCTGGGGTCCGCGCCAACGCCGCCGCGACCGTAACCGTCGCCGGGACGCCTGAACCGGACCAATCCAGCCAATCCGGGCGGTCTGATATTCTGCCCGAGTGACGACAGCGAGACAACAAAGATAAAAGGAGCCAAAAGCCATGGGTATTTTTTCCCGCCTCACCGATATCATCAATTCCAATCTGAATGCCTTGCTCGACCATGCGGAAGAGCCTGAAAAGATGATCCGCTTGATGATTCAGGAAATGGAAGACACCCTTGTCGAGGTCCGCTCGGCCGCCGCCAAGACCATTGCCGATCAAAAAGACGCCGAGAGAAAATTGCGGCGCCTGGACGACGCCCAGGCCGAATGGCAGCGAAAGGCCGAATTGGCTCTGTCAAAAGATCGCGAAGATCTGGCCAAAGGGGCTTTGATTGAGAAAAGCAAGCTCGCCGAAATGGCCGCACAAATACAAGAAGACCTCGAGCATCTGAGCGAAGCCCTTGGCCGCCATGAAAACGATGTGATCAAGCTGGAATCCAAGCTGCGTGAAGCCCGTGCGAAGAAAGCCACCATCGAGGCACGTTATAAAACCGCAGAAAACCAGTTGCGCGTAAAGCGGTCTTTGTACGATACCCGGATCGAAGATGCGTTCTTGCGCTTCGACAAGGTGGATAGCCGCCTTGACCGCCTGGAAGGCGAAGCCGAAGCGCTTGACTTGGGCCGTGGGCAAGGTCGCACATTGGCCGATGAATTCGCCTCTTTGGAAACGGAAGATGCCATTCAGGCCGAACTGGATGCGCTGAAATCAAAATTGAAACCAGCCAAGAAAGCTGATCAATAACAGGGGCTGATCATGGAATTTTTGGAAGTCCCGCTTATCATCTTTCTCGCAGTGGTTCTGCCCATCGCCATCATTTTTCATTACGCAACCGAAATGAAAAAGGCCAAAGGGCTCTCTGCACAAGATGAAGCAACATTGGACGAGCTCCGCAGACTGTCAGAAAAGCTCGAGGACCGTACCACCACCCTTGAGCGCATTCTGGATGATGAAGTTCCCGATTGGAGGTCACGTCGCCATGAAACGCTTTAGCCCTAACAAACTCTACAAAGATCCGGCCAATGGCAAAATCATGGGCGTGTGCGCGGGTCTGGCGGATTATACCGGCATCAAAGCAACATCATCCGCGTCGCTCTTGTGGTTGGCTGTATGATCGGCTGGTTTTTACCCCTCGTGCCCATCTATTTCATTCTTGGCTTCGTTCTCGATGAAAAGCCCAAGGATCTTTATGAAAACGAGGAAGAAGAAACCTTTTGGCGCACAGCAAGAAACCGTCCGGATGTCAGCGCCGTCGATTTGAAAAGACGCTTTCGCAGCATCGACCGTCGCATCCAAAGCATGGAATCCTACATGACATCCAAACGCTTCAAGCTCGACCGAGATCTGCGCAGCCTTGAAGACTGATCCATCAGCGATCTGACATCAAAAAAGGCATATAGCCGGGGGATCACCCCCCGGCTTTTTTAATGGCCTTCAAAGGCACGCACTTCAGCCAGTTGCTTGGCAAAAGCAGGACGCGCAATCAGCAGGCACACAAGAGCAATAGGAAGGCACAGCAGCGCCATCCACAAATAGGCCAGATCGATCTTGCTATCGTCGGCGAACACGGTGGTGGTGAAAAAGCCGAACATGGTGGGGCCAAGCCCCATACCGATCAGGTTGACCACAAACAGATAGATCGCCGTGGCCTGCCCGCGCAATTCATTGGGGCTGGCTGCAGCCACCCCCGCATAAGCCGTGCCCCAGACCCAATTATTGAAAAAGATCGACAGCGCCAAAAGCCCCGTTGCCAAAATCGGTGAGCCCACCATAGGAAAGCTGAAAGCAAAGGGCGCACCACACAGAATCGCCAAGATCAACAAGCGGAAATGGGTATCATTGCGGCCCTTTGCCATCCAACGATCGGTAATCACCCCGGCTGTCAAAATGCCTCCGGTGCCCGCAATCAGCATCACAAGCCCAAATACCAGCCCCACCTGTCCCGGCGTAAACCCGTGCACCCGGCCATAAAAAGCCCCGATGAAATAGATGGTGCCATATCCCAAAGCAGACAGAAACGCGATGCCGATGAATCCCAGCACAAACACCCGCCAACGCTGAAGGAAATAACGCACGGTTTCTTTAACGGGCACCGTCGATGATCCTGCCGCCGTCATGGCCCGCCCCCGCCGAAAAGGCTCTTTTACAAAAATCAGCATAGCCGCAGACAGCAACAGACCGGGCAGCCCCACCAAAATGAAGGTCATCTGCCAGCCGCGGATCTCTCCGAATAAAGGCAAGGTGCGAGTTCCGGCACTGCTGACAAGTTCGATCACCGCGCCGCCAAACAAAAACGCAAGAGCCGATCCGAACGGAATACCCAAAGTATAAATACTAATGGCCCGGCCCCGTTTATGAGGGGCAAACAGGTCGGAAATCAGCGAATTGGCCGCAGGTGTCAGGGTCGCTTCCCCAATGCCCACTCCCATGCGCGCCAGAAACAGCATGGAAAAGCTTCTGGCCAAGCCGCAAGCAGCGGTGGCAATGCTCCAGACTGCAATACCAAAGGCAATCAGGCCGCGGCGGCTGCGGCTATCCACCAACCGTGCAAATGGAATCCCGAAAAAGGTATAGAACAACGCAAAAGACAGACCGGTCAGCAGCCCGAATTCCAGATCCGACACATCCAGATCCGCCTTGATCGGGCCTACAAGAAGGGCCAGCACCTGCCGATCAATGAACGACACAGTATAAATCAACAGCAACAAAGCCACCACGGCCCAGGCATAGCGCGGCGCAGGATAAGGCGGCTCTTGATGCGGCAATTCTGATGAAATATCGGGGGATGATGGGGAGGCTTTCCGAGCCGCCTGCGCGGAATTACTGGTTGAGCTACCCTGATCTGTCACGCGGTATTTCCTCTATTTTCACAAGCAACGATTGCCGCTTATGGTCCTCTTTCACTGTCTGATACATTGACATTGACGCATGAGGGGGCCAAATCCCTCAATGAAACCATGAAAAAAACACATCCTGACCTTTAGCGCGGACCCAATGACCCATATGCCCAATGTACAGAATCAAATCGCTTATGAAAGCCTTGATGGCACCACGCTTCAGGATGTGAAGGACAGTTTCGAGCTGCTTGATGATTGGGAAGACCGCTATCGCTATATCATCGAGCTGGGCCGTAAGCTGCCCGAATTACCGCAAGATGCCTATAATGAAGCCAATAAAGTGCGCGGCTGCACCTCGCAGGTTTGGCTGGTCGCGACCCCGGAGCCCGGAACACCGGCTGGTTCTGAAAGGCGACAGCGATGCCCATATCGTAAAAGGGCTGGTGGCGCTGATGCTGCTGATTTTCTCCCGAAAAACGCCGGACGACATTCTAAGGACCGATGCCCGCGCCATTCTGGAAGAATTGGATTTGCGGCAACATCTTTCCCCCATGCGCGCCAACGGGCTGTTTTCCATGTTGGAACGGATCGAAGCTCTGGCCGCCAGTGCCAAAAAACAGACGGCCTGAGACGTGCTGGCCGGGCCATAGATTTGGCCCGGATCATCAACCCTGATCAGAATCGACGGGGCGCACTTTCAAAACAATTCCATCCACATCCCAAACCTCGACCACAGCACCTTGAGGCGCATCGTCTCCATGTGCAGTCCATACCGTGTCACCGGCCTTTACCCTGCCCACACCATTGACAATGTCCCCGGTTACCACCAGCCGCCGCCCCACATAAGCACGCGGCCCGCGATTGAGCAACGCACCATCTTCGTCTTTGGGCCGTGCGCGGAAGTAACGGCGGCCCGCCCATGTAACCAAAACCGCCAATACAGCAAAGGCCGCCCCTTGCATTTCGGGGCTGAGAAACGGCAATTGCAGCGTCAACAACCCGGTCGCCCCGGCGGCAATGGCAATCCACAAAAACAAAACGCCCGGTGCCACCATTTCAACGATCAATAACAGAAGGGCTATGATGAACCACATCCATGGGCCAAACCAAAAATCATCCATAATCATGCCCTTCCTTATTCCTGATCGTCACCGGACTGCGGCACAGAAAAAGGCTGTGCAACATTATAAGGATTCTGAGGTCGAGAAGGCCGTTTGCCAGAGGGCTTTTGTACCTTGTCCTCTTTTTGTACACCGCCTACACCTTTTTGAAACAGCTCTTGCATGCCGCCCAGCGCGCCAATAACCCCCGTGGCCTCCAAAGGCATGAACACCATTCGGGCATTGGGGGAATCGGCAAATTTGCCTAAGGCTTCCACATATTTTTGCGCCACGAAATAGTTCACCGCCTGCGCGTCGCCGCTAGCAATCGCTTCTGACACCAGGCGTGTGGCTTCCGCTTCGGCAGCCGCTAATCGTTCGCGGGCTTCGGCATCCAGCACCGCTGCTTCACGCCGCCCTTCTGCTTCCAGAACCTTGCCCCGTTTTTCCCCTTCGGCCCGCAAAATCTCGCTGGAGCGCTTGCCTTCCGCTTCCAGAATCGCCGCACGTTTTTCCCGCTCCGCCTTCATCTGGCTGGCCATGGCATTCACGATATCACGCGGCGGATTGATGTCCTTGATTTCGATCCGCGTCACCTTCACGCCCCAAGGGGTGGTGGCATCATCAACCACATTCAGCAAGGAAGCGTTGATCTTGTCCCGCTGCGACAGGATCTCGTCCAGATCCATCGAACCGATCACCGTCCGCACATTGGTCATGGTGAGATTGAGGATGGCAATCTCCAGATTATCTACCTCATAAGCCGCCTTGGAAGCCTCCAGTACTTGGAAAAACACCACGCCATCAACGCCCACCATGGCATTGTCCTTGGTGATCACCTCTTGGGTGGGGATATCAAGCACCTGTTCCTTCATGGTCAGCTTCGCGCCGATCCGTTCGATGAAGGGCGTAAGAAAATGGATCCCCGGCTCCAAAGTGCGGGTATAGCGACCCAGGCGCTCAACAGTGCAGGCATAGCCTTGGCGCACCATTTTAACGCCCGCAAAAATGATCAAAAATGCAAGGGCTATCAATAAAATGACAAAAATCTGCATCGGAGTCATGGATCTGCCTTCTTGTTATTTCAATTCACTAAGTTTGGCGCGATAATACCCCTTATGGCAAAAGAAAAACGCCTCCAGCCAAAAGGCCGAAGGCGTTGCGACAAACATCACCTGATCGACAGGGGAAATTATAGCGCTTTCAGCACATGCTCGGCGCTAGACACCTCGAACGCGCCCGGCTCTTCCACGAACAGCTCGGACACCACGCCGTCTTTGACGATCATGGCATAACGCTGGGAGCGTGTGCCCATGCCAAAGCCCGTGCCATCCAATTCAAGCCCCATCGCTTTTGCAAAGTCGCCATTGCCATCGGCGAGCATCTCGATGCCCTTGCATCGGCCGATTTGCCCCAGGCATTCATCACAAACACATCATTGACGGACAGGCAGGCCACCATATCCACACCTTTTGCCTTGATGGCATCCAGATGATCCACGAAACCGGGCAGATGGCGGGCCGAACAGGTGGGAGTGAAGGCACCGGGAACCGCGAACACAACGGCGGTTTTGCCCGCAAACAAAGTATCGGTTTCAACTTTTTCCGGCCCGTTTTCACCCATGCGGCTCAGAGTTTTCGAAGGCAGTTTATCACCTTTTTTGATCGCCATAACATTCTCCTGTTTATGTGAAAGATTCGCATTTGGGTGATCCAGCATGCGGGGCAGAACACGCCCGAAAATGAGGCCATTCCCATGTCAGAATTCGGCCAGAGGATAGCGCCATTTATCCCGAAGTCCAACCATGTTCAAAGCCTTTCGGAAAATAACAAAAAAGGGTGGAGCACGCTTGCTCACCCCGCCCCCGTCCAAAACAAGAAGCCTGTCAATGAACGCTTTTGCGCCGCCGCATAAAACCAAAGCCGATCAATCCAAGCCCCAGCAATCCAAGGCTTGCCGGAACCGGCACAACGCGCACATCAATGGCCGCAAGAACGGTGCCGCCCGTAGGAGAAATGGCGCTCAATTCAAAGGAATACAGGCCCGCAACACTGGGATTGAACCCACCGGAAGGCGCGGTGATGAAAGGCAAGCCATCATCAAACAAGAAGGAGAACAGCAAATTCTGGCTGCCTTCAATGGTGGCCTGCCCCCCTAAAAAGGGATCGAACAGCAATATCCCGAAATCGGTCCCATTGCCTGGGTCCACATCATAGGCCAATTGAAAGCTGTATCCTGCACCGACAAGATCATCAAATGTGTTGCCTTGCCCTTCCAGATTGATATGGAAAGCGAAGTTCCACACGGCCCCTTCTGTTCCGCCTGGGCTGAAATTGGTGCCGGTATTGGCAATGAAGGTGCCTGCACCGTCATTTTGCAAATTCGGGCCGACAAAGCGCTGATGCGCTGTTATCCCCAATGTCAATTCCCCGGCAGATGTTTGCGCCCGCGAAATGGCCACCGCCCCATTGGGAATGCCATCGCCGCCAAATTCCACCCCCGGCAAGGCTCCGAATTCATCGAATATGGGGCCTGCCTGTGCCACCCCGATCCCTGCAACAGATAGAGCAAGCGCCCAAACACCCCGTTTAAAACCTGTTTTGATCCCCAGATTCATCATTATCTTCCCCGTCCCCATCCACAAATTCGTACGGCAAACACGAAGACGTGCCGCACACCCAAAAAACCAACCGGCAAATATATTTACCACGAAGCAAATACCGTGCCGGTTGCAGGAACCTTGAAAATCAGCCGATTTCAAGAGGAGGGTTTTATTTACATAATTATAATGGTTAATTGGACTTTACAAATATCCGCCAAATGTCGGGTATCTGTAAGAATTCCTGACAATGAATAACAAGCCAATCATCAGGCTATTGCATGGCTGCAAGATGCTGCAAGGACTGCTCAAGCCGGTTTTTGTGCTGGCGCATGGTAAACAACGCGAACAACCGGGGGAACAATCCGGAAAATTGCCGCGTTTCTTGCCAATGAAGGCGGCTTCCTTGGGGTGTTTGAGCCAATGTCCAGTGCACCGAGGCGCGCCACATATCGGTGCTGCGTTCCACCGACCAGGAAACCGGATGAGCATAGCCGGTCAGGGTTTCATCAATCTGCCATGTGCGATCATTCGCCCGCATATAGAGCAAGCGCGTTGCTCCCGCCGTGCCGTCCTCTCCCATCAAAGGGGCCACAAGGGTTACACCATATTCCCAATCCACCCGATGCTTGGCATCCGCAAGGGCGACAAAGGCTTGTTCTGGCGTCAGCGGCAAATCAACAGTCAAATCAATGCGCCAGTCTTCTTTCGACCAGGAAAAGGCCACAACGCCAAGAGCAGCCAACGCAAAAAGCGCCAACATCGCTAAAATCGCCCATTCCCACGGCTCTTTCTTATGCATCTTTGCTGCCATTTTTCTTGAGGATTGCAGCCAACAGATCGGCTTTTTTCAGGGTAAAATCACTGGTCACCCAGCGTTGTTCGGCATTTTTCAAAAGCTGTCCCATCTGCGGCCCCGGCTGGATACCAAGAATGGAAAGATCGCGGCCTTGCAGCGGAAAAACAGGGCGGCGCCAGCGTTGAATGTCAGAAAAAACGGCGGGGCTCAATCCCTTGTCTGACAGCAAGAAACGATCCACAAGGGTTTGCGCCCCATCCAACCAAAGCGCCTGCCGCACGGCTTTTTCACCATCATCGGGAAGCGGCCCTGCCATGGCCGTCAAGCGTGTTGCATCGGCCCGCGACAGCTTGAAGCGTTTGGCGACACGTTCATATGTTTCCGGCCGCAATAAGGCAGCCAATCGCCGCAAAGGATCGGCCAGATCCAAGGCATTTTCACGCAGCACCAGCCGATCCAGTGCTTGCAGGCCAGCGGATATGTGCCACTCCGGCAGCAGAGGATCCAAAATACCGCCCTTTTCCATCAACTGCAGGCTTGGCACAGGATCAGGCGCCATCAACAAACGCAAGAGTTCAGCGCGTATCCGCTCCACCGACAACAGATCAAGCCGATCACGCAAGGCAATACAGGCCTCATAGCCGGCCGTATGGGGTACCCCCTTGCCATAATGGGCAAAAAACCGGAAAAACCGCAAAATCCGCAAGGCGTCTTCACGGATACGCTCCTGTGCATCACCGATAAACACGATCCGTCCGGCCCGCGCATCGGCCACGCCCCCATGATAATCATAAAGGTGTCCATCCAGATCGGCATATAAGGCATTCATGGTGAAATCGCGCCGCCGTGCATCGGCCTGCCAATCATCGATGAAGGCCACTTGGGCATGGCGCCCAAAGGTTTTCACATCATGGCGCAAGCTGGTTACCTCGAACGGCTGATGCGCCACAATGGCCGTGATGGTGCCATGATCGATCCCCGTTGGAACCGCTTTCAAGCCTGCAGCCTTTAGCCTTTCAATCACCACATCCGGTGGGTGGCTGGTGGCAATGTCCACATCCTGCACCAAGCGGCCCAGCAAGGCATCGCGCACGGCCCCTCCCACAAAACGCGCCTGGCCTTCGCCCAAAGCCTTGATCACGGCGCGGCTTTTTTCATCCGTTATGAAGGGCGCAGAAAGATGCATGGGCACAGTCAATTATCGGGGATTTTCTCGAAATGTCCGGGAACGATCTCGCCATCCACAGTGGTTGCCGGCACATAGCGCATGTTCTCATCGGCCCGTTCGGTGGTGCCCGCATAAAAATAAAGAACCACAGCATAAGCCAGCACAAACACGCCACCGCCCAGCATCACCGCTTTTTCCAAACGGGGATTGGTTTCATCGCCGGCCTGTTTCAAACGGCGCACCAGCCACAGCCATAACAAGAAAAACGCAAAGGGCAGCAAGAACAGCCCCAATCTCAAGAACACAGCGCTCATAAACCATCCTTTTGTTCATCGTCGCGGCGCAAAACCTGAGACAAATTCACCAACATATGCGCCGTTGCCCCCCAGATATAAAAGCCCTCATAAGGCATGGCATAGAAATGGCGTTTCGTCCCAAGAAACATGCGGCTGTGGCGTTGGTGATTATTGGGATCAAGGATAAAATCCAGCGGCACCTCAAAGGCTTCCGCCACTTCCGACTTCTGCAAATAAAGCTCGAAAGGCGGCGTAACCAGCCCCACAACGGGGACAATGCGAAATCCCGTCATCGTTTCATAGGTATCAAGCCGCCCCACGATATCGATGGCTTCGGCGTCTATACCGATTTCTTCTTGTGTTTCGCGCAAGGCTGTGGCCACCGCATCGCGGTCGCCCTTATCGGCTCGACCACCGGGGAAGCTCACTTGCCCGGCATGGGTGGATAAATGATCGGCACGGCGGGTGAGCAAAATCGTCGGCCTGTCACCGCGATTGACAATAGGCACCAATACGGCGGCCTTTTTATGCTGCTTTGGCCGATCTTGAGGTGCATCCGGCCCATTATAAAGATCGAAATCGCTGCGCAATGGTTTCCGCGGCGCACAGTCCAGCCGGTGTTTGATATGGGCGAAAACCACTCAATCCTCCACCAGATCGCCAAGAGGAAAAAATGCGCCACAGCTCCACACGCCGATTTTTTCCGCACCGTCGATCATCATGGGCTGCGCAAGTTCCGCCAGTTCATAATAAACCGGGCGGGCAATCAATGCTTCCAGTCGGTCGCGCACCAAAAGATGCGGCAAGGGATCGCCCCGTTCATCCTGCCCCAGCCAAATGGGGTGATCCTCATCGGCGACCACCAGATCGCCCACATGGGTTTTAAAGGAAAGAACCTGATCTTCACCCTTCCCTTCCACCTCCATGGAGGTGGCAAGAAACGGCGCATCATCCACAATGATTTTCAATTTTTCCACGGGGGTGACAAGATAATAGCCATCATCATCATGGCGCAGCACACCGGAAAACAACCGCACCATTTCCGGGCGCTTGATGGGCGTTCCCATATAATACCACGTGCCATCGCGGGCGATCCGCATATCAATCTCGCCGCACAGATCGGGATTCCACAGATGGACCGGCGGATATTTTTGTTTCGATAGCTGCGCAAACAGCGCATTCAAGCGCTTTCCGGCCGCCAAATCGGCCTTCGTCACGATTTTTGAATGTAATCCAACCATTGTTACGTCTTTCGTCTCGACCACCTGTCTCTATATAGTGATGATAGCATGCACCACAAACACCGCAGCACCTTGGTGATAAAAGGGGCTGCGCAGCACCATCTCTCAGACAAGAGGCCCGCCTATATGAGCGACCTGCAACACACAGCCCCCGATGCAATTTCCGATGCCTTAACCCATGAAGCCGATGCAGCCATAGAAATGGCGACGCATATCAAGGCCGAAATTGCCCGCCATATCTTCGGGCAAGACAGGGTGATCGAAGAAACCTTAACCACTTTGCTATCGGGCGGCCATGCGCTGATTGTCGGGGTGCCGGGCCTTGCCAAAACCTTGCTTGTGGAAACGCTGGGTACGGTTTTGGGCTTATCGGAAAAGCGGGTGCAATTCACCCCGGATCTTTTGCCTGCCGATATTTTAGGCAGCGAAGTTCTGGAAGAAGATGCGCAAGGGAAGCGGGCCTTCCGGTTTTTACCCGGCCCCATTTTCAGCCAGCTTTTCATGGCCGATGAAATCAACCGCGCCAGCCCGCGCACTCAATCGGCATTGTTGCAATCCATGCAGGAACGGCAGGTTTCCATCGCCGGGGAACGTCACAATCTGCCTGAGCCTTTTCATGTTCTCGCCACCCAGAATCCCATCGAGCAAGAAGGCACCTATCCCTTGCCGGAAGCGCAGCTGGACCGGTTCTTGATGCAGATCGATGTGGATTATCCCGACCGTTTATCAGAGCGCCAGATCTTGCTCCATACCACGGGGATTACCGCCACCAGCATTGCCAAGGTGATCGATGCCAACCAGTTGCTCATGCTGCAAAAACTGGTGCGCAAATTGCCCGTGGGGGAAGCGGTGGTTGATGCCGTGCTTGATTTGGTGCGCGGAGCACGCCCCGGCAATGACCACCCCGAAATCATCTGGCCCCGGCCCGCGCGCTGCCCAAAGCCTGATGCTGGGATGCCGCGCCCGCGCCTTGCTGGATGGCCGCCTCGTGCCTTCGGTGGACGATGTGAAAGCCCTTGCCATGCCGGTTTTACGCCACCGCATGGCTTTAAGCTTTTCCGCCCGCGCCGATGGCTTGACCAATGATCAGGTAATCACCGATCTTGCGGGCAGGCTTTAAGCAATTGGCCATGAAACGCCCCATATCCAACGCACTTGGCCAAAAGGCTTCCCCCGCTCTGGTGCCAATGATGGACCTGTGGCAACGCGCCCAATCCTTGGCCGATCGCCTGCCCGCCCATCAGATACGCGCCGATAAAAGGCTGCATGCCGCCCAAAAAGGCGTGCATGGGCGACGGCGGGCCGGTCCGGGTGACAGCTTCTGGCAATTCCGCCCTTATGAAAATGGCGAACAGGCCTCCAATATCGATTGGCGGCGCTCGGGCCGCTCCGATGCGCTTTATGTGCGGCAGCAGGAATGGGAAACGGCCCAGAATATCTGGTTCTGGGTCGATAGCTCGGCCTCCATGCAGTTTCGGTCCCCCCTTGCCCAAGACAGCAAAGCGGATCGGGCGATCCTTTTGGCGCTGGCCACCGCCCGGCTTTTGACCGGTGCAGGCGAACGGGTCGGCCTTTATGGGCAACATGAAAAGGCCGCAGGCGGGCGCTTCGGGCTGGAACGCTTGTTGGAAGCCATCAGCCGCACCCGAATGACGGACTGCCCGCCCTTTCCCCAAAGCAAACCGCTGGACCGCCACGCCCATCTGATCCTGATCGGGGATTTTCTGGGGGGAGAAGACGACACCCGCCAGAAATTGCGCCAGCTGGTCGGGCTTGGGGTGGCTGGCCATTTGATGCAGATTGTCGATCCTGTGGAGAGTGATTTTCCTTATCGCGGACGGGTGCGCTTTTTAGGCATGGAACACGAAGACAGCCTGCTTCTGGATCGGGCCGACGATCTGGCCGACAGCTATCGCAAGCGCATGAAGGCATGGTCTTCGATGCTGGGCGACATGACCCGACGGGCGGGCTGGACCCATTCTGTGCACCGCAGCGACCACTCCCCCGCGCTGGCGCTTTTGACCCTCATCGCATTAACGGGACGGACAGGCTGATGATGTCATTGGGTGGATTGGGCAGTTTGGGATTTACCGCGCCTTTCGTGTTGCTTGGTCTTTTGAGCCTGCCCGCTTTGTGGTTTTTGGTGCGGGCCTTGCCGCCACATCCCCGAAGCGAACAGTTCCCGCCCATGGTGCTTTTGGGCGATTTGATAAACAGCGAGCCCCCGCCTGCCCGCACTCCGCTTTGGCTTTTGATTTTGCGCTTTTTGCTGGGGGCTTTGTTGTTCTTGGCATTGTCCGGCCCGGTTCTGAACCCCATAGAAGAAACACCCGGCGATGGTCCGGTGCTTCTTGTGGTGGACAATGGCTGGGAAGCCGCCAGCCGCTGGGACGACCGCATTGCACTTTTGGACCGCTTGCTAAACACCATGGCGCGGGAAAACCGTCCGGTGGTTTTGCTGCCCACGGCCCCGCCGCCCGGTGGTTGGCGCAGCGGGGAAGGTGCGGCAAAACCCCAGCCACAGGCCGCCAGCGACATGCGGCGGTCCTTGATGGGCTTTGCGCCGGTTCCCTGGTCGCCCGATCTGCAACAGACCACAGAAATTGTGACGCAACTGGATCATGATTTTGCGCGCATTTTCTGGATAAGCGATGGTCTGGCCCATCCCCGCAACGATGATTTATGGACGGCCCTGAACGCCATGGGCACGGTGACACTTTATGCCGATGGGACCGCCGATTATCCTGTGGCCCTGCTGCCTTTGGTGCAAACCGGGCTGGATTATAGCCTGACGGTGGTTCGACCACCCCGCCAAACCCCTGCCCGTTTTGTCGTGCAGGCGCTGGGATCAGATGGCCGCCGATTGGGTGAAGCGGATGCCGTATTTGATGAAGGGGCCCAAACCGCACAGGCACGGATCGATCTGCCCCGCGATTTGCGCAATCAGGTGGCCCGCATTGATATCGCCAATGGGAAAAGTGCCGGTACTGTCGCCTTGTTGGATGCCCGATCCGGCCGGCCCCTGGTGGCCTTGTCTGCGGGGGAAGCCTCCAGCGCCATTCAACCACTGAAATCGCCCTTGTTCTATTTGCGCCGCGCTTTGGAGCCTTATGCAGAACTGACCGACGGTGCGCCGGCCACATTATTGGATCAATCGCCAAGCGCGATCATTCTGGCCGATGTGGGGCGCATGGCAGAGCCTGTTCAACGGCGCTTGGCGCATGGGTTGAAGAAGGGGGATTGTTGATCCGTTTTGCCGGACCGCGCATGGCGGCAGGCGGGGATGATTTGATCCCGGTGCGCCTGCGTTCGGGGGACCGGGCGGTGGGCGGCGCCCTTTCCTGGGAAGAGCCGCAATCCTTGGGGCCGTTCAATCCCGATGGCCCTTTTGCAGGATTGACGCCCCCCGAAACCGTGCGTGTAAGCCGCCAGCTTTTGGCCGTTCCCGATATCAATCTGACCGACCGCACATGGGCGCGGCTTCTGGACGGCACACCCTTGGTGACCGCCAATCGCCGTGGCAATGGCTGGATCGTACTGTTTCACACCAGCGCCAATGCCGATTGGTCGTCTTTGGCTTTATCGGGCCTGTTTGTGGATATGCTCAAGCGGCTTTTGCCCTTGGCCCAGCATCGGGCAGGAGCAGACCAGCAACATAACGGCCCCGAATTTCTGGCCAATAGAACGGTGATGGATGGCTTTGGTCGCCTTGGCCCCGCCAATACCGATATTGCCCCCATCAGCAGATCGGCCTTTGACCGCACATCCGCCTCGGCGGCACATCCTCCGGGTTATTACGGCCTTGCGGCCAATCCGTTGGCTTTGTCTTTGATGTCGGCCAATGGCCCGATCACCGCCGATTATCAGTTCCTTGAAAGTAGCCGCCCCGCCATGGACATTGCCACCGGCAGCCGCACAGACCGCGCCCTTGCCCCCTTATTATTTGCGCTGATGGTGGCCCTTGTGGCCCTTGATATGATCGCCAGCCTTTGGATGCGCGGTCTGTTCAACCGCCCGCTTACCGCCTTGCGCCGCGCTGTAACACCCGCCGTCATTCTGATAGCGGGCGGGGCCTTGTTCTTGGCAGCCCTCCCCGGCACCGGCCATGCGCAAAACACCGAACGGCTCGAAACCGGCTTTGCACTGGAAGCCACAGCGGCCACCCGCATCGCCTATATCCGCACCGGCAATGCCCAGACCGACACCCGGTCCCATGCCGCCCTTTATGGCCTGAAGCGCATCATGGAATTACGCACCGCCGTGAAGATGGGCGATCCGGTGGGGCTTGATCCGGCCCAAGACCCACTGGTGCTGTTCCCGCTGATTTACTGGCCTGTGCCACCGGATATCCAAAGCCCAAGCCCCGATGCCATCCGTGCCTTAAGCCGGTTTTTGCGGAGCGGCGGTATTGTGTTGATGGATACGGGGGTAAACGATAGCGCCAGCGACAGTCTGGGATTGGAAAATCCCGTTTCACGCCAAGCCTTGCAACGCCTTCTCGGCCAGCTTGACCTGCCCCCCCTTGCGCCGGTGGACCGCGAGCATGTTCTGGCCCGCAGCTTTTATCTGCTGGATGAATTTCCCGGCCGCATCACCGGCCGCACCTTGTGGGTTACCGATGATTCTGTGGGGGAAGAAGCCCGTGTCAGCCCCATCTTGATCGGGGGCCATGATTGGGCATCCGCATGGGCCATCGATGAATTCGACCATTTTCTGGAACCGCGCCTGCCCGGCGGTGTGCGCCAGCGCGAATTGTCTTTTCGCTTTGGTGTCAATCTGGTGATGTATGCACTGACCGGCACCTACAAGGCGGATCAGCTTCATCTGCCCGCCTTGATCGAACGTTTGGGGGAATAAGGGATCATGATGGCGCTTTCCCTTGGGTTCGACCCGATTTTCCCGCCATGGGTTTTGGTCGGTCTGGCAATTTTGTTTGCGGCGTTCAGCGCCCTTTTGTTGCTGCGCCGGGCGCGCGGCAGCCTGATCCGCACCCTGTTTTTCGCAGCCCTTATCCTTGCTCTTTCAAATCCCCATCTGGTGCAGGAAGACCGCACCGCGCTGTCCGATATCACCGTGGCTATGGTGGACCGCAGCGCCAGCAACCGCATTGGCGATCGGGAAAGCGAAACCGATAAGGCCATTGATGCCCTGCGCGCCAATATTCAAGCAACGGGCGGGGAATTGCGGGTGATCGAAAGCGACCGCAAGGCTGATCGCACCGAATTGTTCGGTCCCTTGGCGGCCGCTTTGGCGGACGTTCCGCCAGATCGCCTGTCCGCCGCCCTTTTGATCACCGATGGCCGCATCGACGACATATCCCGTGGGGAGGCCCTTACTGCCGCCGAGCGCCCCATCCACAGCCTGCTGATCGGCAACCGCAAGGCCCCCGACCGCCGTATCGAGGTGATCCGCGCTCCGGAATTCGGGCTGGTGGACCGGCCTGTGACCATCGAATTGCGTATCGAAGAAGACAATATCCCCGAAAGCGGTCCGGTGGCCCTGACCATTCGCCGCTTCGACAAGGCACCGCAACAGCGCATGGTGATGCCCGGCGTTCCCTTCGAGATTACGCTGACCCCGGAACGGCGCGGCGAAATGCTGGTGGATGTTTCGGTGGAAACCGCCCCCGATGAAACGGTTCTGGTCAATAATCGCGCGTTGTTTTCTGTGAATGCGGTGCGCGACCGGCTGCGGGTGCTGCTGGTTTCGGGCGAACCGCATCCCGGTGAACGGGTCTGGCGCGACACGCTGAAATCCGATCCGGCGGTGGATCTTATCCACTTTACCATTTTGCGCCTGCCCACCAGTCAAGATCCCACGCCGGTGAGCCAATTGTCCTTGATCCCCTTCCCCACCGAGCGTTTGTTTTCCGAACAGCTTGAAGATTTCGATCTGGTGATTTTCGACCGCTATTCCCTGCGCGGGGTGTTGGATGTGCGGTATTTCTCCAATCTTTTGTCCTATGTGGAAGGGGGCGGCGCAATCTTTGTCGCCAATGGACCGGAATATGCCGAGCCTTTGAGCATTTTCCGCACCCCCCTTGAGCAGGTCTTGCCCGCCTCTCCGACCGGCACCATCAGCAGCACCGGCTTTGTGCCCGCCCTTACCGAACTGGGCCGCCGCCATCCGGTTACACAAGGATTGGAGCAACCGGGTGCCGCGCCATGGGGCCGGTGGTTCCGTATGGTGGACAACCGGGTGGTTGACGGCCAAGTGCTGTTATCGGGCCCCGGCGAACAACCGCTATTGGTTTTGAAACGCGCCGGAGAAGGCCGCATCGCCGAATTGATGTCGGACCATGTATGGCTGTGGGCGCGGGGTGTGGAAGGCGGTGGCCCATATCAAGAGCTTTTGCGCCGTAGCGTTCATTGGCTGATGAAAGAACCGGATCTGGAAGAAAAGGCCCTGTCGGCCCGATCCGACGGCGAAGACATCATAGTGGAACGGCGCAGCTTGTCCGGCGAACAGGCTACGGTCACCGTCACCGGCCCGGACGGGAGCGAACGCACCCTGATGTTAAACCCCGGTGCCAACGGCATTGCCGAAGGGCGGCTTCTTGCAACAGAGGCAGGATTATACCGCATAAGCGATGGCGAAGATGAAACGGTGGCGGGCATCGGGCCTGTGGGCGGCCATGAATTGTCGCGCATCATGCCAACAGACCAGATCGTGCGCGATGTGGCGCAAAAAACCGGTGGTGGTACCTTCTGGCTGGAAGATGGACTGCCCGATATTCGTCACCCGTCAAAACAGGCCACAGCGGCGGGCAATGGGTGGATGGGGCTGCCCCAGCGCCGCGCCAGCCGCATCGAGGATATCGCCCAGACAGCGCTTCTCCCCGCATGGGCATGGGCGGCTTTACTGGCGGGCTTGCTGGCGCTCACCTGGAGAAAAGAAAGCCGTTAAGTGGAAGACGGCACATGGGTGAGAACCGAAACAGGGCAGAGCGAAAACCGCTCCGGCAAGGTTTTCCACCCGCTTCCCGCCGGGTGAAACAGCAAACGCTCCGGCGGCACCGGCCCGGGCATGATGCACAGGCTTGGCATAACCGGTTGAAAGCCCACCCGGCCATAATAGACGGCATCCCCCACAAGAAACACCGGCCCAAGCGCCCTGTCTGTGGCCACGGCCAATCCCTTGCGCATCAGGGCCGTACCGACGCCGGTGCCTTGCACGGCGGACGACACAACCAAAGGCCCCAATAAAAGCCCCGCTGTTACTGTATCCTCGACATTTATATGCAAAGGCCAAAAGCGTACCGAGCCCAACAGGCCGTTTTGCCCCCGCGCGATAAAGCCCAGACCCTCGACCGGCTGCACATCATCACGAAAGCGGTAAGCGGTGCGTTCAAACCGCGCGGCACCGAATGCCTGATCCAGCAGGGCATCGATAGCCACGGCATCTGCCGCTTTCTCTTGTTCCAAAACGAAGCTCAATGGCTTTCTCCCTGCCAAGGATCGCCTGATAGACGATCACGGATAAGGAGCGCAAGAGAGGGTTTCAAGATATAGGGTCTTACCAATCGACCTGGGCACGAAGTCCGAACATATTCAGCCCGAAATCATCCTCCACGGTCCCATCATTCTTGAGATGCAAATGGCTGGCGCTATCGTAAATTTCCATATGGCTGATATTGGCCATGAAGCGGATATGATCCACTGGACGCCAGCTTAGACCCGCAAGAAAGGTCAATTGCTGGCCACCAAAAATGCTTTCATCGCTGGCATTAAGATCAACCCAATCCGCACCAAAGGCAACGTCCAGCGCACCGAAACCGCCTTTCCCCAAGGGATTGTCGGGCTTGGTGCGCGACCATGTTCCCGCCGAGCGCTTATAGGCCCGCTGCTCACCCGTCAGGAAATAACCCAGATGAAGGCTGGCCCCGTTGAACCGTGCCGTCGAGGACTGACCCGCTTCGTCACGCACCGATAACCCCAAAGTGGCCAGTTCGGTTTCGAAATAGAACGCCCCATATCCTCCGGCCAGTTCCAGACCGGTATAAAGGCTGGAGGTGCTGTCAAGACTGCCGGTATCCAGCAAACGGCTATCGGACGCATGAAACAGCGGACGATTGCGCAAGCGCCCTTGCTCCGCTCCGGAGTCGCGATATTCCACCGATGCCCCCATATGGGTGAAGGCATGTTTCGGGCCGAATGTGTAATGACCGCGCGAACTGACGATCAGGCCATTGACCTCGTCATCCTCATCAAAGGCCCCATCGACGAAAATGCCGGATTTCCAGTGCCAGTTCTCGCCGCTCCAATCGGCGGTGACGCCCATTTCACGGCGCAGATCAATGGCATCGGTAAAGCGGCTGCGCTCCATGAAAACCACATCCAGCGACGACACCTGCTCTTCCATAGAGGCCTGGGTTTTCTGATAGCCGACGATCAGTGCCAGATTGTCGATCCCCTTATAGGCCAGATAGGCATCCGCCACATTCGTTTCACCACCGGCGAAATCCACTTCAAACTTATAGCCCCAATCGCCCATTTCGCCCTGCGCACCGATCCGCACCCGGCGAATTTCCGCAACCGTCCCCAAGCCCCGGTCCGGCGTGAACCCATCTGCGCCCAATGTCCCGATCTTGTCGGGATCACCGATCTGCGCAAAATCCGATTGGATGCGCCCACGGATCTTGAAATTTTTAAAGCCGTCACCTGTGAAGCTGGGGGCACCGGCCGCTTTTACCACCAACGGTTTTTCTTCCGGCACAGAATGTGGATCATCCGTTGATGTTGCCGTCTCACGCTCGGCCAAAGGGGCCGGGGACAAGGGCGCTGCGGGCGAGCGCTCTGCTTTCAGCTTTTCGATCTCCGCCCGCAGAAAATCGATTTGCGCTTGCAGTTCTTCTACGCTTTGCGCTGCCGCTGATACGGCCCCGCCCATCAAAGCCAAGCCGCAAACACCCGCCAAGCGCACATGACGCCACTTCTTGTTTTCCATGCCCTTATCCTGTTCTCGCCCGTCAATAAAGCCCGTACAGTCTGCACATCACGTCACAATGGCCACAGGACTTTCGCATATTTCTTAAAGATCCGGCCATTGCATATCCATGATGCTTTCGTGACGCTTTTATTTCATGCCGTTGTCTTATACGCCGTCTGTTCGAAAATACGCAACAGTGCGTTTCGCACACACCACCCTGACAAACCGGCAGAAAACATCCATCTTCAAAGCCGTAGCAAAACAGGAGACGACGGATGGGACTGCTTGTTGACGGCAAATGGCAAGACACATGGTACGATACCAAATCCACCGGTGGAAAATTCAAGCGGCCCGATACGCGGTTTCGTCATCAGATCACCGCAGATGGAACCGGCCCCTATCCGGCCGAGGCGGGGCGCTATCATTTATATGTCAGCCATGCCTGCCCATGGGCCAACCGTGCCATGATCTTGCGTCACATCAAAGGGTTGGAGGATGTGATCGGCGTTTCTGTGGTCCATTGGCATATGGACAGCGAAGGCTGGCGCTTTGATACCAGCACCCCCGGCGCCACCATCGATCATGTCAACGGCTTTGCGCGCTTGCATCAGGTCTATACCAAATCCCAACCGGATTATACCGGACGCGTGACGGTGCCGGTTTTGTGGGACAAGAAAAGCCAAACCATCGTCAATAACGAATCCGCCGAAATTATCCGCATTCTAAACAGCGCCTTCAATGGCCTGCCGCAAACCCGGCATCCCCAGATCGACACCTATCCCGAAGATTTGCGTGCCGATATCGACCGCCTGAATGACCGCGTTTATCACGCCATCAATAACGGGGTGTATAAAGCCGGCTTTGCCACGACCCAAAGTGCTTATGAAGAGGCATATCTGGAGCTGTTCAAAGCACTGGACGAGATGGATGACCGGCTGGCAAACAATCGCTATCTTTTAGGGGATCGGCGAACGGAAGCGGATTGGCGGTTGTTTACCACCCTTGTGCGCTTCGATGCGGTTTATGTGGGGCATTTCAAATGCAACAAACAGCGCATCGCCGATTATCCGCATCTTTCAGGCTATCTGCGGGATCTGTATCAGGTTCCCGGTGTGCGCGAGACTGTGCATTTCGGCCATATCAAAGCGCATTATTATGCCAGCCATGCCAGCATCAACCCCACCGCCATCATCCCCTTGGGGCCGGATATGGATCTTGATGCGCCCCATGGCCGCGATCACCTCCGCGCACGATGATAGCAAGGAAAATATCCTTCCGGTCTAAAGCCGTCCCGATTATCCTCGGCCATCAAAGCTGTATGGGGAAAAGGGAAACCGGATGGACAGCACAACAACAGACGCATCCCAAAACGCGCCCGATAATGAAAAAACCGGCCACACCCATTGCCTGAATTGTGGCGCCTCTCTCAGCGGCCCCTATTGCTCCCAATGCGGACAACATGATCGGGATCTACGCCGTCCTTTCTGGACCTTCACCATAGAGTTCGCCGACAATATCTTTTCGCTGGACAGTCGGCTGGCCCATACATTGATCCCGCTCTTTTCCCGCCCCGGCCGTATGAGCCGCCTATATGTAGAGGGCCACCGGGCCAATTATGTAGCACCTGTGCGCTTGATGCTCATCAGCGTATTGGTGTTCTTTCTCGCGGTGGAATTGGGCAATGTGGCATTGCTGCAACTGGTGCGGGCCGCCGATCCGGCACCCCTTACGGACCAGGAAGCCATAGCGCCATCCGGACCGGAGACAGAGCCTGCGACAGAGGCGGAGGCAGAAGCAGAGGCCGGCATCCCGGCGATGACCTTGGAGTTTTTTGAACCAATCCAGAAAAACGCCTCCCCCGCCCTTTCCTTTGATGACAGCATCGAGACGATCAAGCGCGAAATCGCTGAAAATAATGAACCGGACATAGACAGCGCCCCCCTTCTGGACTTCATCTCCCGTCTTCTGACCGGAATGGGCCAATTCGCAAAGAATCCGGAACTGATCAATGGTGTGTTCAACACATGGATGCCGCGCGCCATGCTGGTTCTGGTGCCTGTCTTCGCCCTTTTATTGCGCGCGATGTATTGGCGGAAAGACGCTTATTTTTTCAACCAGCTGGTTTTCTCGCTGCATTTTCACGCCTTCTTGTTCCTCTTGCTCACCGGCCTTGTCGTTCTTGGGTCCATGGGCATGGGGGCCGCCAGCGGCTGGATTTATTTTTTCGGCGTGCCGGCCTATCTGCTGCTCTCCATGAAGCATTTTTATAGGCAGGGCTGGTGGCGTACCATCTTCAAATTCCTGACCCTAAGCGCGCTTTATAATATCGTGCTGATCGCTGTTTTATTAGCAATTTTGCTGATCGGATTGACACAAAGCTGAAACAAGCCGGCCGGCTGTTCAAGAAGACTCTGGCTCAAAGGTCAGGGACAAGGAATTAACGCAATAGCGCTGCCCTGTGGGGGCGGGGCCATCGGGAAACAAATGCCCCAAATGGCTGTCGCAAGCACCACAGCGCAGCTCTACCCGCACCATACCCAAACTTTCATCGCGGATTTCGGTGATCGGGGCATCCTTGACGCGATCAAAAAACGAAGGCCATCCCGATCCACTGTCATATTTGGCAGCAGAGGAAAACAACGCCGCGCCGCAGCCTGCACAGTGAAACGTGCCGGGGCGTTTTTCGGCCAAAAGAGCGCCGGTAAAGGGCGGCTCGGTGCCGCCCTTTCGGCAAATATAATAGCGCTCCTCGCCCAATTTCTCACGCCATTCCTGATCGGAGCGAGGAGCGCTCATCTTAGTTTACCTTACAGTGCATGCAGATGGCATAAGCCCCTTTGGGATCTTTCAGCCACTGCAACTCTTCCATCGCCGTCATGAAGCGGCCCTGTATATCGGCAACCACCGGAACCGTCTGCCCCATGCTGTCGGGAACCATTCCGCGAACCTGCGCCTGTTCGAGAACACTCACTATGAAGTTTTCAAAGGGATCCAATTGTTCTTGAACATGACGCACGCCATAATCGCCCTCTTCCAGCCCGGCTTTTTGCGCCGCAGCCTTCACCGCATCATCCAATCCGCCCAAATGGTCCACAAGCCCCAATTCCTGCGCGGTTTCCCCCGACCACACTCGGCCTTGGGCAATGGCGTCCACAGCCTCCACGCTCATGGAGCGGCCCTCCGCCACGATGGACAGGAATTTCCCATAGCCATGTTCGATCGAGCTTTGCACCAGATCCGCCACCATTGGCGACAAAGGCCGGGTAAGATCAAACGCACCGGCAAGCTGGGTGGTTCCCACGCCATCGGTGTGCACACCCAACATATCCAGAGATTGATCGAATGTTGTAATCATCCCGAAAATTCCGATGGACCCGGTAATGGTTTCCGGCATCGCCAGATTTCATCGGCATTGGCTGAAATCCAGTAGCCGCCCGATGCCGCCACGGTTCCATAAGAGGCGATCACCGGCTTGCCAGCCTTTTGCACATCCAACACCGCCTGACGAATGACCTCGGAGGCGAACACACTGCCCCCGGGGCTGTCGATACGCAGCACAAGGGCTTTCACCTTATCATTGGTGCGGGCCGCCTTGATCAGCTTGACCGCGGTATCGGCACCGATCTGCCCCACCGGAGCCTTACCCGGCACGATGGCCCCGCGCAGGCTCACCACAGCCACCAAGCGATCGTCCTTGTCGTCTTTATCATGCGATCTGAGCTGCTTTAAATAATCGGTCAGGCCAATGCCTTTAAAGCCTTCGCCCATATCGGCCTTGCCCACAAGGTCCACCAAGGCGGCGGTCATTTCACTGCGGGTTTTCAAAGCATCTACCCAGCCCAGATCCAGAGCCATTTTGGATACATCCCCGTCGGCGGCACGCAAATTGTCCACCATTCCGTCGATCGCAGCCGACAAGGCCCCCTCGTCAAAGCCGCGCAACCGTGTCACATCCGCAAGATAATTCCCCCAAAGGCTGTCCAGAAAGCCTTTGGTAGCTTCCTTTGCGGCATCGGACATATCATTGCGAATAAAAGGCTCCACCGCAGATTTATAAGTGCCGACACGGAAGACATGCACATCGGCCTTCAGCTTGTCCAAGGCATCTGAAAAATAAGGGCCATAAGCGCCATAGCCCATTATGCCCACGTCCCCCGCCGGATTGAGCCAGATTTCATCGGCATGAGCCGCCAGATAATATTGCGGCTGACCGAAAGAATCACCCACAGCGATGATCTTCTTGCCACTTTTCCGAAAGGATTCCAGAGCGCCTCCAAGTTCGTGCAGAACCGCAGGCCCCGCCCCGGTGAATTTATCCAGATCCATCACCATAAGAGCGATTTTGTCATCGTCCTTCGCCGCTTTAACCGCCTTCATGGCGTCACGCAGCTTCACCTCGACGGGTTTGGCACCACTGAGCACATCATTGATGGTCGGTATTTTTTTCTGATCGACAATCTGCCCGACTGGATTGAACACAAAGGCACCGCCCTGAGGCACCTCAACCCGCTGCCCATCCCCGGAAATTCCCACAATTATCACAAAAACAAGAATGAAAAAAATAAAAGCCGCCACCGTCGTAAAGGCGCGAATAGCCCCCCAGATAAAACTGAAAATAGCTTTCATAATGTCTGTCCGTTCCTCATATTGCACCAGATGGTGGCGGAATTTATCTGCAAGGCGCCTTATAAACCACAGTGATTATTTTTTCACCTGCTGCGTTTCAATAGCCTCATTGCCAATGACATCAAGCATATCATCAAGGCGCGCAAATTTTAAACGCGGGTTTTCACCTTCGGCGGCCTGCCGTTCGGCAGCATCGATTTTCTGCCAATCGCGGAAGGTGACTGCCCGGATCTGGCGTTTGGCGATCAGGGCATCCAGACCTTTACGCCCGGGCTTATCCATGGGTTGCACATCGTTTAGAATACGTTTGGCAATCTCGGCCCCATCGGGCTTGTTGGTACCAATGGTGCCTGTTGGCCCGCGCCGCGCCCATCCTACGGCATAAAGCCGGTCACTGATAAAGCCGTCATTGTTGACAAAACGCCCAAGGCGCTCGTCGAACGGAACACCTTCGATGGCGCTGCTGCGATAGCCGATGCAGCTGATCAGCAATCCGCACGGCACAGTAAACATCTCGCCGGTGCCAATACACGCGCCATTTTCAACACGGGTGCGCTCCATCAAAACACCGTCCACCCGATCATGGCCAAGAATTTCCACTGGCCGGGCATAAAAGCCGAAATGCACCTGAACCGGTTTCTCCTGCGCCGAATGGTCGCCAAATCCCCGTAAGGCGGCCAGCACTTTGCGCTGTTTGGGCTCCAGATCCGCATCACCGTCCATGGGGGGCAGATCGGCCTTATCAACCAAAGGAACAGCGCGTTCCAGGCGTCCCATTTCCCCCAGCTCCTTGGGCGTAAAGCTGGCATCCATCGGGCCACGCCGCCCGAAAATCCGGATGGTGCGCAAGGGCATCCGGGAAATGGCATCTTTGGCCTTCGGAGAAATATCCGATCCTGCCATCTCGCTTCGGTTTTTGCCAGCACCCGCGCCACATCGATGGCCACATTGCCGTTCCCGATGATCACAACAGAAGGGGTGTTCAATTCCGGCGTCAGCGCCACATAATCGGGATGGGTATTGTACCAGCCCACAATATCTGCCGAACCGCGCACGCCGGCAAGATCTTCACCGGGAATCCCCAGCTTTCTGTCTTGCAAGGCCCCCGTAGCCAGCACCACCGCATCATAAAGATCCAGCAATTCCGCCACACTGACATCACGGCCAATGGACAAATTGCCCACAAAACGCACATCATCGCGGCTGGCGGTTTGATCATAGCGCTTTGTGACATTTTTGATGGATTGATGGTCGGGCGCGACACCGGTCCGGATCAGCCCGAACGGCGTGGGCAACCGATCGATCACATCAACCGAAACCGCATGGATACTTTCCGCCAAGGCCTCTGCCGTATAATATCCGGCAGGCCCGGAGCCAATGATCGCCACCTGCAACAAATCTGTGCTCACATCCCCTCCGCAATAGCAGCCCCCTGCCAACATCTACGGACAAGACTGCCACGACCATAGCGCCAAGGCGAGACTTTATCGCATCCCTGTGCCGCGGCTCGGCTCCTAACGCCCTTCATCCGCACCGCGTTCCAGATGCAGCTTTTTCCCGTCGGAGAATTGGTAGAAGGCATGCAGCAATTGAATACTGGTGTCCGTTTCCAAAAGATGATCGCCCCGGCGGCTATAGGCGGTGATATTGCCCACATCCCGGTCATTGTCTTTACCGAAAGAATCCGGTGCGGCCTGGCGGCCCGGCTCCCACAAAATCAGCAAATCATCGGTTTCCAGCCGCCCTGCCTTACGCAACAATTCCAAGGGCCATGCTTCGCGGTCCACCACCACCACACGATCCCATGCCTTCAGACTTCCCGCATCTTGTTCCATGCTTGGGATATAGACCGTTTGGCGCACTTGCTGCGGCTGGCTGCTCAGCGCAGAATCCGCCACCACCATCAAGCCCGGCTTGCCCGCACCCGCTTCAGGAAGGCCGCAAAAGATTCCATTTTCGACGGGATCACATCCAGCGCGCCATCCGCTTTCGGCCCGGACAATCCAAGGCCGTTGATCTGTTGCCACCATGTGCGCGTGGCCTCGTCATAAAGGATGATATTTTCTTCATAAGAGGCCCCGACCAAACGGAGCGGCGTGGCATTGCCGTCCACATCCCGCTTGAACACCATGGCCGAAGAGCACACTTGGCAATAGGTAACGGCAATGGGCACGCCCCCCAGGCTATCATTGATAATCCGGTGGGCCGCCACGATACGCATGGGATAGCCCCGCACCGCGCCATTGATTTCAACGGTGATCAGCGGCTCCAGATTGCCGGTTTTATGATCGGCCAAGGCCGGAAGCAGTGATGGCCTGTCATAAGATGGTGGCACATCTTCGGGGCGATCAAGACGGAAGCCACTGGATCCTACGATCCCCACAGTCAGATCCCGATCCGACCACTGCGTCTTGAAATCTTCCGACAACACCGTTTGCGCGGCTGCCTGAGAGATCCCTCCTGCGAAATTCGGGGATCCCCCCACCAGCGACAGCGTGAGAAACGATCCGAGAAGAATTGATTTCAACATAAAATACCCTTTTGCCCCCAATGGGGCCTCATCATCCAAAAGTCATCCCCGATGACCTTCATATGGTGGCCCACCCAAAGCCCGGAAAGCCCTTCCCCGTCACGAATGACCAGGGGCCTTTCACAAAGCCGTCACACTTAAGATACATGGACAAAACAGATTATGAGAGAAAATACGTCCCTTGTGATCAGAATGGGCCCGGTATTTTTTTCTTTGATAAAGTGCGGAAATTTCAAAAAACCCGCCCGCCCTGCCTTGACATCTTTTCCCGCCATCGTAATTAGAGGTGCAGCTGTTAGCACTCGCATGCTTTGAGTGCTAGCAGGGGGCCGTAAGGCACCACATATCAATTTTCAGGGGCATCAAGCACCTATAGAGCCACAAGGAGGAAACTTCATGGCATTCCGTCCATTGCATGACCGTGTTCTGGTCCGTCGCGTTGAAAGCGAAGAAAAAACCAGAGGCGGCATTATCATTCCCGATTCTGCCAAGGAAAAGCCTCAGGAAGGCGAAGTTGTTGCCGCCGGAGCCGGCGCCAAGAACGAAAAGGGCGAAGTGACACCGCTTGACGTGAAAGCTGGCGACCGCGTTCTGTTCGGCAAATGGTCCGGTACAGAAGTCAAGATCGACGGCGAAGACCTGCTGATCATGAAAGAATCGGACATTTTGGGCATCATCGGCTAAGGCCGCCCCACCCTTTTGTTCCATAAGCTATCATTGAAACAAGGAGTCAGTCCATGGCTGCCAAGGAAGTTAAATTCCACGCTGATGCCCGCGCCCGTATTCTGCGTGGCGTCGATACGCTTGCCAATGCTGTTAAAGTGACACTGGGCCCCAAAGGCCGCAATGTGGTGATCGACAAATCATTCGGTGCCCCGCGCATCACCAAAGACGGTGTGAGCGTTGCCAAAGAAATCGAACTGAAAGACAAGTTCGAAAATATGGGCGCGCAGATGGTCAAAGAAGTGGCCTCCCGCACCAATGATATGGCTGGCGACGGCACCACCACCGCCACCGTTCTTGCCCAGTCCATCGTTCAGGAAGGCGCCAAAGCTGTTGCCGCCGGCATGAACCCGATGGATCTGAAGCGCGGCATCGAACTTGCTGTCACCAAAGTCGTGGAAGACATCAAGTCCCGCTCCAAAGACATTGCCTCCTCCAGCGAAATCGAGCAGGTCGGCACCATTTCCGCCAATGGCGAAGCCGCTGTCGGGCACATGATCGCCGAAGCAATGGACAAGGTTGGCAAAGAAGGTGTGATCACCGTCGAAGAAGCCAAAGGCCTTGAAAGCGAATTGGATGTCGTTGAAGGCATGCAGTTCGACCGTGGCTATCTCTCGCCTTATTTCATCACCAACTCCGAAAAGATGGTGACCGAGCTTGAGAACCCCTTCATCTTGCTGTTCGAAAAGAAACTGTCGAACCTGCAAGCCATGCTGCCGATTCTGGAAGCCGTTGTGCAGTCCAGCCGTCCGCTTTTGATCATTGCCGAAGATGTGGAAGGCGAAGCCCTTGCCACTTTGGTGGTCAACAAGCTGCGCGGTGGCCTCAAGGTTGCTGCTGTGAAAGCCCCTGGCTTCGGCGATCGCCGCAAAGCCATGCTGGAAGACATCGCCATCCTGTCCAAGGGTCAGGTGATCTCGGAAGATCTTGGCATCAAGCTTGAAAATGTCACGCTCGACATGCTGGGCACAGCCAAGTCGGTTACCATCACCAAAGACGACACCACCATCGTTGGTGGCGCCGGCGATGGCGACGACATCCGGGCCCGTTGCGAACAGATCCGCGCCCAGGTGGAATCCACGAATTCCGACTATGACAAGGAAAAGCTGCAAGAACGTCTTGCCAAGCTGTCTGGCGGCGTGGCCGTGATCAAAGTCGGCGGCGTGACCGAATCGGAAGTGAAAGAACGCAAAGACCGCGTTGATGATGCCCTGCATGCAACCCGTGCAGCTGTGGAAGAAGGCATTGTTGCCGGTGGCGGTACGGCTCTTCTTTATGCCACCCGCATTCTGGCCGATCTCAAAGGCGAAAACGACGATCAGACACGCGGCATTGCCCTTGTCCGTCGCGCTTTGGAAGCTCCGGTTCGCCAGATTGCTGCCAATGCCGGTTTCGATGGTGCCGTGATTGCCGGCAAACTTCTCGAGCAGAAAGACACCAATTTCGGTTTCGATGCCCAGAAGGAAGAATATGGCAATCTGGTTGAGCGCGGCATTATCGACCCCACCAAGGTCGTGCGCCATGCTTTGCAAGACGCTGCATCCATCGCAGGTCTGCTGATCACCACCGAAGCCTTGATCGCCGATGCGCCTGAAGACAAATCAGACGCTGCCGGTGCTGCCGGTGGCATGCCCGATATGGGCGGCATGGGTGGTATGGGCGGCATGGGTGGTATGGGCTTCTAAGCCTTTCCCCTTATGCTTGCTGTATCTTCGGATACACCTACAGTCGAAGAAGCCGTGGCGCACCTTGCGTCACGGCTTTTTTTCATATCGGAATGGCGTTATGCTGGCGCCCTGTTTTGCTTTCGTCCTCCCCTTTCGGAGACTGTGATGCGCTCTATTTTTGTATTTCTTGTCCTTTTGTTCATGTTTTTCTTTCGCACCGCCCATGCGGGCGACCATGCGGATAGCCAAAACATATCGGGGCTGTTGCGCTTTGAAGCCAGTGACAGCGTTGCAGCCACCATGGACCGTTTGGAAGCCGCCATTACCCAACGCGGCTTCAAGGTCTTTGCGCGCATCGATCACCAAGCGGGCGCCCGCTCTATCGACATGGACCTGCGCCCCACCCAATTGCTGATTTTCGGCAATCCCGAAGGCGGCACACCCTTGATGCAAAACGCCCAGACAATGGGGATCGATCTGCCCTTGAAGGCATTGGTTTATGAAGCAGAAAATGGCCAGGTCTTTGTGGCGTTCAACGATCCGCACTTTCTCGTTCATCGCCACAGCCTGAAAAATGGCGAGGCGATTACAAAGAAAATGACCGGCCTGATAACGGCCTTGGCAAAAGCGGCAACCGCCTCGGATTAAGACAAGAACTGTTGCTCTTTATCCGCCTCCATTCATCCTGTGCAAATTAACCGTCATCCCCGGGTTTGACCTGAGGGTCCAGTCCGGTCGATCCACACTGTGCCATAAGCCAAGAACGGGATTCCCGGGTCAAGTCCGGGAATGATCATAGAGAACCGCAGACACTCCGGGCTCATTCAAATTCCAGAATCACCTGATCCACGGCAAGGCTATCACCAACCCCTGCCTTGATCGCCGACACGGTACCATCGCGCTCGGCGCGCAGGATATTTTCCATCTTCATGGCTTCCACCACCGCCAAAGCCTGCCCGGCTTTCACCTCGTCGCCTTCGGCCACATTGATGGCCACCACAAGGCCCGGCATGGGGCAAAGCAGGAATTTCGAGGTATCGGCCTCTATCTTTTCCGGCATATGGGTCATCAACCGGTCCACATGCGGGGAAAGCACAGTGACGGTTTTGGACACACCGCTGGTGGACAATTGATAGCCCATATTCAGCCGGTCCAGCTCCAACGTGACCGACCGTCCGTCGATCGTGCCGGAAAACACCGTCTTGCCCGGTGTCCAATCGCTGGCCAGTTCAAAACTTTTGCCGCCCATCACCAATGTGGCCCCGCCCTGTGACGGATAAATGCGGGCGCTTATATGGCTATCGTCCAGATGGATGATCCATTCGCGGCTTTGCACCGCCGCCACAGACGCAATGCGCCCCGGCATCTGGGAATCGCGCGATGTTTCCACCGCATGAATGAAACAGGCCGCAGCACGCATGGCCAGCTCGATCTCCGGCGTCATCACCCCGCCTTCAAAGCCGTCGGGATATTCTTCTGCGATGAAATTGGTGCTCAACCGCCCTTCGGCAAAGCGCGGATGAGCCATCACCGCGCCCAGAAACGGTATATTATGGGCGATGCCGCGGATATAAAACTGGTCCAGACTGGTGCGCATTTCCGCCAAAGCGGCCTCACGGGTTTCGCCCCATGTGGCCAATTTAGCGATCATCGGATCATAATACATGGAGATTTCCGCGCCTTCGAATACGCCGGTATCATTCCGCACGGACCCGGTTTCCGAAGGGGGGCGGTAACGGGTCAGGCGGCCAATGGAAGGCAGGAAATTGCGGTAGGGATCTTCGGCATATATGCGGCTTTCAATGGCCCATCCCGTCAACCGGATATCCTCTTGCGTCATGCCCAAGGGCTGACCGGCCGCCACTTTGATCATTTGCTCGACCAGATCCAGCCCGGTGATCATTTCCGTGACAGGATGCTCCACCTGAAGGCGGGTATTCATTTCCAGAAAATAGAAATTGCGGTCTTTATCAACGATGAATTCCACGGTCCCGGCCGAGCGATAATCCACCGCTTTGGAAAGCGCCACCGCCTGTTCGCCCATGGCTTTGCGGGTGGCCTCGTCAATGAAGGGCGACGGGGCTTCCTCGATCACCTTTTGATGGCGACGCTGGATCGAACATTCCCGCTCCCCCAGATACAAAACGGTGCCTTGGCTATCGCCCAGAATCTGGATTTCGATATGGCGCGGCTCGACAATATATTTCTCGATGAAAATACGCTCATCGCCAAAGCTGGACCGCGCTTCCGACCGTGCCGAGAGAAAGCCTTCCCGACATTCCTCTTCATCCCACGCAATGCGCATGCCCTTGCCGCCACCGCCCGCCGATGCCTTGATCATCACCGGATAGCCGATGTCCGCCGCGATTTTCACCGCTTCGTCATCATCGGCAATTTCACCGATATAGCCGGGAACGGTGGACACACCGGCTTTCTGAGCCAGCCGCTTCGATTCGATCTTATCGCCCATGGCTGAAATGGCATGGATCGTGGGGCCGATGAAGACAAGACCCGCCGCTTCTACCGCCTCTACGAATTTCGCATTTTCCGATAAAAACCCGAAACCAGGATGAATGGCCTGCGCGCCCGTATCTTTCGCCGCCTTGATGATCTTATCAGCCAGCAAATAGCTTTGCGCTGCAGGGGCTGCCCCGATATGCACATGCTCGTCGGCCATTTCCACATGCAGGGCATCCGCATCGGCATCAGAATAAACGGCGACAGTTCTGATTCCCATGCGTTTGGCAGTTTTGATGATGCGGCAGGCGATCTCGCCCCGATTTGCAATGAGAATCTTTTCAAACATAATGGGTCTCTTCCTGATCCCGATCATAAGCGATAAAAACGAGCTTTCCTGTCTAGGCCGATCATCGCTTCGAGGCAACCAATCCCTTGCTGCATAAGACGGAACTTACGATTTCATAAAGGCGGTTTCTAAAAAGAAGGACCATCTTTCCGCCCGATCATGGCAGTGCAGCCTGTGGTTTTTTTTCTTCGCCCCATATGCGGTAAATTGCCGACAAAGATCGGTCTTGATTTTCAAAGAAAGCCCGCTTATTGTCCGCCGCTCAATTCGGGATCGGGATATGTGCGTCTTTTGCCGCCCCCTTTCTTGAACAAATCGGAATTTGGCTCGCGCCGAACAGCGGTGCGGCATCGGGTAGATGAGGACGAGATGGCTGTACCTAAAAGAAAAGTGTCGCCGATGCGCCGTGGCAATCGCCGCGCTCACGACAAGCTGGAGCGGGTCAATTATCAAGAAGATCCGCATACCGGCGAATATGTTCTGCGTCACCATGTGGACCTGAAGACCGGCATGTATCGTGGTCGTCAAGTGATCGCGCCCAAAGGCGATTGATTCCAAAACACGACCAATGAATAAAACCGGCTTGAAGCGTGCTTCAGGCCGGTTTTCTTTATGGAATTTTGCGTTTTCTGCGGGCGAGATACCCCACCCGCAGATAGAAGCGCCTTATTGGGCTGCTTCGCTTTTCGGAGCTGTCCATTCAAGCGGTTTGAACTGCTCGTCCAGCTTCGGCTCCATCATATGATTGCTGTAATTAGACAGGGTTTTGAGCGTAATGCCCAACACCACTTCCAACACATTCTGCTTGGAATAACCGGCATCGAAAAATGCCTTCAGATCGCTTTCATCCGCATAGCCGCGCTTTTCCACAACAGCTTGGGTGAAGGCCCGCAATGCTTGGAGCTTCGCATCGGGAAGTTCGGTGCCAGTCCGCAATGCTTTTAAGACAGCATCATCCATCTGCGCCATTTTGGCAGCGCCGGAATGGGCCGCCATGCAATAGCTGCACCCGTTTTCAAAGCTCGTGGCCAGCAAAACCACCTGGCGTTCCACAGGGCTGAGGCTGGCCTTGTCGTAAATGCCGGAAAGGGTTGCATAACCTTCAAGAGCTGCCGGTGCATCGGCCAGACCACGGAGAATATTTGGAACAAATCCGTATTTTCCCTCCGCCTTCTGCAAAATCCCCTTGGATCCTTCCGGCGCGCTTGCTGTATCGTGAAATGTAAACTCAGACATGACTATGTCCTCCTTCTGTACGGACTTTTTCCTAAAACCGACCACATGGACAGTCCCCGTTCATCTGGTGTCGAGCCTGCGAATAAACACCCCTTCACGAAAAATTAATCCCGATGGTCAAAGCACTTTAAGAGGGGCATGGCTGCACCCTGAAATTCCATGATAAGATGGCCCATGACACATTTTTCAAAACCCGCGACCACCCGTTGGAAATTGGAAAACGGCACTCCGGTAACCGCGCACGACCTTGCAACAGAAATCAAAGGCGTTCCCCGCACCAAATTCTGGCGATTAAGCATTTGGCGATCCTTTGGCCCATAGACGCAGACCCCGACAGCCTGGAAAAGAAAGACGGGTTCGCAGACGGATTCGTTTTGGAACTGGTGCCAACACAAACGGGGGTGGATTGGCTTTTGCAGCCGGTGGATGCGGACGCACAGCAAAGAATCACCGGTAGTGAAACCGATGGCCCCTCTGCGGTCGCCGCAGCCTTCCAACATCTTGATGATATGGCTGAAAAACGCCGAAAGGAGCGGGAAAGGATGCCCGATGCACCCTCCCCCGATTCGCTTATTTGAATTCGATTTTTTCGATCTCGAAATATTTCTCACCAGACGGGGTGATCACTTCCACCTCGTCCCCCAAAGACCGGCCAATCATCGACCGCCCGATGGGCGAGGTGAAGGAAATCCGCCCTTGCTTCACATCGGCTTCTTCCACGCCGACGATCTGGTAGGTGGTGGATTTATCATCCTCATCCAGCAAGGTCACCGTGGCTCCGAACATCACCTTATCCCCCTTCAGGGTGGTGGGGTCGATCACCTCGGCACGGCTGAGACTGTCTTCCAGTTCCATCACCCGCGCTTCGATCATGCCCTGCTTTTCTTTCGCCGCATGATATTCGGCATTTTCAGAAAGATCGCCATGGGCCCGCGCCTCTTCAATCGCTCTGACGACGGCTGGCCGTTCGACGGTCTTCAATTGTTGCAGCTCTGCCTTGAGGCTGTTGAAACCGGAGGCCAGCATAGGGACTTTTTCGGTCATCTTTCGTGCTCTTATTGCAAATTATTTTAAATCAAACGCCGGTCGCACGCAGGAGCCATAAGCTCCAAAACAAGCGGCCGGCGAACGGCGAGCTCCATTCTGGACAATGGCCAGAATCAGCCCGAACGCATAGCGTAGGATTGCAGGGGCGCAACTTCAAGGGTTCCGCGCTTTCCAGTGCCAAGGGCTTTCACAGCAGCGCGGGCGCCAGCCATGGTCGTGTAATAGGGAGTGCCCATAATCAAGGCACTGCGCCGGATTTCATAAGAATCGGCGATGGACTGGCCGCTTGACGTGGTGTTGAACATCAAATCGATTTCGCCGTCCTTTAGCAGATCAACAATATGGGGACGGCCCTCGGCCACTTTATTGACGATTCGCACCTCGATCCCGTGTTCCGCCAAAAAGCCTGCGGTGCCGCGTGTGGCAATCAGATCGAAACCCAATGACAGCAATTCACGCGCCACGGGCACGATGGCGTCTTTATCCGTATCCCGCACCGAAATGAAGACCAGCCCTTGTTCGGGCAAAATCGTTCCCGCCGCGATCTGGCTTTTTAAAAAGGCCCGGTCAAAGCTCACATCAAGGCCCATCACCTCACCAGTGGAGCGCATTTCCGGCCCCAAAATCACATCGACACCGGGGAAACGCGCAAACGGGAACACCGCTTCTTTCACGGCCACATGGCGGCGCGGGAAAGGTGTCAGATCGAAATCCGAAAGCTTTTCCCCGGCCATCAGGCGGGCCGCGATCTTGGCGATGGGAATGCCGGTAGCTTGGCAACAAAGGGCACGGTGCGGCTGGCACGGGGGTTCACCTCGATCAGGAAAATATCCGTCCCGCGCACCGCAAACTGCACATTCATCAAGCCCTTCACGCCCAGTTCCAACGCCAAAGCGCGGGTCTGGCGGCCGATTTCGGCGATGATATCGTCGTTCAGGGAATAAGGCGGCAAAGAGCAGGCGCTATCGCCGGAATGGATTCCCGCTTCTTCGATATGCTCCATCACTCCGGCCACATAAACGTCGGTGCCATCAGACAGCGCATCCACATCCACCTCAATGGCATCACGCAAATAGCCATCCACCAAGACCGGACTATCGCCGGACACACGCACGGCTTCGCGGATATAACGGTCAAGCTGGGTATGGTCATAGACGATTTCCATGGCCCGCCCTCCCAAAACATAAGAGGGGCGCAACAGCACCGGAAAGCCGATTCGTTCAGCGATGCACACCGCTTCTTCCCGCGTGCGGGCAAGGCCGTTGGGGGGCTGTTTCAGCCCCAGATCAGTCAGCATCTCTGCAAAACGGTCGCGGTCTTCAGCCCGGTCGATGGCATCGGTGCTGGTGCCCAGAATAGGAACGCCCGCCTGTTCCAGCCCCTTGGCCAGTTTCAAGGGTGTCTGGCCGCCAAACTGGACGATCACACCAAGGAAATCGCCTTTCGCCTGCTCTGTCCGGACGATATCCAGCACCGTTTCCAGGGTCAGCGGCTCGAAATACAGCCGATCCGAGGTGTCATAATCGGTGGATACCGTTTCCGGATTGCAGTTCACCATGATGGTTTCATAGCCTGCATCCGACAGCGCAAAACAGGCATGGCAGCAGCAATAATCAAATTCGATGCCCTGCCCGATGCGGTTGGGCCCGCCGCCCAGAATCATCACCTTGCGCCGATCGCTGACATCCGCTTCATCTTCTGCGGGCAAGGTTTCGCCGGTCAGGATATTGGAGATGCCGTTTTCATAAGCGGAATAAAGATAAGGCGTTTGGGCGTCAAACTCGCCCGCACAGGTATCAATGCGCTTGAACACCGGGCACACCCCCGCGCGATCACGCAAAGCCGCCACATCCTTAGGCGTGGTCGACGCCAGATGCGCCAAACGCTCATCGGAAAAGCCCAGCTTCTTGAGACCCAGCAATCCTGCGCTTTCGCTCGGAAGGCCCTTGGCGAGAATATCCGCTTCCGCATCGGTGATGCGCTTGATCTGGCCCAGAATCCACGGATCATATTTGGTGATGGCGGCAACCTGATCCACGGTCATCCCTAGGCGAAAAGCCTGCGCAATACGCAACAACCGGTCCGGTGACGGCTGCACAAGACTGGCCGAAATGGTGTTTTCATCCGGCTGTTCGGGGTCGTAACCATCGATCTTTACATCATCAAGGCCGGTCAACCCCGTTTCCATGGACCGCAGAGCCTTTTGCAGGCTTTCAGGGAAAGACCGCCCGATGGCCATGGCTTCCCCCACCGATTTCATCGATGTGGTCAGCAAGGCCGAGGTATGGGGGAATTTTTCAAAGGTAAAGCGCGGCACCTTGGTGACCACATAATCAATGGTCGGCTCGAAAGATGCCGGTGTCACGCCGGTGATATCATTGTCCAGTTCATCCAGCGTATAGCCCACCGCCAACTTGGCGGCGATCTTGGCAATGGGGAAGCCCGTGGCTTTGGAGGCCAGCGCCGATGACCGCGACACACGCGGATTCATCTCGATCACCACCAACCGTCCGGTTTTCGGGTTCACCGCGAACTGGACATTGGAGCCGCCGGTTTCCACGCCGATCTCTCGCAATACCGCAATAGAGGCATTGCGCATGACCTGATATTCCTTGTCGGTCAGTGTCAAGGCCGGGGCAACGGTGATCGAGTCGCCGGTATGCACCCCCATGGGATCAAGATTCTCGATGGAACAGATGATGATGCAATTGTCCGCGCGATCGCGCACCACCTCCATTTCATATTCTTTCCAACCCAGCACCGATTCTTCCACCAGCACTTCATCTACCGGCGACGCATCAAGGCCCGATTTGATGATCTGCTCGAATTCTTCTTTGTTATAGCAATGCCGCCGCCGGTGCCGCCCATGGTGAAGGACGGACGAATAATGGCGGGCAGCCCCACCTGTTCCAGCACGTCTTGCGCTTCGGCCAAGCTGTGCGCCACAGCGGATTTGGGGCTTTCAAGGCCGATTTTATCCATCGCCGTCCGGAACAATTGCCGGTCTTCCGCCTTGTTGATGGCCTCTTCATTGGCGCCGATCATGGCAACGCCATAGCGCTTTAGAACGCCGTTTTTCGATAAGGCCAATGCCGTATTCAGCGCCGTCTGGCCGCCCATGGTGGGCAGCAGGGCATCCGGCCGTTCCCGCGCGATGATTTTTTCCACCATTTCAGGCGTAATCGGCTCCACATAAGTGGCATCGGCCAGTTCCGGGTCTGTCATGATGGTCGCCGGGTTGGAATTCACCAGAATAACCCGGTAGCCTTCCTCTTTGAGCGCCTTCACCGCTTGCGTGCCGGAATAATCGAACTCGCAAGCCTGCCCAATAACGATCGGTCCGGCCCCGATAATCAGAATGGATGAAATGTCCGTGCGTTTGGGCATGATCGCGGCAAACTCCCGAATGAAGGGCCACAACGCACCATGTCATGCGTGTGGCCCAGCAAGGTTCCAGTCCTAAACCGCCTGCCCATAAGGGCTTGCGGCTCTCATATGTCACGCCCCAGAAGAAGCCCCTGCGACGAATGTTTCAAACAGATCGAAATTGTCTTGCGGTCCCGGTGAGGCTTCAGGGTGTTGTTGAACGGAAAATACCCGCCCTCCATCCATCTCCAATGCGCACACAGTACCGTCAAACAAGGACAATTGCGTGATGCGGACATCTTCAGCCAATCCGCTGCGATCCACGGCAAAGCATGGTTCATCGATGTAATGGCCACCCGCCCCGTATCCAGATTCTTGACCGGGTGATTGGCCCCGCGATGGCCTTGATGCATTTTCACGGTTTTGCCGCCCATAGCCAAGCCCAACATCTGATGGCCAAGGCAGATGCCAAAAACCGGCAAACCACTTTCCAGCAATTTACGCACCACCGGCAACGCATAGCTGGCGGTGGCCGCAGGATCGCCCGGCCCGTTGGACAAAAACACGCCATCGGGGGCCAGCGCCATAATATCTTCAAAAGAAGATGTGGCAGGCACCACCGTCACCCGCGCCCCGGCATTGGCCAAATTGCGCAAGATATTATATTTGATTCCGAAATCCATGGCCACCACATGGCGCGTGGGGGCTCGCATATCGCCATAGCCACCATCAATCCGCCACAGGGTTTGCGTCCATTCATAAGCCTGACCGGTGGTGACACTGCGTGCCAGTTCCATGCCTTGCAGCCCCGGCCAGTCCCGCGCCTGCGCCAGCAAGGCAGGCAGATCAAAGCGGCCATCAGGGGCATGGGCAATCACCCCGTTGGGGGCACCCTCGCGGCGGATCTGCCGTGTCAGCCTGCGGGTATCCACGCCACTGATGCCGATAAGGCCTTGCGCCTTCGCCCAATCGCACAAGCCCTGTTCGGCGCGCCAATTGGATGGGGCCGATACCGGCTCACGCACAATGAACCCTCGTGCAGCAGAGCGGGCCGATTCCATATCGTCCGCATTGGTTCCCACATTTCCGATATGGGGGCAGGTGAAGGTGATGATTTGCCCGGCATAGCTCGGGTCTGTCAGGATTTCCTGATAGCCGGTCATGGCGGTGTTGAAGCACACTTCCCCTACGGCATTCCCGACAGCACCGATGCCGATGCCCCAATACACACTTCCATCCGCCAAAACCAAAGCCGCTGTGATATCGTCACGGGGCGGTGTCGGCATTTTGGGATATTCCATGGTCGGGACGGCCCTCGCATTTTAATCGGCACATTGCCTGGTTGCAGGTGCCTTCAGATAGGGTTAGTGAGTCCGCATCAGGACATCTGACACTGAGCGTTCAAAATCGGGGCGGAGATTAGTGAAAGCGGGGCGCAAGGTCAAGCCAAGGACGACACTAAAATGATGAACAATAACAATATGTTACATAAATAGCCAACAGCAGTTCCGCCCACCGGTCAGGGATACTGCAAAAACCGAAGCGACTCAGCCCGATCATAATCGATAAAAAAGAGCCGCCACGGTGATTGAGAAACAGGGATTGAAAGAATGACGTTACGCGAAAAACTGAATGCGGCAGTGAAAGATGCCATGCGCGCCCGCGAACCGCGCAAAGTGTCCACATTGCGCCTGATTCTGGCCTCCGTGAAGGACCGCGATATTGTCCGCCGCACCGAAGCGGATGAACGCGATGATGACGTGATCATCTCGGAAATCATGACCCGCATGATCAAGCAGCGGCAAGACAGCATCACCGCCTATGAAGAAGGCGGACGGCTGGAACTGGCGGAAAAAGAGCGCGAGGAAATCGCCGTTATTGAAGGCTTCTTGCCCCGTCAATTGGGTGACGGCGAAATTTTGGCCGCCTGCAAGGCCGTGGTTGAAGAATTGGAGGCCACCTCTTTGAAAGATATTGGCCGCTGCATGGCTGTCTTGAAAGAGCGTTATGCAGGCAAAATGGATTTCTCGAAGGCCAGCAAGCAGATCAAAGCCCTTTTATCGCAATGAATGACATGCCGGGCCAATTTGGCTGTGGTATAGTTTCGCACCCGAAACAATCAGCTTTCCCCGTAGCGGGAAAAATCAGGGCTTACGAAAACGGATAGAATGATGCGTTTTCAACCACGTTTCATGGATGAGTTGCGTGATCGGGTCCCCATTGGCGATCTGGTGGGGCGCAAGGTCAAGCTGACGCGGGCGGGCCGTGATCTCAAGGGCCTTTGCCCGTTCCACAATGAAAAAACGCCGTCCTTCCATGTGGTGGAAGACAAGAATTTCTACCACTGCTTCGGCTGTGGGGCGCATGGCGATGCCATCGGCTGGCTGATGGAAACCGAGGGCCTGAGCTTTCCCGAAGCGGTGGAGCATCTGGCGGATCTGGCCGGGGTTCCCATGCCCCGCCCCGACCTGGAAGAGCGAAAACGCGCCGCCGTCGCCGCCAATCTGCATGATGTCATGGAAACGGCCACCACTTGGTTCCAGCAGCAGTTGGGCGGCAGCGCGGGTCGGGCAGCGCGGGCCTATCTTGCGGATCGCGGCCTTGATCCGCGCACCATGATGGCATTCCGCTTGGGATTTGCCCCCGATTCTTATGACGCGGTGCATGATGCCTTGACCGCACGCGGCATAAAGCTGGACCAACTGATCGATGTGGGCTTGCTCAAACGCTCGGATAAAGGGGGCAAGCCCTATTCCTATTTCCGCAACCGGATCATCTTTCCCATCACCGACCGACAAGGCCGGGTGGTCGCTTTTGGTGGCCGCTCCATGGAAAAAGACAATCCTGCAAAATATCTCAACAGCCCGGAAACGACGCTCTTTCACAAAGGCCGCACGCTTTACAATCTGGCCGGCGCCCGCAAAGCCGCCCATGAAAGCGGCACGGTTGTTGCCGTGGAAGGCTATATGGATGTGATCGCTTTGGCCCAGGCCGGTCTTGCAAATGCGGTTGCCCCCCTTGGCACCGCCCTCACCCCTGAGCAGATCAAGGCTTTATGGAAGCTCAGCGCCGAGCCGGTGCTATGCTTTGATGGCGATACCGCCGGGGTGCGCGCGGCCAGCCGTGCCGCCGAACGGGCTTTGCCGCTTTTGAAGCCCGGCCACTCTTTACGCTTTGCCTTGCTGCCCAAAGGCCTTGATCCCGACGATCTGGTCCGCCGCGAAGGGAAAGAAGCCATGGAAGCGGTCTTGAAAGCCGCCGAACCTTTGTCTGACCTGTTGTGGCGCAGCCTGACCGAAGGCGTTGATGCGTCCACCCCCGAACGGCGTGCCGGCCTGGAAAAAAATGTATTCTCCCGCCTTGCCGATATCAGCGATGAAAAAATTCGCGGCTTTTATATGCGGGACTTTCGGGACCGTTTTTTCCAAACCTTTCGCACGAAAGGACGTTCTTTCTCGAAAGGGCAGGCCAACAGAAACCAGCAAGGCGGCAACAAAAAATCGCCCTGGGGCAGATCCCAGGCCATGTCCGGCCCGGCTTCACCACAACTGAAAGCCAGCCGTTTGGCGCGATCGGGCCTTCGTGAAGACCTTCATTTGTTTGAACAACTGATTTGCCTTTATGCCATCAATCATCCGGCGCTTGCACAATCTCATGCCGAAGAGCTGGCCGGGCTTGATTTCACCGACAGCGTGCTTGACAAATTGCGTCTGGAACTCCTAGTCACGCTGAGTTCCGATCAAGGTCTTGATCCTGATACTCTGAAGGACCATTTGGCTAAGAACGGATTTGGGGAAACCGTGGCGCATCTTATGCGTGCACCTTTGTTAAGACCGGCTTGGTCCGCATGGCCCGATGCCACAGTGCGTGAAGCGGAGATAGGCTGGTGCCATGTGATGGCACGCTTGCGCCGTTTGGCGCTAAAACGGGAGATTGCCGCCATCGAGGCAGCCTATCGTAAAAACGGGAGCGACGACACTCTGCGGCATCTTATTCAGTTAAAGCGGGAATTCGACAAGGCCGAAGGCACGGAAGCCGAATTGGAAGGCTATGTATTTCGGCCAATTTAAGCGAATTTAAAGACCCGTTGAGTGACGTCGATCACATGGGAATGACTTGAGACAGACGGAAACGAACTGGAACGACACGGTTACAGAACCATTCTGGATGGCGCATCGCATTGGTCGTACGCGCACCGGACGATTTTGAAAGCAAGAGACAGAAAATATGGCAGCCAGCCTGAAGCACATGACGCCATTGACGCAGGCGAGGACGGCGACAGCCCCATTCTCGATTTGAGCGAAGCCTCCGTCAAAAAGATGATTCTTCGCGCCAAAGAACGCGGATATATCTCTTATGACGAGCTGAACAAGGCGCTTCCGAGCGAGGAAATGTCGTCGGAGAAAATCGAAGACGTTATGAGCCTCCTGTCGGAAATGGGGATCAATGTCATCGAGGGTGAAGACCCCGACGAAGACAGTGACACGGAAGAGGCAAGCGCGAAGCCAGCCAAGAAAAAAGCCGCAGCCCGGAGTCGGGCAAAGTCCACCAAATCCAGCCCGGCCGGCAAAGCCGAGGCCGAGGATGACGACGAGGATGACGATAAGGACGAGGAAGAAGAAGAAACCTTCAAAGTCTCTGAAGTAAAATCGGAAAATGATCGCACCGATGATCCCGTGCGCATGTATTTGCGGGAAATGGGCTCGGTGGAATTGCTCTCCCGTGAGGGCGAGATCGCCATAGCAAAACGCATCGAAGCCGGGCGGGAAACGATGATTTTGGGCTTGTGCGAAAGCCCTCTTACCTTCCAGGCACTGGTTTCGTGGTCCGAGGCCCTGAATGAAGGGAATATGCTGTTACGGGACATCATCGATCTGGATGCCACCATGGGAGGCGGGCCAGACGCCGCTGTTGCCGCATCGGCCCAGGACGATTCAGACGGTGAAGATGCCCAAATTGGCAACGACTCGGCTGCATCTGTTGCTGACGACTCGAAAAAAGTCGAACAAAAAGCCACCAATCCGAAAGACGACTCGGAAGAGGCATCCGAAAACACCACCGCATCGGACAATGACGAGGATGATGACGACGAGGCCAATATGTCCTTGTCGGCAATGGAAGAACATCTCAAACCCGAAACCCTTGAGAAGTTTGAAACCATCACCGCCACCTATAAAAAGCTGCACCGTTTGCAAGGGGCGCGCCTTGAAGCCGCTGCTTCCGGCGAGGTTTTGTCCGCCGCCAATGAACGCAAATACAAAAAGCTGCGCGCCGAACTGGTAGAGCTTGTGCGCTCGGTGCGTTTCAATAATCTGCGCATCGAAGAAATGGTGGATCAGCTGTATTCCTTGAACAAACGGCTGTTGACTCTGGGTGGCCGGGTTCTGCGCATGGCGGAAACCTATAAAATTCCCCGTTCTGATTTCCTGAATGAATATATGGGGCAAGAGCTGGAAGAAAACTGGTTGGAACGCGCCTCCACCAAAGACAAAAAATGGGCGAAATTCGCTGCAGCCGAAGCCAGTGCTGTTGCCAATATCCGCGATCAGGTGTCTGAAATTGCCAGTGAAGCGGGCCTGCAGGTGGCGGAATTCCGCCGCATTGTGCACACGGTACAAAAAGGCGAGAAAGAAGCCCGCATCGCCAAAAAGGAAATGGTGGAAGCCAATCTGCGGCTGGTTATTTCCATTGCGAAAAAATACACCAATCGCGGCTTGCAGTTCTTGGATCTCATTCAGGAAGGCAATATCGGCCTGATGAAAGCGGTGGATAAATTCGAATATCGCCGCGGCTATAAATTCTCCACCTATGCCACATGGTGGATCCGGCAGGCCATCACCCGCTCTATTGCCGATCAGGCCCGCACCATCCGTATTCCGGTGCATATGATCGAAACCATCAACAAGCTGGTACGCACAGGCCGCCAGATGTTGCATGAAATCGGTCGGGAAGCGACGCCTGAAGAATTGGCCGAGCGGCTGTCCATGCCTTTGGAGAAAGTCCGCAAGGTGATGAAAATCGCCAAAGAGCCGATCAGCCTTGAAACCCCCATTGGCGATGAGGAAGACAGCCATCTGGGCGATTTCATCGAAGACAAGAATGCCATCTTGCCGGTGGATTCCGCAATCCAGTCCAATCTGCGTGAAACCACAACACGGGTTCTCGCCAGCCTGACACCGCGTGAAGAACGTGTGCTGCGTATGCGTTTCGGCATCGGCATGAACACGGATCACACTTTGGAAGAGGTGGGCCAGCAATTCTCGGTGACCCGCGAGCGTATTCGCCAGATCGAGGCGAAAGCCCTGCGCAAGCTCAAGCATCCGAGCCGCTCTCGAAAGCTCAGAAGCTTCCTCGATACTTAAGAGAACACCAAATACGGCCATCCATATCGGGTGGCCGTTTTGCATAAAAAGCCGGTTCTTAAAAGGACGAGCCGCGCAAAGCCTGTCGCCACGCTATGGGCTTTTCATGCGTTCGTCGGAGGCGGAACCAATCATGGCCGGTCCGGCGGCATGCTGCGCTTTCATAAGAAAGTGCGTAAATCAAAAGACATGAATAACGATTTAAATTAGAATATTCTTATCATTTTGCTGTCACCGTATTTTCAAACGGCGACGTTCGGAATTGAGTATGACGACCGGTCAATTGGAATCAAAAAGTGACGCTGGCCTCACAGCCCTTCCGGCCTCTTCCGCCTGCGCCCAATTATGTCGCTCTGCTGAAATAATCTGCCCGTCCGTCATTCTTATCGGAATCGACATCGAAGGCCATATCCTCTGGATGAACGAACAGGCCCGCGCCGTCTTATATGGGCTTCCCCCTACCCACAAAACCGACACCATCTTCCAGTTGATCGAAACGGTCGATCACCCGGCCTTGACCAGCAATTTACGCACTTTGGTAAGAACCTGCGTCAATGCTGTGCAGATCGCATTTCATCTGAAGACCCCTATGGGGAAAGCACCCTATTTACGGGGCCATATTATCACGACCCCAAAAAATCCAGATGGAACAGATACTTATGTGATATCCGTCCATGCTGTCACGCCCTATAGCTCGGAAGATGATCATTTCCATAAAATCATCCATCAGGCGCTTGAAGCCACCATTGTGCATCGTGATGGCAAAGTGCTTTACGCCAATCAGAAAAGTGCCGACATCTTTGGCGTAGAAGACCATCAAAAGATGCTGGACATTCCCGATTTCCATTCCTTCATCCATCCCCATGACAAGGATTTATTCGAACAGCGCGACAATCACACCAAATCCGAAGGCATCTCTTCGGAAGAATTCGAATGTCGCCTGATCTCGGAAAAGGAAAAAATCACCTGGGTCCGGTGCCGCATTGGAACCATCATGTGGAATGGCCGCCCGGCCACGGTGACAACCTTCATCGACATTACCGACAAAAAATCGGAAGAGCATGCGCAACGGGAAAGAGAAAAGCTCTTCACAAGAATTCTGGAGATTTCGCCCGATGTGGTCGCCATATCAGATTGCGAGAGCGGGGAATATCTCTGGGTCAATACCGCATTTTCCAAATTCTTTGGAATTCCAGCCAAAGAGGTCTATGGGCGCACATCTCTTGAGCTTGGCATCTGGCACAGCCTGAACAACGGGCACAGCTTCTGGAAATTCTGAAAGAAAAAGGGGTTGTGGAAAATTTTGAAGCACGGGCCCATCTGGCCAATGGCCAGATCCATGACACATCGCTTGCGGCCACGAAAATCCGCTTCATGTCCAACGATTATATTGTCACCGTTGGCCGCGACATCACGCAACAAAAGCGGCAACAAAAAGATCTGGAAAACAGCATCGTGGCGGCGGAATTGGCCAACCGCTCGAAAACCGATTTTCTCACCAATATGAGCCATGAATTGCGCACCCCTCTGAACGCAATCATCGGCTTTTCAAGCCTGATATCCGAACAGGTGCATGGGGAAATCACCGCCCCTAAATATATCGAATATGCCGACGATATCCAAGACGCCGGCAGGCATTTGCTGCATATTGTCAATGATCTTTTGGATATGTCCAGAATCGAGGCCGGAAAAATCGATATCTATCTGGAAGCATTCGATATTCTTGAAACCTATGAGCAAATAGAGCGGCTATTGCGCGAAAGGATTATCGAAGAGGGCCTAAAAACAACGATCCATCCCCCTTCGCAGCCATTGCTGGTTTGGGCCGATATAAGCCGCACGAAACAGATCATGATCAATCTGCTCTCCAATGCCATAAAATTCACACCCAAAGGTGGGGAGATTCATGTTTTTGCAAAAGCAAAGGATGATGCTCCATCGCCTTTTCCATCAAAGACACCGGCATCGGCATGACAGAGGACGAAATCGTAACGGCCCTCTCCCCCTTTGGGCAAAGCGATACATCCTATACCCGGCATCATGACGGCATCGGCCTTGGCATCCCCATTGTAGAGAATCTGACCACGCTTCAAAACGGCACCTTTTCCATCCGGTCCAAACCGGGGGAAGGCACCACCGTCACCATCACGCTCCCCCAAGCCTCCTGACCTTCAGATAGGCCGCCGTCCATATCACGGCCCCGCCCTGTTCACCTTTTTCAAAGGGAAGGCTTTCCTTTTCAGTGCGACGTTGAATAAATGGACTGCACGCCATTCCCATCGCTTCAGGCATATGCCCATCATGCAGGAACGCACCACCATGCCTTTGCCCATAACCCTTGCCGCCGCATCGCTTTTGGGGCTTGTTCATCTTTTTCTGGTGGTCCGCAATGCGCTGGCCCGCCCCTCAAAAATCGAAAATGGCACTTATGTTGAGCAATCGCCTGAAAAGGCGGCGATTTTGGAGCACCGCATGCGTGTTGTGGCCAATTTCACCGAATACGCCCCCTTGGGGTTGATCCTTCTGGGCTTGTTGGAAAGTTCACAAGCTCCCCATCTTTTGGTGTTGGGCCTTGCCATCATATTGGTGCTGGGCCGCATTTTACATGCCTGGGGGTTCTCCCACACACCCGGTTACAGCTTTGGCCGGCTATGGGGAACGCTTCTTACATGGTTTTCCATCACGGGCCTTTCGCTGTCAGGGCTTTATGTCACCCTGATCATGGGCTGATCCACCATCCCTGATCAACGCGCCAGCAGAATGCTGGCCGCCGCATCCAAAATGGCATCCTCATCCAAACCATATGTCCGATAAAGGTCGGTCACGTCTCCGGATTGGCCAAAGCGATCCACGCCCAAAGGCGCCACCCGATGCCCACAAACCGCCCCCAACCAGGACAAACCGGCTGGCGCACCGTCCATCACCGTCACCAGTCCGGCATCAGGGGACAAGCGCCCCAAAAGCCTGCGAATATGGCTCTTTGGCACATGGCCTCCGGCGCGCTGTGCCCGGATTTCGGCGCTCCATTCCTGATGCAAGACATCCAGAGATGTCACAGCCAGCAAGCCCGCACCGGGGACATCCTCGCGGATCGCCTCGAACGCGGCCAAGGCTTCCGGTGCCACGGCCCCTTGATAAACAATCGCCAGATCGGCACCGGGGGCGGGCTCCACAAGCCAATAACCGCCATCCACCACATCCTGTTGCCATTGGGCATCCGTCACCCGCTCCGGCTGGGCGATGGGGCGGGTGGACAGCCGTAAATAAACCGACCCGCCATCCTCGGCCTGCATATGGGAAAAGCCAAAGCGCATGATATGGGACAGCTCATCCACAAAGGCGGGCTCATAAGACCGCAGATTGGGCTGCGCCATGCCGATCAATGGCGTGTGGATGGATTGATGGGCGCCGCCTTCAGGAGCCAGTGTCAGCCCGGACGGAGTGGCCACCAGCATGAAACGGGCATCCTGATAACAGGCATAATTCAGCGCATCCAGACCGCGATTGATAAAGGGATCATAAAGCGTTCCCACCGGCAAAAGCCGTGTTCCGAACAGGCTGTGGGACAAGCCCAGCGCCCCAAGGGCCAAAAACAGATTGTTTTCAGCGATACCCAATTCCAGATGCTGCCCGTTTTTTGTTCCGGCCCAGCGTTGCGGGCTGACCACCGCTTCACGCTTGAACACATCTTCACGGCTTTCCCGATTAAATAAGCCACGCTGATTGACCCACCCCCCCAGATTGGTGCTGGTGGTCACATCCGGCGAGGTGGTGACGATATGATCTGCCAAAGCGCTATCCGTGCGCCCCAGATCATTGAGAATCTTGCCAAAGGCCACCTGCGTTGCCTGTTCTGCCCCGCTTGGGCAGGGAAACGCTGCCGGCACATCAAGACGGGCGGCTTGGTGGCGGCGGAGACCGCATGCCTTGAACGGCACTTCATCGAGAAAAGCCTGAAGGGCGGTGACTGTTTCCTCATCAAGGCCCGCAAAACGGTCCCATTCTTCGCCGTCCGCAATGCCGTTCAGAGCGCGGAATTCAGCCATCTGCGCCGGATTCATCAATCCCGCATGATTATCCTTATGGCCTTTGAACGGCAGGCCATAGCCCTTTATGGTATAAATAATGAAACAATGGGGGCGATCATCGGTGATGCCTTGGAAGGTTTCTTGCAGTAAAGCCAGATCATGCCCGGCCAGATTGAGCATCAAATCCTCAAGGGCTTCATCGTCATAGCCCGCCAATAGCGCCGCCACATCCGAACCATCCCCAAGATCGGCCAGCAACCGTTCCCGCCAAGCCTTTGCCCCTTTATAGGTCAGCGCGGAATAAAGATCATTGGGGCAGTTCTCGATCCAGTCACGCAGGGCCGCGCCCCCCGGCTTGGCAAAAGCCGCTTCCAGCTTTTTACCGAATTTCAGGGTATGCACCGTCCAATCGGTGGCTTCAAACATCGCTTCATAACGCCGCGACATGCCAAGCGGTGTCACCGCATCAAGGCTTTGCCGATTATAATCGATGATCCACCATGTGTTGCGCAGGCCGTATTTCGCCCCTTCCAGCATGGCTTCATAAATATTGCCTTCATCCAGTTCCGCATCGCCCATCAAGGCGATCATGCGTCCGGTTTGCTCCTCGGACAGCCAGGATTTGGCCAGCAAATAATCCTGCACCATGGACGCAAAAGACGTGATGGCCACCCCAAGCCCGACAGAGCCGGTGGAAAAATCCACATCATCTTGGTCCTTGGTGCGCGATGGATAGGATTGCGCCCCGCCCAAAGCCCGAAAGCGTTTCAACTGCTCCACATCTTGCTGGCCCAGAAGATATTGGATGGCATGGAATACCGGACTGGCATGAGGCTTGACCGCCACCCGGTCTTCGGGGCGCAAAATATCAAAATAAAGGGTCGTGAGCACGCTGGCCAACGATGCCGAAGAAGCCTGATGCCCGCCCACCTTTACTTTATCCCGCGCCGGGCGCAGATGATTGGCATGATGCACCATCCACGCCGACAACCAGCGAACCCGCTTATCCAGAAGGGTCAAATAGTTTACGGTTTGATCGTCTACGGGTTGGCGCTGTTGTCCGGTCATTGTTGCCCCTTGATGTGCAGCCGGTTGATCCGGCCTTGTTGAAGAAGGGGGCATCATAAGCAAGCCTTGTCACTTGTCTATCCTTGACGCACGAGAAACCACGGACTAGAGCGCCATCTCCACGCGCCGCTGAGGAATGCCGCCAGATGCCCTTGCGCCACCCGCCTTTTGTTTTCCTTGATAACCCCACCACCCCTATGGGTGCGCCGGTGGCCCGGCTGTTTTCCAACCCCTTAAAAATTCTGTGCGCGCAAACATGGGATGAGGTTCCCGCAACCCTTGAAAGCGCCGACGCGGCCTTGGCATCCGAACAATATCTGGCCGGCTGGATTGCCTATGAAGCCGCGGCCTGTTTCGAACCCCGTTTGAAAGCGGCCATCCACAGCCTCCCCGAAGAACCATTGATCTGGCTGGGCGTGTTCGGCCCGCCGCAACAGATGGATCAAGCCGAATGTGAAGCCGCCTTCATAAAAGCACAGGGGGGCAGCGCGCGCCGGGCGCGGATCTCCGCGCGCCGCATTGGCGAAGATCCTGCCCGATATGCACAACAACTCGGCCGGATTCAGGAGGCCTTGACCGCCGGCGATGTGTATCAGGTGAACCATATTTTCCCCCTTGATCTGGATATCGAAGGTGATCCACTGGCCCTCTATCAAAGGCTGCGCCGCAGCCAGCCGGTAGAATTCGGGGCGTTCATTGATACGGGCGAGCGCAAGATTCTGTCTTGTTCGCCGGAATTGTTCGTCCGCAGCACCAATGGCCACCTGGAAGCGCGCCCCATGAAGGGCACCGCAAGGCGCGGTCTGGGACCAGAGCAGGATGCGGATCAAGCCAACAGGCTTGTGAGCGATGAAAAATCTCGCGCCGAAAATCTGATGATCGTCGATCTGTTGCGCAATGATCTGACACGGATCGCCGAACCGGGCAGTGTTTCGGTGCCCACATTGTTTGAGGTAGAGCGTTATCCGTCCTTATTGCAAATGACATCCACCATCACTGCCACCCGCCGTGCAGATGCGCGTTTCAGCCATATTGTGCGCGCCCTGATGCCGTGCGGTTCGATCACCGGCGCACCCAAGATCCGCGCCATGGAGCTGATCGCCCAAACGGAACCCCAACCGCGCGGGATCTATACCGGAGCCATCGGTTGGGCCGCGCCAAATGGTGATCTGTGCTTCAATGTGGCCATCCGCACCCTTGTGGAACAAACGTCGGGGGCGTTTCGGTTTGGCATTGGCAGCGGCATCGTTGCCGATAGCAACACCGATGCGGAATATGACGAATGTCTTTTGAAGGCCCGGTTTCTGGAAGACGAGCCGGACGATTTCGCTCTCATCGAAACACTGCTTTGGACAGCAGAAAAAGGGTTCCCTTATTTAAGCCGTCATATGGCGCGGCTGGCGGAATCAGCCCGCCATTTCGGGTTTCCGTTCGATGACACCGCTCTCAAGGCCGCCCTGCACGAAACTGTAATCAATTGTGATGGCAGCAAGCGCATACGCCTGCTTTTGGGGGCGTCGGGCCAGATCAGTGTCACCGCAACGCCCTATGAGGCATGGCCCGCACCGGTGCGCCTCGTCTTGGCGGATAGCATTCTACCGTCCCTGCATAGATTTTCGCGCCACAAAACCACATGTCGGGAGCGGTATGAAGCGCCGCTGGCCGCTGCCAAGCGTGCACATGCAGCCGATGAAGTGCTATTCCTCAATGAATATGGTCACTTATGCGAAGGATCGCGCAGCACTCTTTTTGTGCAAAAAAAGGGACAGCTTTTCACCCCGCCTTTATCCGACGGCCCCCTCCCCGGCGTTTTGCGCGCCCATATGCTGGCTTCAGGGCAAGCGGTGGAGGCCCATCTCAAGACAAGCGATCTGGAAGAATGCGACGCCATCTTTGTGGGAAATGCTGTGCGTGGCCTTGGTCGGGCCGAATTTTATCCGCACATTCCGGTCACAAATTGATAAGCCGGATTTGAAAAGAAGACTGTCTCATCACAAACAAACCATGATTCGGCCAAAACTTGGGCTTATTACAAGCACATGTATCGATTGTTAAGGGTCATTTTACACGTATCTTGCATAATCAGGCGATCGAGAGTCGCAATGAATCGCTATAAAAAAAATGCGCAGTGCAAATAACGCGAGAATAAAATCGAGCCTCTACGCGCTTTGAATGAGTTGGAAGCAGATTATGGCCGCACAACACAAACATGTGACAATGCAATATGCCGACACATTGGCAGCGGAATTACTCCGTCATTTGGGCTATGAAGCCGCCCAGAGAACCTGCTGCGAAAATCATTGGGACGGCGTCTTGGAGGCTTTGAAACGTCAAAGTGAGCATAAAACAGCCTCTCGCTAAAGCGCAGAGCCTGCCTCTCCCAAACGATTCAAAATCAAGCCAATCCGCGCCCTGTCCGCCCCTGCGGGCGGCCTTCCGATTCTGTTATTTTGCCCCCACCTCCCCGCGAATCGCGCGCGTTAATAAACTTATGCATCTCCTGCAAGGCATAATTTGGAAACTTTTTGCTTGGAATTAGGCAAAATTCTTGGATTATGTGGCGCTGTTCTGGCTCTCTGAGTCAGAATAGGTACGATGCGCGGAGAAAGCTGCCCTTGCTTTTTGGGCGGTTTCTTTTCGTTGACGGTTAAATATTCAACAAAGATCGGCGCGTAAGCCTCTCCCTGCAAGGAACTGTGGTCGCCCGGTCGATATTGAAAATCGATTTTACGCCCAAAAAGGGGTAAGATCGATCAACGTAGGAGAGATGGTTTAGTCGTGTGTGGCAATCAAGCCCGCAAGTTCAACCGTTTTTTGCTGTTCGGCAGAAGGGATACCTCTGTCGGCGCGATCTCCCTAATCTCTCAACAATGTCCTGAATTCAGGCTGAATGGGGTGGTGTTTTAAATATATGATACACTGCAAACATATCACGCCGGAATCGAGCCGCGGCAGGTGCTGCGGTAAAGTGGCAAGTCCTATGGGAAGAAAAATGCAACCACGATTGAGAAAGCTCGCTTGCTCGACGGCGGTGGCCGTCGCCTTTGCCTGCGGCGCCAGTGTCGTACAGGCACAGACCGCAGCACCGGCACAGAGCTCCCCCCCCCAGATCCAATCTGGCCAGGATCTGGAGCAAATTTTTCAAGAAGCCAACGAGCTGAACAAGCTGGCACAGGCTTCACAGGAAAGAATCGAAGACACGGCATCCGAAACGCAGCGCCTGCTGCGGGATTTTCAAGCCGTTCTTCGTCAAATCGAAAGCCTGAAGGCATATAATGCCCAGCAACGCCGTGTTGTGGCTGATCAGGAAGAACAGCTTGCTGAGCTTCAACAGTCCATCAACGATGTGGTGTCGATCCGTCGTGAGATCACCCCGCTGATGCTGCGGATGATCGATCGTCTTGAGGAATTCGTCGCACTCGACGTTCCGTTCTTGCATGACAAACGCACGCAGCGCGTTGCGAATCTGCGGGACTTCATGGACCAGTCCAATATTTCTCCATCGGAGAAATTCCGTCTCGTTCTTGAAGCCTATCAGATCGAAAACGAGTTTGGCCGCACCATTGAATCCTATCGTGGAGCGCTGGAGATTGACGGTCAGGAACGCCAGGTCGACTTCCTCCGTATTGGCCGCGTGGTTCTTGCTTATCAAACGCTAGATGGCCAGCTTCAGGGCCGTTGGAACCAAGAAACCAAAGCCTGGGAAGCCCTTGGCGCAGAATATAGCGGGTCCATCGATGCCGCCATGCGCTTTGCGAAAAAGCAAGCAGCCCCGCAAATGTACCTCCTGCCGGTTTCCGGCCCCAAGCAGTCTAAGGAGGCAAACTGATGAATAAATTTCTCACCACAGCCATTGCGCTTGTGATGGGTGGGCTCGCCTCCACAGCCTTTGCTCAGGATGCGACGGACGAACAACCCGCACCGCCGCCTTCGCAGATGCGCCCTGCAGACCTTGATAGCCTGCTGGATCAGGTGCGCCGCGGTCGTGTAACGGAAACATCCGAACATCGTCAGCGCGAAGCGGAATTCCGCGCCCGCCGCGATCAGCAGGATCGCTTGCTCACCGAAGCCAACCAAGAACAGGCATCGGAAGAAAGAACCTCTGAACGCCTTGAAAAAGCCATTCAGGACAACGAGCAAAGCATTCGTGAGCTTGACGCCACCTTGCAAGAGCGCTTGGGTGAACTGAAAGAAATGTTCGGGGTGCTGCAGCAGGTTGCAGGCGACACCCGTGGCACGATCGAAAGCTCCCTCATCACCGTTGAATACGGCAAAGAGCGGCGCCTTGAAGGCATCAATAACCTGATTGCCAAGGCATCACGGTCTTCGACCCTGCCATCCATCAACGAGATCGAAGTTCTCTGGCAAGAGATGATGCTGGAAATGGTCGCCTCCGGCGAAGTGACCAAATTCGATCACTCCATCGTTGCGGCTGATGGCGAAAAGAAAAATGTCGAACTGGTTCGCGTCGGCAATTTCAATCTCGTCTCCGATGGCAAATATTACGATTATCTGCCTGAAAGCGGTAATGTGGTTGAACTGGGCCGCCAGCCCTCCGCACGCTTCACCGGCTCCACAGCGGACCTTGTGAATGCATCCGCCGGCGATACCGTTGCCTTCGGTGTTGACCCAACCCGCGGTCAGCTTCTCGGCCTTTTGATCCAGTCTCCGACGCTGCAAGAGCGTGTGGATCAAGGGGGCGCTGTTGGTTATGTGACGCTGGCTCTTGGTGCCATCGGCGTGGTGATCGCGATCTTGAAGATGATCACCCTTTCGATCACCACAGCCAAGGTTCGCAGCCAGACCAAAACTCCAGGCGATCCCAAAGCCAGCAATCCGCTCGGTCGTGTTCTTACGGTTTATAAAGAAAACCCGACGGTCGATGTGGAAACGCTTGAGCTCAAACTGGATGAAGCCATTTTGCGTGAAACCCCAGCTCTTGAGCGGGGCCTGACGGTGATCAAGCTGATCTCCGCTGTGGCACCGCTGCTGGGTCTTTTGGGAACGGTGACCGGCATGATCGCCACCTTCCAGGCCATCACGCTGTTTGGTACCGGCGATCCCAAGCTCATGGCGAACGGTATTTCGCAAGCCCTCGTGACGACCGTGATTGGTCTTGTCGTGGCCATCCCGACCCTTTTGCTGCACAGCTTTGTTGCTGGCATGAGCAAGCGGGTGATCCACGTCCTCGAGGAACAAAGCGCCGGTATCGTTGCCGTGCACGCGGAAAAGGAGCAAGGGCGTGCAGTCGCTTCTTGACGCATATACCGCAATCCTGATCTTCATGGAGAAGGGCGGCGTCGTGCTTTACGGCGTCCTCGCCGTCACCTTCTTCATGTGGGTCCTGATCATCGAACGCATCTGGTATTTCACTGCCAGCGCCAAAACCGACGTCCGTCGTGCATTGGCCGCTTGGGAGTCGCGCGACGAACGTCGTTCGTGGTATGCTCACAAGGTGCGGACAGCGATGATTTCCGAGGTGTCCCAGAACCTCAATGCCAATGTGGATCTCATCAAGACTTTGGTGGCCACCTGCCCGCTTGTGGGCCTGTTGGGTACTGTGACCGGCATGGTCAGTGTGTTTGATGTGATGGCGGTTCTGGGAAGCGGCAATGCCCGCGCCATGGCGGATGGGGTATCGAAAGCCACCATTCCCACCATGGCAGGCATGGTCGCCGCCTTGTCGGGCGTGTTCATGAGCACCTGGATCGAGCGCAAAGCAAAGCGCGAGAGCGAGCGGCTGGAAGACACGCTGACAATGGACCACTGAGGAACGAGCGGACCCAACAAGGTATGCCGTTGCGCTTTTTTGGCGCAGCGGTCCCTGGAAAAGTCCCTCTCAGCAACCGAGAGAACCGATGCGCAAGTTTTCAAAAGCGGAAGAAGAAGCCGAGATCAACATGACACCGATGCTCGACATCGTGTTCATTATGCTGATCTTCTTCATCGTCACTGCATCGTTCGTGAAGGAATCCGGGCTTGATGTGAACAAGCCGCCGCCAAACGAACAGCAGAAGAAAGATGACGATAAGAAAAACATCTTGATTCAGGTTGATAGTTCAAACCGGATCTTCGTCAATCTGCGACCCGTCGACATCGCCTCCGTCCGCGCCAATGTGGAACGTCTGCATGCGGAAAACCCCGAAGGCGTCGTTGTGATCCAACCAGCCGAAGATGCCTTTGCGGGCATTGTTGTGGAAATTTACGACCAAGCACGACAGGCCGGTGTATACAATGTGTCGATCGCGGAAGGTCGCCAATAAACCGATTGGGGTGTCTGCCCCCAAGGCAGATACCCCGTTTGATCCAATTTCCGGGCATAGGCAGAGCCAATCATGAGAGATCACGCTCAGACAGAAGAAGATGCCGAAATCAACATGACGCCGATGCTCGACATCGTGTTCATCATGCTCATCTTCTTCATCGTGACGGCCACTTTCATCAAGGAAGCGGGCGTTGAGATTAATAAACCGCCGGCAGTTACAGCCGAAAAGAAAGACCGCGCCAGTATTCTGATCGCGATCACCGAAACGGATGAGATCTGGATCAACCGCAAGCAGGTTGATTTGAAGTCGCTGCGCACAAATATAGAGAAGCTGCACGCAGAAAACCCGCAAGGGACTGTTGTGGTACAAGCGGACGCCCGTTCAAAAGCCGGTCTGATGATCGCGGTGACAGAAGCCGTGAACGACTCAGGCGTTCCCAGTGTGGCCGTATCCACCAAGGAGAAATAAAATGGTTGCTCGCTATGTAACGGCCTTGTTGGTCGCAACTGGTGTAACCTTCACCCTCTTCTACGTCATGCAGGCGCTGGTCGTCAGTGACAAAGTGGAATTGAGCGATGTCCAGAGCGTCCGCTTCCTTGATACAATACGTGTGGATCGCCCTCAGGAGGCCAAGGTTGAAGAGCGCAAGGTAGAAAAGCCTGTGCCACCAGATGCCCCCCCGCCAGATCTCGATATCCCCAATGTTAGTGCCAACAATGCATCTCAGGGGCTGAATTTCGGCCAGTTGAGCGTGGACACAGGGATTGAAGGCGTTGGCGTTGGCTTGGTGCACCCACCGATGGCGACTATTTGCCCTTGGTGCGTATTCAACCGCAATATCCCCGTCGGGCAGCTGAGCGTGGGATTGAGGGTTATGTGATCGTCGAACTGACAGTGACCCCCCAAGGCACGGTTGAAGATGTGCGGATCGTCGAAGCGGACCCGCGCGGTTATTTCGAGCGCGCCGCAGAACAGGCCGCATATAAATTCAAATACAAACCCAAGGTTGTGAATGGTGAGCCCATTGCGGTGGACGGTGTCCAATATATGTTCAGCTTCAACCTCGAAGAAGGCGGACGTCGGCGTTAAGCCGACCGTTCCCTTGCTTAAACCATTGGGAGGTTTCAAGGCATGAAAACAAAACAGACAAAAATGGGCCTGTCGCTGATAGCAACACTGGCAGTGGTTTCTGTGGCAGTCCCTAATGTACCGGGTGGATTCTCCCTTTTGGATATCCGCTCCGCTCAGGCGCAAAGTGATGAAAAGCCAAAGCGCAGCAGCAAGAAGGTGGATAGCCTTCGTGCCAATGTATATGAGAAGATCGCCAAGGCTCAGGAGAAGCTCGAAAAAGGTGAAAAAGCGGATGCTATCAAAGATCTGAACAGTCTTCTGGAAGACAAGATCAACGATTACGAAACCGCTATCGTGTACCAAATCCTCGCCAGCTCGGTTTATATCGAGGAGGAGCGGTACAAAGAGGCCATCACAGAATATGAAAAAATTCTCAAGTTGGAGCGCGTTCCTGATAGCCTGCAGATTGCCAGCTTGAACGCATTGGCCCAGCTCTATCTGGTCGACGAGCAATATGAGAATTCAATCACCTATATGAAGCGGTGGATGGAGACTCAGGAAGCTCCCGGCCCGACGGCTTATTATTTCCTAGCGCAGGCTTATTACGGGATGGAGGACTATGCAAATATTGTCCCCAATATCTTGAAAGCCATTGAGCTTGGTCGGGCCCGTGGCGATGAGCCAAAAGAAAACTGGTACCTGATGCTGCGTCTGGCTTATTTCGAGCTGGGAAATTTTGAAAAAGTCCGCGATGTTCTCGAATATCTGACGGTCAATTTCGAAAAGCCGGAATATTGGCGCCAACTGGCTGCGGTTTATTCCGAATTGGGCCAGGAAGACAAGCAATTCGCCACCATGGAAGTGGCCTATCGCCAAGGCTATCTGGATAAAGAAAGCCAATTGATCAATCTCGCACAGCTTTATCTTTATCATAATGTCCCGATCAAATCCGCCTGGGTTATTGAAAAGGGCATGAAGGATGGCATCATCGAGAAGGATGGCGAGAATTACGAATTGCTGGGTCAAGCCTATCTGAATGCCCAAGAAATGCGCAAAGCTGAAGAACCCTTGCGCCTTGCCGCCAAAGATGAGGACAATGGTGATATCTGGATGCGTTTGGGGCAGGTTTATGCCGAGCAGGAACGCTGGAAAGAAGCGATTGAGCCCCTTCAAAAAGCCGTTGACTCCGATGATTTGGACAAGCCCGGCTATGCGCATATGATGATCGGGATGGCGTACTTTAACACCGGAAAATTGGAAGACGCGAAGAAAACCTTCCGTCAGGCTGCCAAGTTTGAAGAAACGAAAAAAGCTGCGGCTAAGTGGATCGACTATACCGGCAAAGAACAAGAACGCCGTGCCCAGCTTACGGAATATTACGGAGGTGGCGGGCAGTAAGCGCCCCACATCTCTGTGCCTTTGAAGGGTCGCCCGCAATTGCGTGCGGCCCTTTTTACGGTGCTCCCCCCGGCCTCAGGAGGACTATATCTGGCTCCTCCTATCCTCGCGAAGACGAGCCAAGCCTTCCCCGCTTGACTGTTAATGCTTCCCATACCCCCAAATCGGATTGGGACGGCGCTGAAGCCTATAGGGATAGGAAGCAACGAATATATTTGCGAAAGCCTAATGCAGCCACGGTACCGACGGAAAAGTCCATCCCATAACAGCAAAAACTGCCATACATATAGATGAGGCATACGGGCTGAAGAAATAGATGTTATGAGAGCGCACAGAAAATACGCGCCGGACTTCATGATTTTTTCTGGAAAATATTGAGGCCCGCGCCGTATTTATCGACGCCTATGCCCCAAGCAGATCCTGCAAATATGTTGCTTTGGCAATCAGCATGTGCTGCTTGAAGCAAAAACATAAAACACTTGGTGCCCCCAGTCGGACTCGAACCGACACTCCCTTGCGAGAACCAGATTTTGAGTCTGGCGCGTCTACCAGTTCCGCCACAGGGGCCCTGTGTGGTCTGCGTTGTGAGGGCGCATATTAGGGTTTGTTACGGCCGCGTCAAGAGGGTCTATGACAAACCTGAAAAATAAACATAACGCCACAATCATCCCGCCAATTTACACAGAATGGATCAACGACCCGGCCCGCCTTGCAGTCATGGTCTTCGTTGGACAAAACCACTACGTCCTTTTAGAATCAGAATTCATATAGGGAACAGGCTGAATATAAAAACCGGAAGACAAAGGGGATATGGCGGCCCAATCGGAACACGAATCGGCTCTTTTGGAGCGGGAACTCGAAAAACAGCGCCTCGGTTCTTATGCCCGCCTAAAAGGTGGTTTCCCGGTGCTGTTGGCTGGCGCCAGCTATTGGCTTGTGCTTGGCCTTCTCGGATGGAAAGAAAGCGGCCCACTATGGTACTGGGTGGCGCTATTCGGTAACGGCGCGATTTTTCCGTTGGCCCTGCTCTATGCGGCTCTCTTCAAAAACAACTTTCTCAAAGATCGCACGGCGGTAAGCAGCGTTCTGCTTCCCACGTTCATCAGCATGTTGCTGTTCTGGCCCATGGCCATCGCCGCTCTATGGGAAGGTCTAACGATTTTCCCCCTGATTCTGGCCATAGGCTTGTCCTTGCATTTCCCGGTCATCGGTTGGAGTTACGGGCGCACCGTCCCTTTCAGTCTTCATGCAATCATCCGCGCTGTTGTTGTGTTCCTGATCTGGTGGTTGCTGCCGGAATTCCGCCTGAATCTGTTGCCTCTGGCGGTCGCTCTTCTTTATCTTCTCATGGTGGCGTTTGTTCTTTTCGATTCTGCAAAGGTACAAACCCGCCTGACCGCTTCATGACCGGCCCTCCCGCTATCTCTTTTTCGCGCATTGCCTTTGCTGTCTGCTGCTGCTAGCCAAGAGGCGCCCCTTTAAAGGACTTTAAGCCCATGCTGCGCCGGCTCTATGATTGGACGCTGGAAAAAGCCCGCCACCGCCATGCCGAGTGCTGGCTGGCCTTCATCTCGTTCATAGAAAGCTCTGTCTTTCCCATCCCCCCTGATGTGATGCTGCTTCCCATGACTCTGGCGGCAAGGGAAAAAGCCTTTCGTTACGCCTTTATTTGTACAGCAGCCTCCGTTTCCGGGGCCTTGGCGGGATACGGCATCGGCTATTATCTATGGGATCTGATTGGCCAGCCCCTGATTGCCTTTTATGGCTATGAGCACCAGTTCGCCTTGTTTCATGACCGCTTTACAGAATATGGCGGGTGGCTGGTCTTTCTGTTCGGGCTGACCTTTTTTCCATTCAAGGTCATCACCCTTGCCAGCGGCGTTGTGGCCTTGAACCCACTGGTGTTTCTGATGGCCGCCACCTTATCCCGCGCACCGCGCTTTTTCATCGAATGCGCTTTGTTGTGGAAATTTGGTGCCCCCATTCAATCTTTCATCGAAAAGCGCTTCACCCTCTTGGTCAGCCTGTTTGTGATCTTGCTGTTGGGTGGTTTTTTTGCGATCAAATATCTATAGGAGCTTCCATGCCAGCCATGTCCCTCATGACCGATCTGATCGCCAAGAAACACCCTGCCACCCTGCCAACTTTATTGGCGCTGGCTGCCGCTGCCATGCTGGCGGGGGCACTGTTTTTCGAGCATGGGATGGGCCTTGCACCATGCAAGCTGTGCCACTGGCAGCGCCTGCCATATTATCTGGCCCTTGCCCTTTTTATCCCGCCACTGATTTTCGGCCGGAAAGCCCTTGTGCCGACACTGGCTGCTGCCATGCTGCTATTTGCAGCAACGGCCAGCATCGGCGGTTTTCACACCGGTGTGGAACAAGGCTGGTGGCAAGGACCAAGCACCTGTTCCGGCGGCGGGATTTCCGATGATCCCGCTCTTGCGCTTGAACAGATCATGAATGCACAATTGGTCCGGTGCGACGAAATCGCCTGGTCTTTCCTAGGGCTTTCCATGGCTGCATGGAATATGATCATCGCACTTGGATTGACCGCTGTGGCGGGACTTGGCTTGATCGCTGCCCGCAGCACCCCGTTGACGGAGCTACCCGATGCCCCATAAGGCAAAACACCCTTCACCAATGCGCCCCCTGCCCGGGGACCGTCCGCATGACGAAACGGTCGAAGAAATGATCCGTGTGGATCATGCGGGAGAATATGGGGCGGCACGCATCTACGCCGGGCAGCTTGCCGTATTGGGCCATCACCACCGTCTGAGCCCGCTTATTCGCCATATGGAGGAACAAGAAGCCCGCCATTTGGCCCGCTTTGATGCCATCCTGACAGAACGACAGGTGCGTCCCTCTTTATTGTCACCATTTTGGCATGTGGCAGGCTTTGCACTGGGGGCCGGAACGGCTTTGATGGGCGAGCGTGCCTTGATGGCCTGCACCGCCGCCGTCGAGGAAGTGATCGAAGATCATTATGAGCAGCAGCGGACCACATTGGGGGAAAGCGAGCCAGAGCTGGCCGCAACCATTGCCGATTTTCAGGCGGAAGAAGCCGAGCATAGAGAAACCGCCATCGCCCATGGAGCAAAAGACACCCCCGGCTATGGACTGCTGGCAAGCGCCATCAAAACCGGCTGCCGCGCCGCTATTGCGCTGGCCAAAAAGATCTGATCACGCCCGGAAATCACCAAGGCAAAGCCGCCCGTGATCAAGGCTCCAATTCGCTATCCCAGTAAAGATAATCCCGCCAGCTATCATGCAGGAAATTCGGCGGGAAGCGGCGGCCATTCTCGATCAGCTGACGGCTGGTGGGGCGAAAGCCTTGATCATTGGGAACATATTCGCTTCGTGCGGTGTGCGGCCTCCCTTGCGCAGATTGCACGGGGCGCAGGCCGTGGTCACATTTTCCCATGTGGTTTTGCCACCATAAGCGCGGGGAACCACATGATCGAAGGTCAGATCATCCCCAATCCCGCAATATTGACATTCAAACCGGTCCCGCAAAAACAGGTTAAAACGCGTAAAAGCCGGCCATGTGGCCGGCTTTACATATTTTCGTAAGGATATCACAGACGGTAAGCGGATCTCGGTGGAGGGTGATTTGATCACCCTGTCATACTCCGAAACAATATTGACCCGATCCAGAAACACCGCTTTCAAGGCCGTTTGCCATCCCCATAAAGACAACGGGTAATAGCTCAAGGGCCGATAATCGGCATTTAAAACAAGAGCAGGGCAGCTCTCGGGGGAAGGAATAGGTCTTCCATCCAGCATCTTTGACCGCCTCCTTGTTGCCTGCGCCGACATTGTCCGCTTTTTTTGAAAAACCAGACCAACCGGTACGTTCAAAGCCATTCAACAAGATACAGTGTTATTTTTGTATAACAATCCTTCATCTTGTCTCTGTCAATAAAAAGGCGCTTTGATCGGCTTTTTTCAACCAAGGGTGTTTTTCAAAAAGTCCGCCGCTTTTTTAAGGCCATCCGGTGCAATGGAATGCTGCGTGTTCTGACTGACATGCCGGTCAACGGGGACTTTCAATGCCTCCAGCGCGCCATAAGCTTCGAACATCAGCCACACGGGCACCACATCATCGGCCGCCCCATGCACCAGCAAAACAGGAGACGACGGTCCCATTTCATCCATCAAGCTCCCCGGCGCGGCCAACGAACCGGAAAAGCCCACAATGCCCGCCAAAGCCTGCGTACGGCGCAGCCCCACATGCAACGACATCATGGTTCCTTGTGAAAACCCGACCAAGGCAATGCGATCTGCGGGAAGGCCAAAACGCGCCATCTGTTCATCGATAAAGCGATCCAGTGTACCGGCCGCACTGCGGGTGCCTTCATCGCGCTCTTCACGGCTGATGGTGGTCAGGGGAAACCACTGATATCCCTGCGGGGCGCCATTACAAGGCTGCGGCGCATCGGGGGCGATGAAATGTGTTTTGGGCAGCACGGTTTGCAAATGTGGGGCCAGACCGATCAAATCCTGACCGTTTGAGCCATAACCATGGGCAAAAATGACGAGACTATCGGGCGTACCACCATTTTTGGGGGCAATCTCGGGGCCGCTAAGCGTGGGGGAAGAAGTCACGGGACGAAAGGCTCCTTTGGACAAAACGCAATTCAGGGTAAAAGACCTCTTCACAAAAGCCCATTCTATAAGGACCTGACAAGCCCCAATGCACACGGCCTTCGTTACCCGCTTTGCGCCCAGCCCCACGGGAAAACTGCATTTGGGCCACGCCTTCTCCGCCCTGACCGCCTTTGAGGCTGCGCAAAAAGCAGGAGGGCGCTTTTTATTGCGGATCGAAGATATCGATCAAAGCCGCTGCCGTGATCCCTATATTTCCGGCATTTTTGAAGATCTGGAATGGTTGGGCATCACATGGGAAAGGCCGGTACGGCGGCAATCAGAGCATTTCAGCGATTATCAAAGCGCCCTTGACCGGCTGAAAAGCATGGGCGTGCTTTATAAATGCATCTGCACCCGGAAAGATATTGCTGCTGAAATCGCCCGCTCGCCCAGCGCCCCCCACGGCCCCGACGGGGCCCATTATCCCGGCACCTGCAAGCATCGACCAGCCACAGAAATCGCGCAGGCCATAAGCGATGGTCACCCCTTTGCCCTGCGCCTTGATAGCATGCGCGCAGCGAAACTGATCGCCGCGCACAGCCCCTTATTGTTCACCGACAATGAAGGCCATGTCCATGAAGCGGACCCTTTGGCCTTTGGGGATGTGGTGCTCGCCCGCAAAGACACGCCCACAAGCTATCATCTGGCCGTAACGGTGGATGACGCCCTGCAAGGGATAAGCCATGTCGTTCGCGGCGAGGATCTGTTTCACGCCACCCATATCCACCGGACTTTGCAAGCGATTTTTGGCCTGCCCAGCCCCGTCTATCATCACCATAAACTGCTTCTGAATGAAACCGGGCGCAGGTTGGCCAAGCGGGATAAGGCGCAAACCCTTCATAGTCTACGCCAATCCGGCTGGACGGCGCAGGATGTGCGGGAGAGGCTCGACCGCCTGTCCGCAAATTGTTAAACCGCCCCCAGCACCAGACCAATCAGCATGAATTGCAGGCTGTGATAGCCCGCATTGATGCCGAACAATCTCAGGCTTTTCTGCTCGAACAGATAATTGATGCCGAAGGAGCTGCCCACCCAGGCAACGCCCGCCAACAAGCCATAAAGCGCGCCGGTGGCCATATCGATGTCAGGGCCCAAAAACATATGGAACACAAAGGCGGCCAATAAAGACAGCAGAAAAGAAATCCCGAATACCTTGGCCATATTGCCGCTTTGGATCTGTTCGTCGCTCAAGCCCACTTCTTTTTGCCATGCCTTCCCGAACAGAATGGGGGAATACCATAAACCACCCAATATGAATCCGGATAAAGCCGCCAGGAAAACCGCCAGATAATCGATTTCCATTTTTTCCTCCCAAAGAGTTGCCCTACTATGTGCAAAAAAGCGCGCAGGAAAAAACCTCTCTGCATCCCGTTCGGATCTTGATGCAATCAGACTATCTGAAGGGAAGGGCTCCGCAAACGAAAAAGGCGCAGCCTATGGCCACGCCTTCTCCAACAAACTTTCAATCCGCGCCTTTAGCTAACGCCACCGATCAGGCTGATACGCATTTCTCCTGAATCCGCCAATTGGTCGCCGGTATCCGCCTCACCTTCTTTGGCCAACCGCTCCATGCGGACAACAGTGTCCAGCATTTTATTGATACCTCGCTGGGTTTCTGAATAGAGAAGATGCACACGTACCTGCGCATAATCCGCACGATAACTGGCCGGCAAGGCAGGAAGCTTTTCTAAACTCTCCCCAAGCTTTCTGCTGCTCCGATCAAAATAGGCATGCCCGCTGGATCGCGCCAATTCCCATCCCAACACCTCGCCATCCCGATTGATCCTCAGATCCACAACCGCATGGGCGTCGGGCAAAGTCTGGCGTTTGGTAATGGTTGGATAATCCATTTTCCAACTGATGAGCTTCGAGCATTCGGCTTTCCAATGTGTCAAGTCCAGTGCCTCTCCTGCCTGCGCGGCAACCCCCAATGTCAGGGCAAGCGCTGCGCCAGCAGTGGATAAAACAAACTTTCTAATGGTCATGATCATCACTCCTCGCTTTTGCTGTGTCGTGTAAGAGACCGCTGTTTTTTTGTGCAGCCTTTATTGTGTCTCAAACCGCTTCAATCGCCAGAAACCAAGGGATTGTTTACGTTTTGATGAGAAAAGTGTGTGGATTTCACGGGAAGGGGTCAAGAGATCAAACGCATATTTCGCGATGCAGCATAACCAAAGTGCGCAATTTAAAGTCAGTTTATAAACGTAAATAGGATTTTTTATTACTGAAAAATGACACGAAAGATTAGGTCTTTCGCCCGCCATACATATCGGACTGTTATATGGAGGCCGCTTGATCCGAGTCGCATCAGACGCTTTCATCCAAAAGCGTACAAATCTCTTCCATGATGGCTGTCAGCTTAAAATCTTTTGGCGTAAAAACCCGCGCCACACCGGCTTTGGTCAAACGCTTGGCATCTTGTGCAGGGATGATCCCGCCAAGCACCAAAGGAACAGCCTGCATCCCGGCTTTGTGCATACGGTCGATCACATCCTCCACAAGCACCAGATGCGAACCGGACAGAACCGACAAGCCGATCACATGCACCCCTTCTTCCAGCGCCGTATTCACGATACGCGCCGGCGTTAGGCGAATACCTTCATAAACCACATCGAATCCACAATCGCGCGCTGCAGCGGCGATTTGTTCGGCCCCATTGGAATGGCCATCAAGACCGGGTTTCCCCACCAGAAATTTCGGGCGACGACCCAGTTTTTTTGCCAGATGCTCCACCCGCGCCCTGATCGCCGCCACCGGTTCGCCTGCTGCCTGTGCCTCTCCGCCAACACCTGTGGGGGCCCGGAACTTCCCATAGACCTCACGCAGGGCTGCCGCCCATTCGCCGGTGGTCGCCCCGGCTTTCGCGGCCAGAATGGATGGCGGCATGATATTGTCCTGGCTTGCAGCGGCCGCTTTCAAAGCCTCGAGAGCACGATCCACCGCCTGTTGATCGCGGCTTTCGCGCCATGCGTGAAGATTGGCAATCTGCACCTTCTCTGCCGACGCATCCACGGTCAGGACAGCACTTTCCGACGTGGACACCAGCGGCGATGGCGCACTGTCTGTGTAGATATTCACCCCCACCACTTTTTGGGTACCCTCTTCAATGGCGTGCAAGCGGCGACTGTTAGACTGTACCAAGCGGCGCTTCATATAACCGTTTTCCACCGCCGCAACGGCACCGCCCATTGCCTCGATCTTCGCCAGTTCCGCCAAGGCACCGGATTTCAGCGTCTCGACCTTTTCCGCCACCACGGGAGAACCATCAAACAGATCACCGAATTCCAGAAGGTCGGTTTCATAGGCAAGGATCTGCTGAAGGCGCAAAGACCATTGCTGGTCCCATTCACGAGGCAATCCCATGGCTTCGTTCCAAGCCGGAAGCTGTACGGCACGGGCGCGGGCATTTTTCGACAAAACCACAGACAGGGTTTCCAGCAAGATCCGATACACATTGTTTTCAGGTTGCTGTTCGGTCAGGCCAAGACTGTTCACCTGCACCCCATAACGAAAGCGCCGGAAGGTCGGATCTTCCACGCCATAACGCTGCCGGGTGATCTCGTCCCACAATTCGACAAAGGCGCGCATCTTGCACATTTCGGTAACAAAACGGATGCCCGCATTCACAAAAAAGCTGATCCGCCCCACAATCCGCGGGAAATCATCCGGCGCAATGGCTTCGCACGCGCGCACGCAATCAAGAACCGCAATGGCCGTTGCCAAAGCAAAGGCCAGCTCTTCTTCAGGCGTCGCCCCCGCTTCTTGTAAATGATAAGAACAGACATTGGTCGGATTCCATTTGGGCAAATGCGCCGCACAATGGACCACCACATCGCGGATCAGCCGCAAGGACGGTTCCGGCGGAAAGATATAGGTGCCGCGCGACAGATATTCCTTGATGATGTCGTTTTGAACCGTGCCTTGCAGCATGGCGCTATCCACACCGCGCTCTTCCGCCAAAGCGATATAAAGCGCCAACAACCACGGAGCCGTGGCATTGATGGTCATGGAGGTGTTCATTTTCTCAAGCGGAATATCCGCGAACAGCGCCCGCATATCGCCCAGATGCGAGATGGGCACCCCCACCTTTCCCACTTCGCCTCGCGCCAAAGGATGATCGGCATCATAGCCGGTTTGGGTGGGCAAATCGAACGCCACCGACAGGCCCGTCTGGCCACGTTTCAAATTGGTCCGGTATAAGGCATTGGAGGCAATGGCCGAGCTGTGCCCGGAATAGGTGCGCATCAGCCACGGCCTTGGCGCTTTGCTTGTTTCGGAAAAAGCGGCAGGCCCATTCTCTTTGCTTTCTTTCTCAACCATCGCCTTTACATCTCCAATATGTCTTCCCAAAGTACTCTTTGGATAGAAAATGTCGCCGTCCGAGCCATCCAAGTCTAGTCTTTTTTGTGCGCCGCACAAGTCGAACCACTAAACCAAAAAGTAAAATAGACTTACAGTTGTATTTTTTATAATCTGTCAACTTATAGCCGCCGGGATTTGCAGGGTGGGCGCACGTCAAGTCGGCAGAGCAAACGGTTCTTTTCTCAAGGCTGTAAAATGCTTCATGCCGGATAGGGCTGGTGGTTCGGCGGGCTCCTCCCCTCTCGACCCGTTGATCCACCGGTCCGACTATCACCACGTGCAACGGCAAGACATTGTCCATTTTTAAACGTCCCGTCTGCTTTTTTGGAAACCTCACCAGAAAAGACGCATGGATAATGCACATGTTCGGACTATTTTTTTCATATATTTCAACAAACCTGTTTATTTTGATAGAAATAAGCTATTGTGCAGTGCAATAGTTTTCTGTCAGTCTGGCACATATGCGCCACAAACGACGTTTTGGGAGAGCACGATGCCGGCACAGCCAACAGCCTTGAACCCCACAGAAACGACAGAGAAACCTGCTGGGCCGCCCTTAAAAGATCTTTATGATGTGGGCGAGATCCCCCCTTTGGGCCATGTCCCGAAAAAAATGCATGCCTGGGCCATCAGGCGCGACCGTCATGGGCCGCCCCAATCCGCCATGCTGGAAGAGGTGGTGGACACCCCTGATATCGATTCCGATGAAGTGCTGGTTCTGGTGATGGCTGCCGGGGTCAATTATAATGGTGTGTGGGCTGCCTTGGGCACCCCCATCTCCCCCTTTGATGTGCATAAGGCCGATTATCATATCGCCGGGTCCGATGCGGCAGGCATCGTTTATAAAGTGGGCCGGCGGGTAACCCGCTTCAAAGTGGGCGATGAAGTGGTCGTGCATTGCAATCAAGACGATGGCGACGATGAAGAATGTAATGGCGGTGATCCCATGTTTTCATCCAGCCAACGCATTTGGGGCTATGAAACGCCCGATGGGTCTTTTGCTCAGTTCGCTCGCGTGCAAGCCCGCCAGTTGATGCCGCGCCCCAAGCATCTCACATGGGAAGAAAGCGCATGCTACACACTGACATTGGCCACGGCTTACCGCATGCTGTTCGGCCATCGCCCCCATATTCTGCGCCCCGGTGACAATGTTCTGGTGTGGGGGGCCTCGGGCGGGCTTGGCTCTATGGCCATCCAGTTGATCGCCACCGCCGGAGCCAATGCCATTGGCGTGATTTCCGATGATACAAAGCGAGAATTCGTTTTGTCTTTGGGTGCCAAGGGCGTGATCAACCGCCGTGAATTCGATTGCTGGGGCCCTTGCCACCGGTTCAGGATGTGGAAACCTATAGCGCCTATATGAAGCGGGTGCGGGCGTTTGGCAAAGCCATCTGGACGATCACCGGCAAGGGCAATGATGTGGATGTGGTGTTTGAACATCCGGGCGAACAAACCTTCCCGGTATCGTGCTTTGTGGTGAAACGCGGCGGTATGGTGGTGTTCTGCGCGGGCACCACCGGCTTTAATCTGAGCTTTGATGCACGGTTTGTCTGGATGCGCCAAAAACGTATCCAAGGCAGCCATTTCGCCAATCTCAAACAGGCCAGCAAAGCCAATCGGCTGGTGATCGAACGGCGTATCGATCCTTGTATGTCCGAGGTATTTGGCTGGGCAGACATCCCCCGCGCCCATGAGAAAATGCGGGCCAACAAGCACAAGCCGGGCAATATGGCAGTGCTTGTATCCGCCCGCCATCCCGGTCTGCGCACCTATGAAGATGCCGTCGAGGCAGGCAATGTCTGATCCTTTGATTGCCGAAAGCCCCGACGATCTGATTGATCTTGCGGATCTGGAAGAAGCGGTTACCCGCGCACAAGCCTTGGTGGCGGCCCTGACAAAGGCTGTGGCAGCAGATATATGCCGCAATGGCCGGGCCGACCGGGCCTTGCTGGAAAAGCACCAAACCAAAGCCCATGGCCTTGCCTGGTATGCCACCTATGCGGAAACCTTGAAAGAATCCCTTGGCTGGGCGCGCACCTTGGAAAAGGCGGAGCAGCTATCCCAAACGGAAAAGCTGATTTTGGCCATTGGCTGCGGGGAGTATCTGTCGCAAATGGCGAGCGGTATTCCCATGAGCCAGACAGAGATCGTCCGCCCCGGCAGTGTAGGCGCAAGCCCGGAGGACTTTCAGGCATTTATGACAGAGCCGGTGATGCGCCTGATCACTACGGGCAACACCGAAGACAATCGCCGGGCGCTGGCAAAACAGCTGGAGCACGGTCAGTTCGGGCAAAGCAGGCTTGATGAAACGCTGGAAATGGTGCGCGACAGCTTCCGCCGCTTTGCAAATGATCACAAAGACGCCGCCCATAGCTGGCATCTCAAGGATCAACTGATCCCCATCGAAGTCATCTCCGCACTGGCGGACATGGGGGTGTTTGGGCTGACCATCCCCGAACAATATGGCGGCGCGGGCATGGGCAAAGCGGCCATGTGCGTTGTGTCGGAAGAATTGAGCCGGGGCTATATCGGCCTTGGGTCTTTGGGAACCCGCAGCGAAATCGCCGCCGAACTGATCCTCACCGGCGGCACCGACGCGCAAAAACAATATTGGCTTCCGAAATTGGCCAGCGGCGAGATTTTGCCCACCGCCGTGTTCACCGAGCCCAATACGGGGTCGGATCTGGGATCGCTTTCCACCCGCGCCGTGAAAGACGGCGACCTCTATCGTATCACCGGTAACAAAACATGGATCACCCATGCCGCCCGCGCCGATCTGATGACCATGCTGGTGCGCACGGACCCCGATCAGCCCGGCTATAAGGGCTTATCCATGCTGTTGGCGGAAAAGCCGCGCGGCACCGATGCCGATCCCTTCCCCGCCAATGGCATGACCGGCGGAGAAATCGAGGTTCTGGGCTATCGCGGCATGAAAGAATATGAACTGGGCTTTGACGGCTTTGCTGTGGACGCCGGCAATCTCTTGGGCGGCACTGAAGGTCAAGGCTTCAAGCAATTGATGGCCACCTTTGAAAGTGCGCGCATCCAAACGGCCGCACGGGCCATTGGCGTGGCCCAATCGGCGCTGGATATGGGGCTGGCCTATGCCCATGAGCGCCGACAATTCGGCAAACCCATTGCGGCCTTCCCCCGCGTTTATGGCAAGCTGGCAATGATGGCCGCCGAGATCATGATGGTACGCCAATTGAGCTATTATGCCGCCGAACAAAAAGACAGCGGCAGGCGCTGCGATCTGGAAGCCGGCATGGCCAAGCTGCTGGCGGCCCGCATTGCATGGGCATCGGCGGACAATGCGGTGCAAATCCATGGCGGCAATGGCTATGCCACGGAATATCCCGTCAGCCGGATTCTGGTGGATGCTCGTATTCTCAATGTGTTTGAAGGGGCTGCCGAAATTCAAGCCAATGTGATCGCCACGCGTTTGCTAGAGGCGGCTGGTTAGACTAGCCTGCCGGCTGGTCGATCTTTGATGTGTCTGCCGACACATTTTGTCGCGGCAAGAAAAAGAATGAGCATTTGAGAAGCAAACACCTTAGGCTTCGCCCCTTAAATCTTCTAAACGGCTCATGTCTTCACACGGAAAGTACAGACACCCATGTCTTCGACCCTGCTTCTTTTGATCCCGATTTTCATGGTAGCCGCCCTTGGAGCGGTTTTGCTTGGCGTGCTCAATATGGCCCGTCAGGGAAAAGCCAGCCAACAGCGCTCCAACAAGCTGATGCAGTGGCGGGTATTGCTTCAATTCATCGCTGTTATTTTGATGGGCTTGCTGTTCTATCTGGCTGCGAACTAAAGCATTGTGAACGAAAACTCATGGTCAAGCTGACAAAAATCTACACGCGTGGCGGCGATGGTGGCGATACCTCGCTGGTAGATGGCAGTCGGGTGCGTAAATATAACGCCCGCATTGACGCTTATGGCACCGTTGATGAAGCCAATGCGGTGATCGGCCTTGTGCGGCTTCATACCAGCGGCACGTTGGATGACATGCTGGCCCGTATTCAAAATGATTTGTTCGATCTGGGGGCGGATCTTGCAACCCCTGAACTGGACCCCGATGCAGAAAAAAATGCCCTGCGCATCACCGATGACCAAGTGGCGCGGCTGGAACGGGAAATTGATGCGCTCAATACCGATCTTTCCCCCTTGCAAAGTTTCATTTTACCGGGTGGCACAGCGGCCTCGGCACATCTGCATCTGGCGCGCACCGTGGTCCGCCGTGCCGAACGGCTTATGGTGCTCGCCGCCGAAGATACCCCCGTCAACGGGGCGGCCATCCGCTATGCCAACCGATTAAGCGATCATTTGTTTGTTTTATCGCGGATTACCAACGATCATGGCGCCGGAGATATTTTATGGAAACCCGGTGCAACACGGGGCGATAGCTAGATCATGTATGATCCTGTTACATTGACTCAAGCACGGGCTTGACCTATGTCTCATCGTCCAACATTCGCCATTTTTTTGGAGGGGCGTATCCTGTGTTCTCCGAAGAAATATGAAAAGATATGACGGTAAGCCAAGGAGCTGTTTTCCATCATGAAGGTGCTGGTCCCTGTTAAACGGGTCGTTGATTACAATGTCAAAGTGCGGGTGAAGTCCGATCAGTCGGGCGTCGAACTCGCCAATGTCAAAATGTCGATGAACCCCTTCGACGAAATCGCAGTTGAAGAGGCGATCCGTCTCAAGGAAGCCGGGAAGGTCGATGAAATCGTCATCGTCTCCATCGGCCCCAAACAAGCGCAGGAAACCATCCGCACAGCCCTTGCCATGGGTGCGGACCGGGGCATTCTGGTTGAACATGATGGCCCCACCGAGCCTTTGGCCGTTGCCAAATGTCTGAAAGCCATAGTGGATGCGGAAGAGCCCGGCCTTGTAGTGTTGGGCAAGCAGGCCATCGATGACGATTCCAATCAGACGGGGCAGATGCTGGCGCAGCTTCTTGGCTGGTCGCAAGGCACATTCGCCTCGAAAGTGGTGCTGGAAGACGGGGCTGCCATTGTCACCCGCGAAGTGGATGGCGGCCTTGAAACCATCAAGATCACAATGCCTGCCATCATCACCACCGATTTGCGCCTCAATGAGCCGCGCTATGCCTCTTTGCCCAATATCATGAAGGCCAAGCGCAAGCCCATCGACATGAAGACCCCCGATGATTTCGGTGCCGATATGGCCCCGCGTCTCAAAACGCTGAAAGTAGAAGAACCACCCAAACGCGAAGCGGGCATCAAGGTGGAAAGCGTTGCCGAACTGGTGGGCAAATTGCGGGAAAAAGGAGTGATCAAATGACAGCCCTTGTTCTTGCCGAACATGATAACAGCACGCTCAATGATGCCACCTTGTCCACCGTGACAGCGGCGAAGGCTCTTGATGATGTGCATATTCTGGTTGCCGGCCATAATGCGGCCAGTGTGGCCGAAGCCGCTGCCAAGATCGATGGCGTTACCAAGGTTCTGCATGCGGATGCCCCGCATTATGAGCACAGAACCGCCGAAGCGCTGTCGGCTTTGCTCATCGGGCTTGCCGATGGCTATGACAGCCTGCTGGCACCGGCCACCACCATGGGCAAGAATGTGATGCCCCGTGTGGCCGCCGCACTGGATGTGACGCAGCTTTCCGATATCATTGCGGTGGAAAACGCCACCACCTTCAAACGCCCGATCTATGCGGCAATGCCATTGCCACCGTGGAAACATCGGATAGCAAAAAGGTCATCACCGTGCGCGGTACGGCCTTTGAAAAAGCCGGGGCCGAGGGCGGCTCGGCTTCGGTGGAAACAGTGGAAGCCCCTGCAGATCCCAAACTTGCGGAATTTGTCGGGCAGGAATTGTCGAAATCCGACCGCCCCGAACTGACCAGTGCCAATATCATCGTCTCCGGTGGACGCGGCATGGGGTCGGGCGAGAATTTCGCTCTCATTGAAAAAGTGGCCGATAAATTGGGAGCCGCCATTGGTGCCAGTCGCGCCGCTGTAGACGCGGGCTTTGTTCCCAATGATTATCAAGTGGGTCAAACCGGAAAGATCGTTGCCCCTGAACTTTATGTGGCTGTGGGCATTTCCGGCGCGATCCAGCATCTTGCCGGTATGAAAGACAGCAAGATCATCGTCGCCATCAACAAAGATGAAGAAGCGCCGATCTTCCAAGTGGCCGATTACGGCCTTGTGGCGGATCTGTTTGAAGCGCTTCCGGCTTTGGAAAAAGAACTGTCTTGACAACCATCAATCATAACGCCCCGCGGACACCGGTTCCGGGGCGTTTTGTTTTAAACAGGAACGGATGTAGCAATGCGTAAGGTGGGTGTGATCGGCGCAGGCCAAATGGGCAACGGGATTGCTCATGTGATCGCCTTGGGCGGTCATGATGTGATTTTGGCGGATATTTCCAAAGAACGCGCTGTCGAGGCTTTGGGCATCATCCACCATAATATGGAACGACAGGTCAATCGGGGATTGACCACCCAAAGCGCCATGGATGAAGCCATAGGCCGTATCATCGCCACAGATAAGCTCTCGGATATGAGAGACGCCGACTTGGCAATCGAAGCGGCCACAGAAAAAGAAAATGTCAAAGTCGCCATTTTCAAGGAATTGTGTGAAACGCTGAAGCCTGAAGCCCTGCTTGCCACCAATACCTCATCCATTTCCATCACCCGCCTCGCCGCGTCCACCGACCGGCCGGAAAAATTCATCGGCATGCATTTCATGAACCCGGTGCCGGTCATGAAATTGGTGGAAGTAATCCGGGGCATTGCCACCTCGGAAGAAACCTATAAAACTGCCCGGGAATTCGTTTCGGATCTGGGCAAAGAGGTGGCCATTGCAGAAGATTTCCCTGCCTTTATCGTCAACCGTATCCTGCTGCCGATGATCAATGAAGCCATCTACACCCTTTATGAAGGCGTGGGATCGGTGGAAGCCATCGATAAAGCCATGCGGTTGGGAGCAAATCACCCCATGGGGCCTTTGCAATTGGCGGATTTCATTGGCCTTGATACCTGCCTGTCCATCATGCAGGTGCTTTATGAAGGCTTGGCCGATACCAAATATCGCCCCTGCCCCTTGCTGGTGAAATATGTGGAAGCCGGCTGGGTTGGCCGCAAGGTTGGGCGCGGTTTTTACGATTATAGCGGCGACGTCCCCATCCCCACGCGCTAAGGCGTCACACGGGACTCCCCCCCTGCAAAGCGCCGTTTCATGCGGCGCTTTTCGCTATTTCCTGTCCATGCCTTATTCGCTGTGTGTCCGCCTAAAAGCGGCGCAACAGGCGGCGCAGATATTGCCGTTCCTCATCACTGAGATCGGGATTGCTGATGCGCTGGCGCAGCTCTTCCAAAATGCGTTCCACCTGCCGCGCATCCAACATATCGGGCAATTCAAAGCCCCGCGTGTTCATACCCGGTTGGGGCCGCCCCAAGGGATCAAGGCCATTGCCCGATGGCATTTGCTGCATGGCCTGTTCCAGCATCTGTTCCAGAGCCCCTTTTGCCTCATCCAAGGCACGCACAGCCTCGGCCTGTCCGCGAATGGCCCCCGGCCCCGATTGTTCGGACAATGCCCGACCCGCATCTTCCATGGCCTGCAGGGCTTGCTCCAGCCCGCCGGGAACTTCCATACCGCCGTCCCCCAACCCTTGCAGGATGTCGCCCAAGCGCTGGCTCAGGCCCTGTTGTTTTGCACCCAATGAATCAAAGCCCCCTTGTGGCTGTCCGTTCTTCTCCCGCAGGCGATTGACCAATGTCTGGCGGCTGGTTTGGTTCAAAAGCGTGCGCTGGTCTTCGCTCAAGCCTTCCAGAGCCTCGGCGGCACGGCTGGCCGCCATCATCCGCTCATAATCTTCGGCGGTCATGCTGTTGGCGCTGGCATTTTCCATAATGTCGCGCAGTTGATCCAGCATGGCCTTGGCCGCATCCATCTCGCCCGCGGCGGCCAGATCACGCATCTGCCGGATCATCTGTTGCAGCATATCCGACCCCACCACCTGCATGCGCTGGGTGCCATCGGTGCGCATGGGCGCGGTTTCGCTTTGCTGGCGGGCCATTTGCGACAGGAATTGCTGCATCATCGCTTCAAGGGCGGCCGTTGCCTGATCCAGGCCGTCCTCGCCGCCCTCTAGCGCCTCTTCAAATTGGTCCAAGGCATCGCGCAAGGATCGGGTGGCCAGCGACATCTGCCCATCTTCCAAACGCAAAGCGGTTTCCCACAGGATTTCCCCCACTTCTGCAACGGCTTTCCGCGACGAATCGCTGTTCATGCGCCAATAGGCACTTCGCAAGGCGGCAAATACCGTAAGATCGCCTTCATAGGCATCAAGGGCACGCGACACCCGGTCGATACGGTCCGTTTCCCTTGAGGCTCTGGCGGGCGAAACCAGCATATCTTTACGGATCGCCACCAATTCCTTTGCCACGGGATGGCTGAACACCCGTTCAGGCAAGCGAAACACCAGCGCATCGCTTTTCCCTGTCTGACCGGCCGCATCGGTAGCGGACAACACCGCCGTTACCAAGCGCCCTGCGAAAGGATGCGCGGTCAGATCCTCATAAACGACCAAAGAGGTCGCCTCACCGCGCGTTTGTGCCCCACGCAAGGCAATCTCCAGGCGATCATCGCTGGTCGTGCCGGGGGCCTGCGCCCCTTCTGGCAAGGGTACAAGGGTGAGACTGGCATCTGTCACGCCATAATCATCATTCACCACATAAGTTAACCGCATGGCTTGCCGACGACTTTGAGTGGGGGTTCCGACAAAGCTGATGCTCGGCGGTTGATCGGGGATAAGGGCCAAAGGCCAGAGGGCGCGGCTGCGGCCACCTTGGCGAATTTCCAACACCGAAAGATCCGGATCAGACAGTACAAACTCAAGACGATGGTCCACCGTTCCGACCGTATCAAACGGAATGTCATCCTCTCCCGCCAATAAAACAGGGGCTTGGCGCCCACCATTCAGCCGCACCACCAGCATCGAGCCCACCGGCGCGGACAATGGGGCGGCGGCCTCGTCATGGGCTTTATTGGCGGTTATGGGGCCATGCAAAACAATGGGGCTTTTGCCGGTATAATCGGGCGGGGTGAGCCAGGCATCCAGCACCACCGTGCGCGGCGCATCCCCGAAGGGTGGCTGCAAGGCCTGAAAAAGCCGCCTCCCGGCATCCGGTCCCGCATAAAGCGCACCGATAAACAAAGCCAGCAAAACAATCGCCCGCAAAGCGCGGGGATCTTCATAAACCAGCGACAAACGCGGTGCCTTGACCGGCAAATCCTGTGCCATCTCTGCCATATGGTCGCGGTGCCTGCGCCACAGCACAGACGCCCCCGCAGCCATAGCCGGAGCATCAAAAACCGCATCAATAGGGCGATGCCGTGCGCCACCGCTTTCTTCCAAACGGCGCCGTGCATCGACATCACCGGGCCATATGGCCCGACGCAAGCGGTGCCATAAAATCCCCGCCCCGCCAAGCAGCACAAGCCCGAACACCGCCAAATGAACAAAGGCCGGGGCCTGCTCCCATATCCCCAAAAGCGCCAGCGCAAAATACGCCCCAATCATCGCCCCAACAGGCCAGGCCGCACGCCACACCGTTTCCAGAACCAACCAGCCACGCACCACAAACAGGCGCCGGGCCAAACGGGCTCGGATCTGTTTGTGCCTATCCAAAGGGCTGCGTTTGTTCATTCAATCCTCATGCCACATGGTGTTCTTGTATATCGGCAGCCGGGGCGGGGGCATCAAGCCTTGTCGGTCTTGCTATCCATATCCAGCCACGGAGCCACGCGATCCAGCGCCAAAAGATCCTCCACCTCCACGCGAGGCCGGATCACCGCATACTCATGGCCATTCACCAGCACTTCAGGCACAAGGGAGCGGCTATTATAGCTTGACGCCATCACCGCGCCATAAGCCCCTGCCGACCGCATCACCACCAAATCACCCGCTTTTACCGCTGTCGTTTCGCGGCCTTTGGCAAAGCTATCACCGGTTTCGCATACCGGACCGACAAAATCCGCCGGCATTGTCGGTGCATCAAGGGCCGCTTCCATAACCGGCGCAATGGCGTGATAAGCATCATACATGGCCGGGCGCAAAAGATCATTCATCGCCGCATCCAGGATCACGAAGCGCCGCGCCTCGCCTTCTTTTACATAAATCACTTTCGACAACAAAACCCCGGCATTGCCTGCAATCAGGCGGCCCGGTTCGGTGATGATCTGGCACCCAAGGCCGGATGCCACCTCTTTCACCATCAAACCATAATCCTGCGGCGAAGGTGGGGCAGGTTGGCCTGGTTCATAGGGAATACCAAGGCCGCCCCCCAGATCCAATCGAGCGATTTTATGGCCATCAGCACGCAATGCCGCCACCAGCTCTGCCACCCGGTCGAACGCCGCGCGAAACGGCCCCAAATCGGTCAATTGCGAGCCGATATGCACATCAATGCCAACAATGTCGATGCCGGGAAGGCTACGGGCATGGGCATAAGTCTCACGCGCACGGTCCCACGCAATGCCGAACTTGTTTTCCGCCCGGCCCGTAGAGATTTTGGCATGGGTTTTGGCATCCACATCGGGATTGATCCGCAAAGCAACGGGCGCACGCTGCCCCAAAGACACCGCCATCTGTGACAGCGCGTCCAATTCCGGTTCCGATTCCACATTGAACTGATGGATGCCTGCCGCAAGGGCCATGGCCATTTCATCAGCGGTTTTGCCCACGCCGGAAAATACGATCCGTTGCGGAGGAATCCCCGCCCTTAAAGCGCGGGTCAATTCACCACCGCTGACCACATCGGCCCCGCAGCCCAAACGCGCCAGGGTAGCCAGAACCGACAGGTTGGAATTGGCCTTCACCGCAAAACAGGTCAGATGGTCGGTGCCCGAAAGCGCATCATCAAACACCCGGAAATGGCGTTCCAAAGTGGCGGCGGAATAAACATAAACCGGCGTGCCCACCTCTTTGGAAATGCGAGACAAGGCCACGTCTTCCGCATGAAGCTGGCCTTCATGATACTGAAAATGATCCATCAGAGTTGCTCTGGCCCCTCTGCATCACGCGGCGGAATTTTGCGGAAATCTTCAATTCGCGGGTCTTCGGTTTTTCCATCGGGCGGCACAATATCGCCGCGCCGTCCACAAGCAGATAGCCCCATCACCGCAATCATCAAACCAAGCGTTAAAAAACGGCTCATGCGCTGTGCTCCGCCTTGGAATTCCTTGCCGTCAAAGCCTGCCGCGCTGTTTTGATGGCCTGCCTTACCTGCCGGGGTGCCGTACCGCCAAAGCTGGTGCGCGATGCAGCCGATGCCTCCACACTCAGCACGCTGAATACATCCTCGGTGATCCGCGCATCGATGGCCTGCATGTCCGCAAGGCTCAGATCTTCAAGGGCGGCCCCGCGATCTTCCGCAAGTTTCACAATGCGGCCCGTTACATGATGCGCATCACGGAACGGCAAATTCGCCCCGCGCACCAGCCAATCGGCCAGATCTGTGGCGGTGGAATAGCCCGCGCCCGCCGCAGCGGCCATCTTGGCCGCATCAACATGCAAATCCTGCACCATGCCGGTCATGGCCGCCAGCGACAAAGTATAGGCCTCGACCGCATCGAACACGGGTTCTTTGTCTTCTTGCATATCTTTGGAATAGGCCAGCGGTAGCCCCTTCATCACCATCAGCAGCGTTTGATAGGCGCCATTCACCCGCCCCAATTTTGCACGCACCAGTTCCGCAGCATCCGGATTGCGTTTTTGCGGCATGATGGACGAGCCAGTGGAAAAGCTGTCGGACAAGCGCACAAATCCGAATCCGGCGCTGGTCCACACCACCAGTTCTTCCGCCAAGCGGCTGAGATGCATCGCCGCCAGATTAAGGGCCGCCATGAATTCCAATGCAAAATCCCGATCCGACACCGCATCCAATGAATTGGCCGTTGGCCGATCAAAACCCAAAGCCGCCGCTGTCATATGCCGGTCGATGGGGAAAGACGTTCCCGCCAGCGCCGCCGACCCCAAGGGACTTTCATTCAGGCGCGCCCGACAATCCGCAAGGCGGCCTCTGTCCCGGCGGATCATTTCATAATAGGCCATCAGATGGTGCCCGAAGGTCACCGGCTGGGCGGTTTGCAAATGGGTAAAGCCGGGCATCAAGGTGTCGGCATGTTCCTCGGCACGATCCAGCAAGGCCTGTTGGAAAGCCTGCAAATCCGCATCCAGCCGGTCGATGGCCGCACGGGTCCATAATTTGAAATCCGTCGCCACCTGATCATTGCGCGAACGCGCCGTATGCAACCGTCCTGCCGCCTCACCGATCAGATCGCGCAGCCGCGATTCCACATGCATGTGGATATCTTCCAAAGCCGGATCAAAGGCCATCTCGCCGCGTGCGATTTCCTCTTCCACCTGATCCAGCCCGCCAAGAATGGCCTCACCATCTGCTGCGGTCAAAATGCCCGTTGCCACCAGCATGCGACAATGTGCCTTGGAACCGGCAATGTCATGGCGGAACAGCACATGATCGATATCAATGGAGGCATTGATATTTTTCATAATGTCCGAAGGGCCGCCAGCAAATCGCCCGCCCCAGAGTTCATTGGATGACGCGGAAGATTCTACCGGATTTGAAACAGTGCTCCCGCTTTGCCGGGACGCGCTTTTTTTGCTAGGGTCATGGGACATAGGTAATTTTTACGATCGGTTGTTATGAACAAACAGATGGTATTGGCCGCCGCCGCACTTGCAAGCATCGGCCTTATTGGATGGGCAGCATATGAAATGCTGAGCCCCGGCGAAAGCTCTCAGACGAGTCAAAATGAAGTTTCTCGGCAAACCGCCGGCCTGAACGCCGCCTTGGCGCAAGGCGCAATGGCCACATTCGACCTGACCGAAGGGCGGCCAAGCCTTCCCTTGGACATGCAAATCCAGGGGCCGGATGGGACCATGACCTTGGGCGATTTGCGCGGTCAGGTGCTGTTGATCAATCTTTGGGCGGAATGGTGCGCCCCCTGTATCGAGGAAATGCCCACCTTGGCGGCATTGGAAGCGGATATGGGCAGCGCCGATTTTCGGGTGGTGCCCATTTCCATCGACCGCAGCCCGGTGGCGCAGGCGCAAACCGTTTTGGAAAAATTCAAAGCCGCCAATCTGACCACCTTGGCGGATCCCAGCATGCGATTGATGGGTGATTTGGGCATTATCGGCCTGCCTGCCACCTTATTGGTAGACCGCGAAGGCCGGGAAATCGGGCGGCTTGTCGGCCCCGCCGATTGGAACAGCCCGGATGCCAAAGCCTTGGTAAAAGCCGCCTTGGCATCCTGATCGCCCGAACAGCATCAAAGGGTTTTGAGTAACGGAAATAATGAAGGCGGCGCGATCAAATATCCCCCAATCGCGCTGCCCCCAACAAGATGATCCGCCGGGTTTCCGACCAAAGCGGCACATCACCAAGACCATCCAACGCCACCCATTGCGCCTTGCGGGCATCGCTGGCCGCTTTGGGCTCCCCTGCTGTCCAGCGCGCCAGATAATCCACAAGAGTATAATGATGGCGGATGGCGTGGCTTTCATCGGGCTCGATATAATCGACCACATCCAAAAGGCCTATGATATCCGCATGAACGCCGGTTTCTTCCAAAACCTCCCGCGCGGCCGCAGCGCTGGCGGTTTCCCCCAAATCCTGCGCTCCGCCGGGCAGGCTCCATTCGCCAATCTTCGGGGGCTTTGATCTTTGGATCAAAAGCACCGATGCCCCCTTGAAGACAACGGCCCCCACCCCGATGATAGGGCGCTTGGGATAATGGCGGCTCTGGCTCATTTCAACACCTTTGTTCCATACTCTCGTGATCCGGTTCATGTGGCTTTATAAAGGACAAATCTATGTGTGGACGCTTTGTCCTGAGTTCTCCATTGGAGGCCGTGGCCCGCACATTCGACCTTGACCCACCCAAAAGCAATTTCCCACCACGGTATAATATTGCGCCCACCCAAGCCATTGCCGTTGTTCGCCAAGCCGACGAGGACAGTGGAACCGGCGCCCCCATAGGAACGCGGGAGCTGATCCCCATGCGCTGGGGTCTGGTGCCATTCTGGATGAAAGAGTTGCCCAAAAGCCGCCCCTTGATCAATGCGCGGTTGGAAACGGCCGCACTAAAGCCCAGCTTTCGCGCCAGTTGGCGGCATCGACGCTGCCTTGTGCCGTTCGATGGCTGGTATGAATGGATGGCGGCGCGCGGCGGGAAAGGCAAACAGCCCTATTTCATCCATCCCGCCAATCCGCAGCAATGCCCCTTGGCCTTTGCCGGTCTGTGGGAACGCTGGTATGGCCCCGATGGTGGAAGCTGGCTGGAAACGGTGGCCATCCTGACCATGCCTGCGCCTTCTTCCCTGTCACATCTGCATCACCGGATGCCCGTTGTGCTGAACCGCAGCTATCATGACAGATGGCTGGGCGACGGCGTGGAACGCACCCCAAAAGATATCCCGCCCGATGCCTTGGTTTCCTATGCGGATTATAAAGCCTATCCCGTTTCCGACCGTGTAAACCGGGTGTCATATGACGCAGCGGATCTTGTCGTCCCCCTCACGGGCCATCAGCCAAGGCTGTTCTAGGATTGCCCTTGGGGCCTTTTCGGGATCACTCGCCCCCCATATCTTGTTTTTGAACGGCACGGACCACAGCCACCGCCGCCGTAAAGATGATCAACACCCCGATGCCCGTAAACACCGATCCCACAAGCGTTGATAATTTGGTGGGGCTAGTTCCATCACTGAGAAAAGGCATCACCACCAACGCCCCAAAAAGCGAGGCGGATACAGGCCCCAGAACCGCTATGGCTGCGAAGGGCTTCCAATGGGGTTTCATGCGCAACAGGGCTTGGCGAATACCCCGTTTTTGCCCCAAGGCGGCATAAACCACCGCCACGCTATAAGCCGTATAAAGCCATAGCAGCGACACCATCGCCAATACGAACATGATCGAACTCAAAATGCCATCGCCAATCCCTAGCAAACCGCCAAGAACGGCAAGCAAAAGGGACAGCACGAACAATCCGATGATGACCGCAAAAAGATACAAAAGAAAAGACAAGGTGTGGAGAAGCGACAAGCCATAGCTTCGGCCCAAGCTCCGCCCGAACACCCCGCCCCGGCCAAGCAACAAGGCCCGCGCCCACAAAACCGGTACAACAACCAGCAGAAAGAAACTGGCAATGGTTTGCGCCAGAATTTTCGGAAGCAAGGTGCGCAGGTCCGCCGCAGCACCTTCCGGGTCATCCTGCATCGCGTTTTGCCACGCCACAAGATCATCAAATAACGGAGCCGTCAAAATAGTGTTGATAATGGCCCATAACAACGCCAACAACACAAATACTTCTGCATGAGCCCGAATATCTTTGGCGATAGATGCCAGAATTTCCGAGAATCCCAGACGTGCGCGGTCAGTGCTCATGCCGGTTCCTTATTCTTTTCTTCGGCATCGGCCCCAACGCCTTTGCCATATTTTGTTCCGTTTACGAAATGATCCACGATAGCATTGGCGGCGCGCCGTTCTGATGGCCTGTCTGTCAAATCAAAAGTCTCTTGAAACAGGCTTTTTTGCATGGGCAGATAATGGCCATGCCGGGCATCGGCTTCGGCCAATGCCTTGGGGAGATCGGCCATCGAACGCACCACATCGCCCGCGTGCCACATCTTGAAGCTGTCATCATCTTGCCAGCCCTCCACCCCCCGCGCATCGAGAAAAATTGCCGGACGCGGGCGATGCAAAAACTCATAGATCTGGCTGCTCACATCGCCCAGATAAATATCTGCCCCATCCATATAGGTCATATCCAACACCGCATCGCTACCCGTATCCAGATGCATATGCGGCACAGCGCGCCACCGCCCCAAAGGCCGTGCCCGATGCCGAAACCAGCGTTGATACAGCAAAACATGCGGCGCAAAAATCAGATTATAGCGATCCGATTGGCCGAAATATTCCAGCACCGCGCGGCCCATGGTCGGCCAGGAGGATTCGCGGCGGCTATAATGCGGATTGTAAAGAACGGTCTTGCGGCCGGAAGGCAAGCGCGGATAGGGGGCGCCCAAACTCTGGATCACGGAAAATTTCGGATAGCCCACAATGGCGCAATTTTCCGGCTTCACAAGGCCCGATGCCAAAAGACGATCGGTAATCTTGGGACCGGGGGCAAGAACCAGATCGAATTGCGCCAGTTCGGGATAATAAGCCTCTGCCCGGTCGCCCGCCCCATGATGGGTATAAACGATTTTCAAATGCTCCAGCCCCGGTTCGCGCTTTAGCTTCAGGCTGGTTTTCTCCGGCACCACAAGCACATCAAAATCCGCAAACAGCGCTTTATTGGCATCCAGAACCGCTTGTTTTTTTGCAAAAGCAAAGGGCTTTATCACCGGATCGATCAATCGTGCATAAAGCGGAACCTCCACCATATGCACCCAGACCTTATGGCCGGGATAGCGCTGCGCCACCCGCTCCACCACCGAACGCAGGGCCGCCCCCAGCACGAAAATCTCCACCTGATGTTGGGGATAGCCCGCGACAGCTCGAATGCGATGGGCGCGGCATGCAAGATCTGATGGCCCGCATAATGATTGAACAGAAATCCAAAACGCATGATCTATTGCTCGACAGAAGAGTAAGACGACGACTGGTCAAGCCATGACTCCAAGGCAGCGCGGCGATGCTGGCTTTCCGCCTGCAGGATCTGCACCAGATGCACCAAAAGGCTGAGCACCGTCCACAAGGCCACCCACAAAAATCCGGTGGTCGGGGTGGCGATCAGCAAAGCAAGGCTAAGCAGCACAAGATTGGGATTGCGCCGCGACACGATCAGCCGGAAAAAACTGTCAAAGCGCCGCCAGATATGCAGTTCCATCTTGAAGCGGGCGATGAAATATCCCTCGATCAAGCGCCCGGCAATATAGCCGCCGACAATCACCAAAAGCGCCGGATCAAGCCACAAGGGAGCCGCCTCTCCCGCGCTTGCCACCAATCCGTGCGCCCAGGCCCAATACCAAAAGGGCGGATGGATCAGATCAATGCCATGATCGAACACATTGCCCCATTTGGAAGAGGTAAGCGTGGTACGCGCCAGCTTGCCATCCACCGTATCCAGAAAGGTCATGCCCCATGCGGCCAACAATCCCGGTGCGAACGCGCCGATCCAGAAAAACCAGAAGGCCGCCACCACCAGAATAGCGGACAGACTGGTGACCATATTGGGAGAAAGATGAAGCCGCGCACAAAGGCGCGTCACATGAAAGGCGGGCAAAGGCCACAGATATTTCGTCACCACATCCGTCACGCCTTTATACGACCCTTGAAACAGCCGCTTTTCCGCCGCCCGCGCACCAATGTCCGATACCCGCAGGCAATAGGGAGCCTCGCGTTTACGCAATGCGCTGCGATACGCCTGCGCTATCTCCTGGGGGCTGGCGATCTCCAGTCCTGCAGGAGCCGCATCGCGCCCTTCCATCCATGCCCGCGCCGCCTTTACCAGCTTCGCGCTGGCATGGCAGCCCCGCGCCCCATCCGCCTCCACCGCCCGATCGGGGTGCTGCAACAACCACTCCAGAACCGGCGCATCATAAAGGCAATCCGCATCCAGAATCAGGCGGGGGCCCGCAGCCACAAGGGACAGCATACCCGGTTTTTGCGAAAGCTGGCGCAACAGGCGCTCTTTTCCGGAAAGGCCAAACAGCCAAACGGGATCGGCGGCCTCGATTATCTCGACATAGGGCATTGTCTCGTCAGCCGTGCCATGTGACGGTGTCGCGTCAGCCTCGACAGGGGCACGATCATCTTGCACAGTACGGTCCATGGGATTTGCCGTCATGCTTTTATCTTCCCGGTCTGATGGGGGCCTGTTCCCATTGAAGCTGCACCGCATAGCCTACCAGAGACGCTGCTGTCCAATATCGCGCACAATAAACGACCATTTTCAGGCCAAAGTTCATGTTTACCCTTGCCCATATTTCCGATCTTCATTTCCCGCCTTTGCCCCCTGCCAGCGCCAAAGAGCTTTTGAGCAAACGCATCCTTGGGTATTTATCATGGCACCGCAAGCGCAAGCATGAACATTGCGCCACTGTGCTAGAAGCGCTGTTGGACGAATTGAAGGCAAACCCAACCGATCATATCTGCGTCACCGGCGATCTCACCAATATTGCCCTTCCGCAAGAATTCAAAACCGCACAAAACTGGCTGGAGCGCTTGGGGAAAGCAGAAGATATCAGCATCATTCCCGGCAATCACGATGCCTATGTGAAAGGCGCATTGGACCGCGGCATGGAAAACTGGCGCCAATGGATGACCTCCGACGCGGGCGCACCGGACCAACTGTGCCATCCGCAAATCTTTCCCTTTGTGCGGCGCCGCGATGGCGTGTCGATCATCGGCACTTCCACCGCTGTCGCCACCCTGCCCGCACTTGCCAGCGGGCGCTTGGGAGAAGATCAACGGGATGCTCTGGAGGCCTTGTTACAAGCCGAACACAAGGCGAGGCAATTTACCATCATCATGATCCATCATCCGCCGCAGCCCGGCGCGGAAAGCCCGCGCAAAGCCCTGAGCGATGGCGCACCGTTTCGCAAGATGATCGCCCGCACCGGCGCGGGCCTGATCCTGCACGGGCATACCCACCGCGCGCTTGTGTCGCAGATTGATGGCCCGCACGGCCCCGTGCCCGTTCTGGGATGCGGATCGTCGTCTTCGATCGGGTCCCATAGAGGGCCGGGCCATTATTACCGTATCCAATTGAACCCAAAGACGCCTTCGGCCGGAATTAAAGTGGAGTCCCGCCATTTTGATGCCACAAAAACACGCTTTTTTCCTGCAAAGTCACAGACTTTGATACAAGACAGCCATGCGGCGCTATCCCATGGATGATGCTGTGGGCCCATTCCCCACACAGACACGTGATTTGTCTGTCAGGGCTTGGATAAGATGTATTGTCTGCGTATCAAAGAGTATCGACACAAGAAACAAACACGCCGATCAAAACGCAATATCATCAATCAATTAATGTGCAGGACGCCCGTGAAAGCAATTATTTTAAGTGCCGGACAAGGAAAACGCCTGTTCCCCCTTACCGAAAATACCCCCAAATGTCTGCTTGCGCTTGGCAGTGGCACCACATTGCTTAGCTGGCAATTAAACCAGCTTGCACAAGCAGGAATCAAAGAAGCGGTGGTCGTCACCGGCTATCAGGCGCAGCATGTGGAGCAAGAAATCGACCGCTGCCGCAACCAGCTCCATATTCGCACCATTTATAATCCCGACTATGCCACATCGGACAATCTGCGCAGTGTGTGGCATGCCCGCGAAGAAATGACCGGCGATTTCATTTTGCTCAATGGCGACACCTTGTTCACCGCAGATGTGGTGACAACGCTGATGGCCAGTCCGCCACAACCCATCACGGTGACCACAGCACGCAAAGACCGCTATGACAGCGACGATATGAAAGTGAAATTGAAAGACGGCCTGCTGCATGCCATCGGCAAAACGCTGGATCTGGATAGCGTGGATGCGGAATCCATCGGCATGATCCGCTTCCAAGGCGAAGGTGTGGCCCATTTCCGCAGCACTGTGGAACGCATTGTAGAAAGCGGCAAGGGCGATGCGGTGTGGTATCTTTCGGTGATCGATACATTGGCCAAATTGATGGACATCCACATCACCACCATTCCCGGCGAAAATTGGTGTGAGGTGGATTTTCCCGTGGATCTGCAACGCGCCCGATCCGCCATCACCCAATGGGCCATGACCGGCGATCAAGGTCTGGAAGCCGCAGCATCCTGATTGGGCGGCGTCTTCAGGCGCTGCGTTTTTCCATCCGGCTCTGGAAGATATGGCGGGCCAGTTTCAGATCTTGCAGGCTATCGATATCGGTGGCCGCATCGGCATCATGCAAGATCACCGGAACCACCCTCAAATCCACGCGCTGCCCCAGGCGCCCCAGCGCATCGGCCAGGGTGAGACGCCCCAAAAACCATTGCACCAGCCCCATGATGCCAAGACGCGCCACCAGCCGCAGCGGCTTTTTACGGTCATGTTCGATGCGACGCCAGAAAGCCACACCGCGCACCGCCTGAGGCGCTTTCATGGCAAACATATTGCATCCGGAAAAAGCCCCGTCACGAAAAGCCAGTTTCGTGCGTTTGCCACGTGGATAGGTGGCTTCTACCAAAGCCAATGGCGCCAAAGCCGCCGCAATATCCGCGTCTTGCCGATCGGCTTCATCCAGAAATTGCCGCACCAGATCACCGGTAAGCAAAGGATGATCCGCCGTGGTAACAAACAGTCGCTCACCGGGTTTCATATCTTTCAAAGCCGATAAAACGCTGGCACTGGGGCCTTTGGCCGCTTGATGCCGCACCACATCGCCATTGGCCAAGCGTTGCGCCAAATGGGGGGCTTCCCGCTCTAAAGGGCTGTCTTTTGCCATGCTGATGCGAATATCCGCAGCACGGCCACTGCCTTCAATAGCCGCCAGCACATGTTCGATCATCGGCTTGCCGGCAAGGGGAACAAAGGCTTTGCTGCTAACCCCTTGATCCGCTGCAACGGGGTCGCCTTCAGCGCGGCGTCCGGCAAGGATGAGAACGCGATAAGCATGATGTGTCATCAATAGATCCAAAAAGAGGGAGCGTGCTTCAGCCAACCCAGCTTGCGCGAAGATGGGCGATCAAGTCTGCCTTTAGCAAGTCGTCACAGCTATTTTTATGGCCAAGATCAGCACACCCGGCCAACCGGGGTCGGCAAAAGACTGGCCTTGGAACTGACGCACCCCTTCATAGCGCGGGATCACATGAAAATGCACCTGCGGATCCACCATCATCAGCATCAGCCAATTGATTTTGTCATTGTGAAAACAGGTGAGCAAAGTGCGCTCCACCGCACTGACGATTTGATGAAATTCCAATGCCGCATCTTTGGAAATCCCGGAAAAGGCCGTAGCCTCTTCCTTGCAGATAACCACCAGCGCCCCCAGCGTTGTCTGCGCAGGGCGTAGAGTTACCGCCCAAAAATCTCCTTCAAAGATCACAGAGGACGGATAACCAAATTTAAGCAAGGTCGCATGAGGCATAAAGACATCCATGATGCTGTGCTGTGCACACAAAGGGGTGATCACGGTGATAAACGGCTGCCGCGAAACTGGCAAGTAAGCGCCGCTTTCTTGTCATATAAGGCTGCTACTCCCATCTAACAGACAGCCGTTGAAGTGCCTGACATCGGGAAAAACAATGTCTCCATGATGTCGACGGCAACGGGAACACGTCCATTTCCGCAAGGAGTACGGCCATGACAAGCATGGATCCTATCTTTCATGAAGAGACTCTAGAAACCCTTTTGAACGATGAGATCTGCCTCACCTTGATGCGATGCGACGGCATTTCAATGCCGGAGGTGCATCATCAAATGCGCGTCGTTGGACAACGCTTGCGAAACAAAAACGCCTCGCGCCCGCCAAAAGCGGTTGAATTCCGCCAGTTGGCACAGGCAGGCTAATCAAGCCCCCCTTAAAAGACAGAGCGCATAAAGACCGGCGATCATGGCCGTCCTTTATGCGCTCTTTTTATATGCGCCCCTTCAAAGAGACGTGCGAAATCAAAGAATTAGTGAACCGATATCGAGGCTTCTTCCAAGAAAGACAGGATCTTGTTCTCATCCACCAAGCCCTGCCCGCGTGTAACCAGCGCCCCATTGCGGAAGACCAGAAGCTGTCCGGTGGACGTCACCTTATACTGTTTCAAAAAGTCCGTATGACGGTCGAAATCCACGCGGAAAAGCTGCGCATCCGGCACCTGCCCCTTGGCTTCAAGGGCCTGAAAGCTGCGATGTTGGGCTTCGCAAACCGGGCACCAGGAGGCATAGATCTGCACCAGAAGATCAGCCTTGCTCTCTATCGCCTGTGCAAAACGTCCGGTATCATAATCCTGCCATTGCTGCAACAAAGGGTCATCGGCCCGCACATTCAGATAGATCAATTTGCCAAGAGGGCTCACCGCCACAAGGCCCGCCACCAGCACCAATGGCAAGATGATTTTCAGCCAACGGGGCATGTCAAAGTCCCCTGACCGCCAGCGCCACGCGGGAACTGGCCGCCAAAAGTGCGGCAGGTTCGGGGCCGTTTTCCGCCAGGCGTTCCGCATTGGGATAGGCTTTTTCCAACAGGTCGAGCGCGTCGCTGATTTTGTCCCATGCCCGGCTGTCTCTGGCTTTTATACTCTCTTTCGCCGCATTGGCCCGCGCGGCAGCGGCACTGAAATAGCCATAGCCATCCAGAAAGGCTTCCCCCGCATCACCGGCCCGCGCAAGGCGATATTGCAAGGCGGCGCGTTCAATCATATCAGCAGCCACTTCCGCTTCCACACCGGCTTTGCTGCGGTCACTTTTGGGCGCATGGCTGGCGGCATCTTCGGTGGCTTTCAACACAGCTTCAGCGGCGGCAACCACCTCGGGAACGGGTTTCTTAGAAAACGCATGATCGCCGGCGCGCACCATCAAGCCATCAAAGGGGCGCACATCATGGGACGCAAAGATTTGTTCCAGATCAAAATAAATTTCGGCAATGGGATGAACGAACATTTCCGCCGCAGCTTCCGCATTGCCAGCCCGATAAGCGCCAATCCCCGCCAGATAATGGGCGCGGATCACATCCAAAGCGATCAGATAGGCAACGGGATCACGGGCAGCCCGTTCGGGATCGACACCGGCTTCACCGCCTTCGCCTCCCTCTCCGCCTTCACCACCCTCGCCCCCTTGGGCGATAGCGAGGGGCGCGGCGGCCATATCCGCCATATGGGAAAGCGGCGCGTCCACATCCACAGCCCCCTGATCATGGCCCATAGCCACAGTCGGTGATAACAAAGCCGCTGCACTAAGGCTTGTCCATAAACGCCGACGACGCCATTGTGTCATGAGAGGCTCTCCCGAGAAGTTGCGAGTGATGATCATTTTCATTTCAGATGTACTGAATCAAGACGCCCTGTCAAGGGCACGCGAGGCTGTGGCCGGGCTTTCTTTTGAGCCGGGGCAAACCACAGCCGGTTGGCATGCCCGGTCGGTGAAAGCCAACAGCCAAGCCATGCCCTCGGCGGGTCTGCGGGTTCTGCAACAGCGGATCGTGAAAGCCATTGAAGCCCATCCGGTCGTGCAAATGTCGGCCCTGCCGCGCCATATGGCCCCGCCTTTGATCAGCCGCTATGGGCCGGGCGATGCCTATGGCTGCCATGTGGATGATGCGGTGATGGGCACCCCGCCTTTACGGTCTGATCTATCGGCCACATTGTTTTTGAACGACCCCGATGCCTATGACGGCGGCGAACTGATAATCGAAGGCCCCGGCGGCGAGGAGGCCGTCAAATTGGCGGCGGGGTCTTTAGTGCTTTATCCGTCCACCAGCTTGCATCAGGTGGCCCCTGTCACAAAAGGCGAGCGACTGGTGGCGGTGACATGGATACAAAGCCTGATCGCCGATGAAGCGGCCCGCGCCATATTGTTCGATCTGGCGCAGGCAAAACAGCAGATGTTTGAACAGGCCGGCAAATCCCCCGCCTTTGATCTGCTGGCCAAATCCTATGCCAATCTGTTGCGCCGCTGGGCACGCCCCTGAACCGGACGCAACCGCACAGAACGTTGCCCTCCTTAAGCCGACGGGGGCCGATTACTTATGGTTTGCGCAAGTGCTTTTGCAATAATCGCGGATGGTTTCCCACGCCTCTTCGGCGCTTTCCACATATTGGATCAAATCCAGATCCTTATGGGCGATCATGCCCGCATCGGCCATGACCTGAAGATTGAGAATACTGTCCCACCATTCCTTCCGGTACAGCAGCACCGGGATCGGATCGATCTTGCCCGTCTGGATAAGGGTCAGGGTTTCAAACAGCTCATCCATCGTGCCAAAACCGCCGGGGAAGCACACCAAGGCCCGCGCCCGCATCAAAAAATGCATTTTGCGCAAAGCGAAATAGTGGAACTGGAAGCATAATTCCGGCGTAATATAGGGATTGGGAGCCTGTTCATGGGGCAAAACGATGTTCAGGCCAATGCTTTCCGCCCCCACATCATGGGCACCGCGATTGCCGGCTTCCATGATGCCCGGCCCGCCGCCCGTGACCACCATCAGTTTTTCCGGGCACCCGCCTTCCGCCTGCGAAATCAGCCGGGCAAGCGCACGCGCGGCTTCATAATCGCGGCCACATAGATCATCATTCGAGCCATCCTTGGCAAATCGCTGCGAACGGGCGCTGCCGAAAATCACCACCGTTGCGTCGACCCCGTGCTCTTGCAACAACAGTTCGGGCTTCATCAATTCAAGCTGGAGGCGCGTTGGCCGCAAAGCATCACGCTTTAAAAAATCCAGATCCGTAAAGGCCAGCCGATAAGCCGGCGAGCGGGTTTGTGGCGTATCCGGTGTGCGACGGGCGCGCTGTTCATCTTCGCTGGCTGATGGAAACGCCGAACGACGTTTATCCGCGTTCATAAGTAGGTCCCCGTTTTGTGATGCCTATGGATGATTGAGTGTATCCTCAAAACGTGGCATCGGAGGGAACATTTTTCAAAGAGGACTTTCCCATGTCAGGCCAACAAACACGCGCCCCGGCTTTGGAAACGCCCTCGGGGAAATCCGCTGAAACCGAAAATTTCCCCGTTGGCTCGCGGTTGATCGCGAAACATCTGCGCCCCCATGTGGCGCTGTTTTATGCCTTTGCCCGCGCCATCGACGATATCGCAGACAATCCCGATCTGGATGCTGCGGACAAAATCGCCCGGCTTGATGCTTTTGGTGCAGCGGTCCGGGGCGAAGAAAAAGGGGCAGGTCTTGAAACAGCCCAGCGCATGCATGACAGCCTTGTGGCAAGCCATGTGCCGGTGCAGCACTGCCTTGATCTGATTTCCGCCTTCAAACAGGATGCGGTCAAATCACGCTATGAACATTGGGAAGAGCTGATCGATTATTGTGATCGTTCGGCAGCGCCGGTGGGCCGCTATTTGCTGGATCTGCACGGCGAAGATCGCGCCCATTGGGATATAAGCAATGCCTTATGCAACAGCTTGCAGATAATCAATCATATGCAGGATTGTGCCGATGATTATCGCCAGATGGACCGCATCTATCTACCGCAAAACTGGATGCGCGAAGTCGGTGCCATGGATGAGGATTTGGGCAAAGCGCATGCCACTCCTGCGTTGCGCCGGGTTCTGGATCGCTGTGTTTCGGGTTGCGAGACATTGAATGAAACGGCGCGCGATCTGCCCGTTGTTTTAAAAAATAAGCGCCTGGCATTGGAATCCGGGGTGATTGTCCAGATCGCCAGACGCCTGACCCATGAATTAAGCCATCGCGATCCACTGGCCCAGCGGGTAAAATTGCGTAAACCGCGCCTGATGATGACGGGGGCAAGCGGGATTTTCAAAGCACTTTTGGGGGTTCGCTGACCATGACGATGGTGCTTGTTCTGGCCATATCCAGCCTTGTGGCATGGCTTTATCTGTTGATCGCCCATCATCGCTTCTGGCGCGCCGATCAAAGACTTGAGGCGGCAAAAGCGCTCGATCACTGGCCGCATATAACGGCGATCATCCCGGCCCGCAATGAAGCAGAAAGCATCGCCCGGTGCCTTACCGGTTTGCTGGAGCAAACATATCAAGGCCAATTCGATCTGGTTCTGGTGGATGACAACAGCTCTGACGACACCAAAGCCATTGCCCAACAAACCGCCATGGAACACGGCGCCGAAGACCGCCTGACGATTGTCAGCGCGCCGCCTTTGGCAGCGGGCTGGACCGGGAAATTATGGGCTTTATCCCACGGTGTGGCCGCCGCAGGCAAAAAGGCGGACTTTTTGTGGCTCACCGATGCCGATGCGCTTCATGGGCCGGATGTTTTGGCGCAACTGGTCTCGAAAACCCAGACAGACGGGGTGGATCTGGCCTCTTTGATGATCCGCCTTCGGACCAAAAGCCTGTGGGAACGCTGGATCGTTCCCGCATTCATCTTTTTCTTCCAGATGTTGTATCCTTTTCCGGCCATCAACGATCCGCGAAAAAAGCACGCCGGCGCAGCGGGCGGCTGCATTCTGGTACGAAGGGATCGTTTGGAAGCAGCGGGCGGCATTGCAGCGATCCGCACCGCCCTTATCGATGATTGTTCGCTGGCCAGAAAGATACAGGATGCAGGAGGACGCTTGTGGCTGGGCCTGGCCAAAGACAGCTATTCCTTACGTGGGTCGGACGGCTTGATGCCCCTTTGGGTGATGGTGAAACGCACCGCCTTTACCCAGCTTCACTATTCAACGCTTTTGCTGCTGGCAACGCTTCTGGGACTGTCGCTGGTGTTTCTTGTGCCCCCAGCCCTTACCGTTGTCGCAATTGTGACCGGCCAATGGAGTCTTGCTGGAATCGCCGGTCTTGCATGGCTTTTGATGACCATCGCCTATGCCCCCACCCTACGCGATTATGGACAAAGCCCGATCAAAGGCCTGTTTTTACCCATAATCGCAGCGCTTTACACCGCCATGACCCTCCATTCCGCCATCGACCATTGGCGAGGGAAAGGCAGCCATTGGAAGGGCCGCGATTATAGCGCCGATGGAGAGACCACCCGCACCGGGACTTGATTGCCACGCGCGACAAGGCTAAGTGCGCTACATATTACGCAAAAAACACGATAAGGACGTCGAAAGCAGCATGAACGCGCCTTTGGTACAAATCAGCGCACCAGACGACAAAGCGGACCGCATCGCCGTCGCGCGGCAGGTGCGGTCGGCGGGATCGTCTTTCTATTGGGCCATGCGCTTGATGTCGCCCGAACGCCGTGCTGCCCTGTTTGCCATTTATGCCTTTTGTCGTGAAGTCGACGATATCGCCGACGGCCCCCTAAAAAACGCCGAGAAAAAGGCACAGCTGGCCCGATGGCATGACCGTATCGACGCCCTTTATGAAAGCACGACCGATCCTTCGGGCGATGCTTTGGACCGCGTTCTAAAGCGCAGCATCATGGATTACGGGCTTGATAAAGCCGATTTCATTGCCGTGATCCGGGGCATGGAAATGGATGCCGATGGCCCCATCCGCGCACCATCCTTTGAAGAGCTGATGGATTATTGCGATTGCGTGGCCTCTGCCGTGGGGCGTTTGTGCGTGCGGGTCTTTGGTGCGCCGGAACTGGCCGGGCGTACAGTATCCGATCATCTGGGCAAGGCCTTGCAGCTGACCAATATCATCCGCGATGTATCGGAAGATGCCGAAATGGGGCGTCTCTATCTGCCTCGTGATCTTTTGGCGAAAGCGGGGATAAAAAGCACCGATCCGATGACCGTGGCCCATGCCCCTCATATTGGTAAGATAAAGCAAGCGCTGGCCAAACAAGCCGCAGAAGAATTTTCCAAAGCCGAAACCGCCCTGCGCGCCTGTGATTGCGGCGATATGCGGCCCGCCGTGATTATGATGGTGGTTTATCGGCGCATTTTCGAGCGCATGAAAAAAGACGGCTATCAAACCCGCCGGCAAAGCAAAATCAAACGCGCTTTGGATAAGGCGGAAAAGCTGTGGATTGCGGCTAAAATAGCGCTGGGAGGCCGGTCATGGCGCGCGTCCATATAATCGGCGGTGGGCTGGCGGGTTTGGCCGCAGCGGTCCGCATTGCCAAAGCAGGCCACGATCTGACCCTTTATGAAACCGCCGCACGGGCTGGCGGGCGCTGCCGGTCTTTTCACGATGAAAAGCTGGGCTGTGTGATCGACAATGGCAATCATTTGATGCTGTCCGGCAATGGCTCTCTTTATGCCTATCTGGACGATATCAACGCCCGCGACCGGCTGGTTGGCCCTGATGCGGCGGATTTTCCCTTTGTCGATCTTGAAACGGACGAGCGCTGGACGTTGTCTTTGAACAAGGGGCGCTGGCAGGGCTGGGTGCTTGATCGCAATCGGCGCATCCCCGGCACCCGTGCATGGGATTATCTATCGGCCCTGCGGGTGTTATTGGCCCGCCGCGATGACCGGATCGCCAACCTTTTGAACCAAAACAGCGCGCTTTATCATCGCTTGTGGGAGCCGCTGATCGTTGCGGTGCTCAACACCGATCCCGACAATGCTTCGGCCCATTTGATACGTCGGGTGCTATTGGAGAGTTTCGCCAAGGGACAGGCTTATTGCCAGCCGCGCATGGCCCGCCATAGCCTGGCCGATACGCTGGTCGATCCGGCACTTGATCTGCTGGAAAACGCCGGAGCCAAGCTGCGCTTTCACAGCCGCATCAGTCATTTAGACCTGTCAGACAGCCGTATTCTCGCCATAAATCTGGGCAAAGAAAGCATCCGGCTCGATCCTGAAGACCGCGTGATACTGGCAACACCGCCATGGATCGCACAGCAGCTTCTGGATGGTCTGGCAACACCCGAAACAGGCGAAACCATTGTGAATGTGCATTTCCGCATGCCAACCGCTCTTTATGAGACCCCCATCCGCATCATCGGGCTGGTGGGCGGACTGGTGCAATGGATTTTCGTGCGCGGTGATGTGGCTTCCGTCACCATTTCTGCGGCGAATAAAATATCGAAAATATCGGCAGACGACATTGCCCGCACCTGCTGGTCCGAAGTGGCACGCGCTCTTGAACTGGGGGACAGCCCCCTGCCCGCCTTTCGCGTAATCAAAGAAAAACGCGCCACCTTCTCCGCCACGCCAGACGCCGCCACAAACCGGCCCGGTGCCCGCACAAAATGGTCCAATCTGACACTGGCGGGAGACTGGACCGACACCGATCTGCCGTCCACCATTGAAGGGGCTATCCGCTCTGGCCATCGCGCCGCAACGCACTGCCTGTCCACCATAGGCCGCGCGATGAAGGCGCACGCATCCGATTCAAACCCCATAACAAACAATCGAACAGGAGTGATGCAATCATGAGAGGAGAAGATCTCCAGATTGATCGCGGGCTTCAAGACCAGCTTGATTTTACCATCGGTGATGCCCTGACCGCCCTTAAAAAGCGCCAGCAGGCAGACGGCCATTTGATCTTTGATCTGGAAGCTGATGCCACCATTCCGGCGGAATATATCTTTCTTAATCATCATCTTGATGAACGCGAACCTGCGCTTGAACAAAAATTGGCGCGCTATATCCGTTCGATCCAGCAAGAAGAGGGCGGCTGGCCGCTTTATCATGGGGGGGCGCCGGATATTTCCGCCAGCGTCAAAGCCTATCTGGCCCTGAAGATCACGGGCGACAGCCCCGACCAACCCCATATGGCCAAAGCCCGCGCCGTTATCCATCGTTTGGGCGGCGCAGAAAAAACCAATGTGTTCACCCGCTATGCCCTGGCGCTGTTTGGCGAAGTGCCGTGGCGGGCGGTGCCGGTCATGCCGGTGGAACTGATGCTGATGCCCAAATGGTTCCCCGCCAATATGTGGCGTTTTTCCTATTGGTCGCGCACGGTGATCGCGCCCTTGCTGATTTTGGCGGCGCTGAAGCCCAAGGCCATCAATCCGACCAACACCCATATCCCCGAATTATTCCTGACACCGCCCGAGGACATCCGCGACTGGCAGCAAAACCCCACCGGGCGCTGGACCGGCAAGATGTTCTTGCAACTGGACAAGATATTACGGGTCGTCGAGCCTTATTTCCCCAAGAAAACCCGGCAAAAAGCCATCGCCAAGGCAGAGGCTTTTTTCACCGAGCGGTTGAATGGGGAGGATGGCCTGGGAGCGATTTTCCCGGCCATGGCCAATTCGGTGATGGCCATGGAAGCGCTGGGCTATCCCAAAGACCATCCCGCGCTGGTGACCGCGAAAAAGTCCATCAAATTATTGGTGACAGAAGAAAACGACGAAACCTTCGTACAGCCCTGTCTGTCCCCCATTTGGGACACATCCTTAAGCGCCCATGCGCTGCTGGAAGCGGGCGAAGCACCCATGGGAGAAAGCGCCAAAGGGGCGTGCGATTGGCTGGCCTCGAAGCAAATTCTGGATGTGAAAGGCGATTGGGCGGAAAAAGCTCCCGATCTGCGCCCCGGCGGCTGGGCATTTCAATATAACAACGACCATTATCCCGATGTGGATGATACCGCCGTTGTGGCCATGGCTTTGCATCGTACGCAAAACCCCGCCTATAAAGAAGCCATCGACCGTGCCGAAGAGTGGATCATCGGCATGCAAAGCACCAATGGCGGCTGGGGAGCCTTTGATATCGATAATGACGACCATTATCTCAACCATATCCCTTTTGCCGATCATGGCGCTTTGCTTGATCCGCCCACCGAAGATGTTTCGGCCCGCTGCTTGAGCTTTTTGGGCCAGCTTGGCCATGATATGTCGCATCCCACCGTCAAGCGCGGCATAGACTATCTGAAAAATCTGCAAGAAGACGATGGCAGCTGGTATGGCCGCTGGGGAACCAATTATGTGTATGGCACATGGTCGGTACTTTCGGCCCTGAATGCCGTGGGTGTGGATATGGACGCCGATTATGTCCAAAAGGCCGTGAACTGGCTAAAAGCCCGCCAGAATGACGATGGCGGCTGGGGCGAATCCGGCGACAGCTATTATGAGCATATGAAGCATGATGCGGCCCCAAGCACGCCTTCACAAACCGCATGGGCTTTGCTTGGGCTGATGGCCGCCGGCCATGTAAAAGACGAAGCCACCCGCAAGGGCATTGATTTCCTGTTGGCCCATCCCCGGACCAAAGACGGGCGCTGGGAAGAGCCCTGGTATAATGCAGTGGGTTTCCCCCGCGTATTTTATCTGCGCTATCATGGCTATAGCCATTTCTTCCCCGTTTGGGCCTTGTCGCGCTATCGCAATCTGACCCGATCCAACGACAAGTCCGTGCAATGGGGCATGTAATTCTTTCCAGAAGAAAGCCCGCCTTATGGCCATAGAGCGCCCTTCCTTACGCAGCCTGACAGGAACGTTGTTGCTGGTGGGTGGGCTGATTGTTTATGCGCTTTTGGCCATGCAGCTGGGAGCCATAATCAATGGCTGGCCGATTTGGGGACAAACGGTCATCTATGTGATTGTGGGGCTGGCCTGGCTTTGGCCCGCAAAGCACCTGCTAGGGTGGATGGGCCGCGGACGGCGCAACCAGAACTGACAGACCAAATAGCCGCCAGCCCGGACAGCTTTGCCATCCGGGCTGGTTCATAATCTGGAACGGCGACCGATGGCGCCTTACACATTCGGGAAGCGATAGTCCTTGAACTGCTCGCGCAGGCCCGCTTTATGGATTTTGCCCGTTGCCGTGTGGGGGATGCTATCGCGGCACACCACATCATCGGGCAACCACCATTTCGCCACCTTGCCGGTAAGAAAAGCCAGCATATCGTCCCGGCTGACGGTTTTGCCCGGTTCGGGAACGATCACAAGAAGCGGGCGCTCGTCCCATTTGGGATGGACAATGCCAATCACCGCTGCCTCAAGCACATCAGGATGCCCCACAGCGGCATTTTCCAGATCAATGGAACTGATCCACTCGCCCCCGGATTTGATCACATCTTTCGACCGGTCGGTGATCTGCATAAAGCCATCGGGATCAATCACCGACACATCCCCGGTATCGAAGAATCCATCCATATCAAGGATGTCATCGGGACGGTTATAATAGGCTTTGGCCGTCCACGGACCACGGGCCTGAAGATGGCCAAATGCAACGCCATCATGGGGCAAGATCTTGCCTTCCGCATCCACAATGCGCAATTCCGCACCGAACACCGCACGCCCCTGTTTGCATTGCACGTCAATGCGTCCATCGAAATCCAGAGACGCCGTGTCGGCCGTATGAGTGCCAACCGTGCCCAAGGGGCTCATTTCTGTCATGCCCCAGGCATGGCTGACCGACACGTCATAATCGCGTTCAAATGCTTCCACCATCGAGCGCGGAGCCGCAGACCCGCCAATGGTTACATTCTTGAGATAAGGCAGCTTTTTGCCGGTTTCCTGCAGATATTTCAGCAAGGCCATCCAGATGGTCGGCACTGCCGCCGTAACGCTGACCTGTTCTTCATCCAGAATCCGCCACATGGTTTGCGGATCATGATGCGGACCGTTCAAAACCAGTTTTGCCCCGGTCATGGTCGCCAGATATGGCACACCCCAGCTATTGGCATGGAACATGGGAACCACCGGCAACACCGCATCACGGGCGCTGACTCCCAGCGTATCTGTGGCTGCCGCAGCCATGGTGTGCAACACATTCGAGCGGTTGGAATAAAGAACCCCTTTCGGTTCCCCCGTGGTGCCCGATGTATAGCAAAGACCCGCAGCGGTATTTTCATCCAGCTCCGGCCACTCATAAACCCCGTCTTCCACATCCAGCAGATCCTCATAACATAAAGGATTGGGGATCTTGGTATCTTTGGGCATATGGGCGCGATCGGTGAGAATCACGAAATGCTCCACCGATTTCAGATGCTCCAGCAAGGGTTCGATCAGCGGCACAAAGGTAAGATCAAGACATAACACCTTATCGGCGGCATGATTGATGATATAGACGATCTGCTCGGCAAACAGACGCGGATTGACGGTGTGCGCCACAGCACCCATACCCGCAACCCCGAACCACAGCTCCACATGGCGCCATGTGTTCCACGCCAGCGTTCCTACCCGGTCGCCCTTTTGCACCCCGAGCCGCTCCAAAGCCTGCGCCAATTGTTTGGAACGGCCATGCAATTCGGCATAATTGGTTCGGTGGACCGGTCCCTCGACGGAATATGTCACAATCTCGCGGCGTGGATGGAACCGGGCTGCATGTTCGATCAATTTCGACTGCAGCAATGGCCAGTCCTGCATCAATCCGAGCATGGTCGTCCCCTTTACAAACACAATTCAAGATCGAATTAACATTAAAGCCTCCAGCGCATTGAGCAATGGAAACACACCCCACCTGCCCATATTGCGAGGAAAAAACAAGATAATGCGGTTTTTTCAACGGTCAAACTCTTGCCGTATCTGTAAGGGATTATGCTAAAAGTAACGCTTGTCGTTGCCGCCCCTTCCATTAGAAAACAGGACATCTTTATGCCCCGCACATTTTCAAAGATTCGACCTTTAATCTGCGGCCTTCTTTTTGTGCTGGTTTCGGGCTGCGTCTCGTCAAACTCTTCATCTACCAAAGCACCGCCTGCCCCCGATTATACAAATCAAACCGATGAAAACACCTTCGATCAGCGCACCATTTTGGAAGCCAGCAAGGATGTGTTCGGCGAAGGGGCCGAAGGGTTGGGCGGAATCATTGAATCAATTTTTGCGGATCTGGGCCGCCCCAATGGATATATCGCCGGGGAAGAAGCGGGGGGCGCGCTGATTGTGGGCCTGCGCTATGGCAATGGCATCTTGCATCACAAGATTGAAGGCACCCGTCAAGTGCACTGGGCTGGCCCGTCCATCGGGTTCGATGTTGGGGGCGATGCGGCAAAGGTCTTCACACTTGTCTATAATCTTTATGACACCGAAGATATTTTCCGCCGCTTTCCCCAAATCGAAGGCCAGTTTTATTTTGTCGGAGGGCTTGGCGTTTCCTATCACCAACGCGGTGATGTGATCATCGCCCCCATCCGTTTGGGTGTCGGCTTACGCGCCGGAGCCAATGTGGGATCTTATAAAATCACCAAGGAAAGCACCTTCAATCCATTCTGACGCCAAGCCTTCCCTTTAGCTGTCTTGCTGCGCCTTGATGATCGGGCGCAGCACTTGCGCCAAAATATGCGCAAACCGCTCCTGTCCGGCCTGATCACCAATCAGATCCTGACGTAGCTCGATGGTAGCCTGCATCAATCCATGCGCTTCGCCATGCCGGTGCATGCTGTAATAAAGCTCGGTCCCGGAATAGCTCATTGTCCCCCACATTCAGGCCCCATTCCTGCGCCAAAGGCCCGCGCATAGAGCGATACAGGCGATCGTCACCGGCATATAAGAACCCGATCTCCCAAGGGCGGGCGATCCCATTCATCACCGGCGTAAAGCTATGAAGGCCGATAACCACCGGCTTTTGCCCTGCAGCCATCATGGCAGCACGCTGATCTTCACATGCGCGATGATAGGGATGGAAATAAGCGTCCAAACGGGCCGTGCGCTGCGCTGCGCTCAGCCCTTGATTGCCGGGAATATCCACCCCGTCGCTGGTCTGCGGGATCGGATTCTGGGTGTGGGGATCGCGGTTTGGGTCCACCACCAAGCGCGAGACATTGGCCAATATGGCGGGGGCATCCAGCAAATAAGACAGCCTTTCACTGACAGTCGCTGCGCCAATATCCACGGCGATATGGCAATCCAGATATTCGGGATCGAGCCCCAGTCCATCCAAGGCAGGCGGGATATGATTGCTGGCATGATCGCAAAGAATGAGCGCACCGCCCGACCCTTCGGGGCGAAAACAGGTGGGAAGGACAGGATCGAGGGTTTTCATCGTAAAAATGCACCTTCTGAAAGAATAAGACTGGACGCGAGCGCACGGATATATAAGCCTATAGCTTCACATCCTTTATCAGTCACCTGACAAGCACGAGACCCCATGTCATCGAGCACATCCCCTTTGTTATCGCGCAGCCTTCGCCGGACGCGCATTATCGCCACCGTTGGCCCCGCAAGCTCCAGTCCCGAAATGTTGGAGAAACTCTGGGAAACCGGGGTTGATGTTTTCCGACTCAATATGAGCCACGGCGATCATGCCGATAAGGCCGATATTGTAACGCGCATCAGAGCCATCGAAAAAAAGATCGGGCGGCCGATCGCCATCATGGCAGACCTTCAAGGCCCCAAGCTGCGGATTGCCACCTTTGCAAACGATGCCATCACCTTGAAAAAAGGCCAGACATTCCAGTTGGATCTGGAAAACACACCCGGCGACGACAGCCGCGTCTATCTGCCCCATTCCGAAATTATCGACGTATTGCAGCCCGGCATGCAGGTGTTGCTGGATGATGGCAAGATCCGGCTTGAAGTGACGGAACGCATCGAAAATGGCGTTGTCACCCGCGTCAAGGTGGGCGGGCCATTGTCTAATCGCAAGGGCGTGAATGTGCCCGATGCCGTTCTGCCCATGGCGGCGCTGACCCCCAAAGACCTGCGGGATCTGGAATTCGCGCTGGACCAGAATGTGGACTGGGTCGCTCTCTCCTTTGTGCAGCGCCCCGAAGATGTGGCCGAAGCGAAAAAACTGGTGGCGGGCCGGGCCGGTGTTCTGGCCAAGATCGAAAAGCCAAGCGCCGTTGAACGCATTGATGCCATCGTGGAACTGGCCGATGCGGTGATGGTGGCCCGTGGCGATCTGGCGTTGAATTGCCGGTGGAAGATGTGCCCGCGGCCCAGCGCCAGATCATCCGTGCGGCCCGCGAAATGGGCAAGCCGGTGGTGGTGGCCACCCAAATGCTGGAATCCATGATCAAATCGCCGGTCCCCACCCGCGCCGAGGTGTCTGACGTTGCCAATGCAGTGCATGAAGGGGCCGATGCCATCATGCTGTCCGCCGAATCGGCGGTGGGCGATTATCCCCTGGAAGCCGTCAGCGTGATGAGCCGCGTTTCCATCAAGGAAGAAGGCGACCGCTCTCTCCAGCGCTCTGCCGCTCAATCCTTTACCCCCCATGCCACAGCGGAAGATGCCATTTCCGCCGCCGCCCGACAGGTGAGCGAAACCGTGGGGGCAAAAGCCATTGTTACCTTCACCACATCCGGGGCCACCGCCTTGCGCGCCGCCCGCGAACGGCCTTCGGTTCCCATCATGGTGCTTACCCCCAACACACAGGTGGCGCGCCGCCTGTGCATTGTTTGGGGGCTATATGCGGTAAAAACCAAGGATGTGGAAAGCTTTGAAGAAATGTACGAAAAGGCCAAGCGCATGGCCTTGCGGCACAAATTCGTAAAGGGTGGCGATCGCATTGCGGTGACCGCAGGTGTGCCTTTTGGCACGCCCGGTGCCACCAATGTGCTGCATCTGGCGTGGATTTCCGGCGAAGAACTGAAAGGCTGGGATTAATCAACGCAGCGGAGCGCCATCGGCACAAATCCGGTGTCCTCCGCACGCCACGCCCGGCTTGTGCAGCCTTTGTCATCAAGGGCGGTGATAAGCCAGATCCAGCCCGAATAGCTGGCCTGTGCAAAGTCTTCGGCGGAAGGCACAGGCTGGCCATAGGGATGGGAATGGAACACGCCCACAATCTGTTCCCCTGTGCCGCGCAGATCCCGTTGAAGGCTTAGATGCACCTTTGCATCCAGTTCGAACCGATCCGGATCGCGGGCAAGATTGGGGGCCTCAACCGCCCGGCTGATGGTCTTTTCGTGCCCCACCAAAAGGCCGCAACATTCCTTCGGCAAAGCCCGTCGGGCCGCTGTCTCGATCACAGTTTTGGCCATTGCGCTCAAAAGAACGGTCATAAGCGGCGGGACAGATACCCCCCATCCAAGGAAGCGGACAGGCCCGCCGCCACAGCAGCCGCCTGATCGCCGCTTTCCCCGCCCACCGACATCTTGTAAAGAATGGTGCCAAGCAGGCCAAGAAAAGCCAACAGCATCAAAAAGCCGACCGCCCCCATGACAAGGATCGCCGTGCGGTGGCGGCCCAAACGATCGAGACGGCTTTGATGGTTCGGGTTTTCGTCCAAATTTTGCACCGTCATCGTCTTTGTTTCCGCCATTATAAGGGTCTTTCAAGACACCATGTCATCCAGTTTCGAAATGGTCGCCAGCACCGATAACACACCCAACCGGTTGGATCGCTGGTTATCGATCCAGGTATCTGGCCAGAATCATGACCTGTCGCGGTCGCGGGTGAAAGCACTGATCGAAGCCGGTCATGCCACAATCAACGACCAGACGATACGGAACGCTTCCGCAGCCGTCAAACCGGGGGACCATATTTGCCTTCACATTCCCGCCGCCGAAGCCGCCGAGCCGGAAAGCCAGGACATTCCCCTTGTCGTCGCCTATGAAGATGACGCCCTGATTGTGGTGGACAAGCCCGCCGGCATGGTGGTGCATCCGGCCCCCGGCGCCCCCGATGGCACCCTTGTAAACGCCTTGTTGCACCATTGCGGTGACAGTCTTTCGGGCATTGGCGGCGTCCGCCGGCCGGGCATCGTGCACCGCATCGACAAAGACACCAGCGGTTTGTTGGTGGTGGCAAAAAGCGATGCAGCCCATCATGGATTGGCAGCCCAATTCGCCGATCACAGCCTGCACCGCCGCTATATTGCCTTTACCCGTGGGCATCCCAATCCCGCTGAAGGCCGGTAGAAGGCAATATCGGACGTCATCCGGTGAACCGCAAGAAAATGGCCGTGGTGGAACAAGGCGGCAAACATGCGGTGACCCATTATCAGACGCAAACCGCTTATTGGTCGGCACAGGGCACCCCCATTGCAGCAAAAATCATCTGCCAGCTTGAAACGGGCCGCACCCATCAGGTCCGGGTTCATATGGCGCATAAGGGAACGGCGCTGATCGGTGATCCGCTTTATGCCCGTGCGGCACGTCTGCCATCGAAAACCCCGCAAGCGCTTGCCCATGCCGTGAGCGGATTGGGGCGCCAAGCCCTTCATGCCGCGGAATTGGGATTTATTCACCCGATCACAGGCGAATTCTTGAAATTCTCCAGCGCCTTACCATATGACTTGAAACATCTTGAGGATCTTTTGGAACGTCATGGCCAAACCTGACGTTCTTTTCCTGTATAAGAATGACTGGCCGACGCTCGCTTACCAAAAAAGCACGGCGAGCGGCCAAACGAGGGAATCCGTGAAGGGTTAACGTCACGTCCCTCGTATAAATGAGAGAGGAGCGCTTAACATGGCAAATATCAATCTTCCCAGTCTCTCACCCGAAGGCAGCTTGACCCGGTATCTACAGGAAATTCGCAAATTTCCCATGCTAGAGCCGGACGAAGAATTCATGCTGGCCAAAGCGTGGGTAGAACATGAAGATTCCGAAGCCGCCCATCGCATGGTGACCAGCCATTTGCGTTTGGTGGCCAAAATTGCCATGGGCTATCGTGGTTATGGCTTGCCGGTTGCCGAGCTGATCTCCGAAGGCAATGTGGGCATGATGCAAGCGGTGAAGCGGTTCGACCCCGATAAGGTTTCCGCCTTGCCACCTATGCCATGTGGTGGATTCGCGCAGCCATTCAGGAATATATCCTGCGGTCATGGTCTTTGGTGAAAATCGGCACCACAGCGGCGCAAAAAAAGCTGTTCTTCAATCTGCGCCGTATGAAGGGCCAGATCCAGGCCATGGATGAAGGGGATATGCGCCCCGAACAGGTAGAACATATCGCCACCAAATTGGGGGTCACCGAAACCGAGGTGATTTCCATGAACCGGCGCATGTCGGCGGGCGATCATTCCCTGAATGCCCCCATGCGTGCCGACGGGGATGGCGAATGGCAAGATTGGCTGGTGGATGAAACCCCGGATCAGGAAAGCCTTGTTGCGGAAAACGAGGAACTGACCCAGCGCCGCGACATGTTGGCAGAAGCCATGACCACGCTGAACGAGCGTGAACGCCATATCCTGACGGAGCGGCGGCTAAAGGACAATCCAAAGACTTTGGAAGACCTGTCCAAGGTTTATGATATCAGCCGCGAACGGGTGCGCCAGATCGAGGTGCGGGCTTTCGAGAAGCTACAAAAAGCCATGCGCAATGCCGCTATCCAGAAATATGGGGCCGGCATTCTGGAAGATGCCAGCAATTAACCTCTTTGCCGTTCTTCCCCAAGGGCGGCGCTTTTATCCAACAAAACCTTTTTGCACTATTTTCGCGTGCAGCAACAAAAAGCCGGGCAGTTCTTCTGTCCGGCATTTGATTGCCATTTGATCGTCATCGATCACTGGGCCGAAGCAGCGGGCTTTGGCTCTTTGGGGGCGCGTCTGGCGGAAGACACGCCCTCCCCCCATTCCTTGATCAAGGCATCGCGCTGCTTTTCCAATTTATAAGCGCGGTCACTATTAAGATATTGCTGGATACCGGCCGCAAGAACCGGACACACCCACAAGACCGCGGCCCCCGCACCCGCAGCCCCCAGCATAACCGTCCACGCCATTACATCGCCAACGATGCGCATCAGATTGGCAAAGCTGGGGCCTTGCTCCCACATCTGCACCATATAAGGCAGCACTCCTGCCAGATTAAAGGCAAACATGGCGCTGAGGCGCGTTGATTTTTCCGGGGCAATATCGACAAACAAAATCACGAAGGTGGGCATCAATCCCAAGATCGCCAAAGCAGCAATGGGCGGCGCCACAAACAACATGGTGGCCAAAACCGCATAAACCAGCAAACGGCCTGTGCCCCCTGCTTTCTTCTGGTTGCGACCCGACTTTTTATTAGATTTTTGAGCGGACGCCCCTGCCTTCCCGGCACCTTTGGACGATGTCTTGTCTTTGGCCTTGGTGGGTTTTTGCGCCATTTAGCCTGCCCCCATCGTCAAGACGATCATGGTGACCATCAACACAAGCCAACCCATGGCCGAAGCGGCCCGAAACCCTGCCAGCCGGGCGTTTGGCTCCGACGGATGCACCGGACGGCGCATTTTCCGGATCATCTGTTCCAAAACAGACACCTTCCGCTGCGCTTCCAGAAATTCCTGATGATCCAGATATTTCAAATATTCAAGATCAATCGCCCGCGCAATATCGGGCAGGCTTCCCAAATCACCAAGCTCATCCAACCGCGCCATTATTGTGCGTTTGCGAGACCGGCTTTTGACATCCCCCAATAAGGCTTTCAGGCTTTTTACAAGATGGCCGCTTAAATTCTTCAACGGTCCAGAATCCAGCCTTTGCTGCAAAAAAGCCAATAATTTGGTCACCGCCGTCATCAGCCGTACGGGGCTCTTGCGATGTTTGATAAGGCTTCCACCAAGGGTTCGGCCCCTTCGACCCTGCTACAAAACATGGCCAGAACATGATCATCAAGCAAGGGAGACAATTCCGAGCTTTTATCAACAATACGGTCCAAAGCCTTCAACAATTGTTGGGGCGATGTGATCCAAAGGTCTTTCAGGGCCGGGCTCAGGCACTGCAATGTGGGGTTCAGATCATAAAGTGCACAAATTAACGCCATCCGCCCCTTGGTTCGACGCATAAGCTGAACCGTGTGGCTATGCAGTTGATGCTGTTTGCTCACAACCGGATTACGGTCGATGATAATATCAAGAATGGCGGGCAAGACATTGCTGTCAAACAGATGCAGCAAAATATCTTGCTCCATGTCGTCGTCTTTGTTGAAAATATCCACCATGGCCGGGCCAAGGCCATCGATGGTGGTGGAAATCCCGTTATAACGCAGCGGCCCCAAAGGATCGAGATGCGCTGTCACCCGCGCCACAAGGGCATGGTCACCGTGCCGTTCGCTGGAAAGATCTCCATCCTTTTTCACATTGATCAGCCGTTCCAGCCGTTCACTGAACAGCTCTGTGGTGATCATATTTTGCACCCAGGACGGGAAATCCACCTGACGCAAGAAATGCGCGGCATCCAAAGGATGTTGGGAAAATTCATGTGCCAGCATCCGCCGGTCGGAGAATGTCGCCTGCCGGAAAATAACCGGCCGGGCAAAGGTCCAAAGCACATTCACCGAGCGCCGGTTGGGAACCGACGACTCCAGCCATAAATTCAGTTCCTTGAGCGTCCAGCGCTCGCCTTCATCATCATTCAACAGCCCCCGCAACAGCGTGCCTGTGACGCCGGGCACTTCCGTGCCTGCACTATGCGCCCAGAACGACCCTTGCGCCATCCGTGCCGCATGCAAGGCATTGGGGTCTTTCGCGGGTTTTTTGTTCACCCCCAGATGGCACGCAAGCAACGTGGCACCCAAAGCGAACATATCCGCTTCCGGCGTGGCCTCCCCGCGCCCGAAAGGCATTGCCAAGGCCCGTTCCAATGGCTCGAAATGTGCGGGCTGCCCGGCAGCAGGGGGACAACTGAAACATTCGCCCAGAACCACGCCATCAAGGGCCGGGCTTTTGAAAAAAATGGTTTCGGGGCGGATAGAGCGATGAACGATACCGCGGCTATGCAGCCCCGCCAAAGCCTGAACGATCCCCGGAACGATCAGCTTGCGCAGCTTATGCCCGCTAATGGGGTGTTGAGCGGCAATCTCGGCCAGGGATGGCCCCTTGGGGGCCTGAACCAATGACACCAAATGCCGCGGTCCGCCCGCCTTCACGCGGATCACCGACGAGCGCACCGGATTGAGCATGCTGATGACCGGGGCCTCGATCAATTCAGCAAGAACATCCCCGCGATGGGTGCTGCCCTGATGATGCACCAACGCATAAAGCTCTGCGGGGCCTTCCTTAAGATCCGTCACGTCATAGGCATCGGCACATGGGCTGCTCAAATGCACCAGCGGCTTTGCCAGTTCAATCCGGTAGCGCCCATTCATCAATCCGGGAGCGGCAGACTTTTGGGAAGATTTGCTCCCTTTTTCCGGAGAGTCTGCATCAGCCATTATGCGAAAACCATTCGTAAACCACTTTACAGACAGTTAACGTCAAGGCCCGTTAAATACATGTTAAAATCTTAATATATTTGCCCCGCCCCAACGCATGACGAGGCCGGATATATTCCGGCCCCGTAATGAGGAGCTGAACGCGGAAAACCCTGTTTCCCGCTTTTGAAAACTTTGCCCCTTATTGAAAGGGATCGCGCATCAAAATGGTGTCTTCACGTTCCGGGCTTGTGGACAGCATGGCCACCGGTGCGCCGATCAGCTCTTCAATGCGGCGTGCATATTTCACCGCCGTGGCAGGCAGGTCGCCCCAGCTTCGCGCCCCTTCCGTGCTTTGTGACCAGCTTCAAGGGTTTCATAAACCGGCTCCACAGCAGCCTGCCCTTCCATATCGGAGGGCAGATAATCCACCATTTCACCATTCAACCGATAGCCGACGCAGATTTTGACTGTCTCCAGCCCATCCAGAACATCCAGCTTGGTCAAGGCAATGCCGTCAATGCCACCGATTTGCACCGCTTGGCGCACCATCACCGCATCAAACCAGCCACAGCGACGCGACCGGCCGGTGACCGTGCCGAATTCCCGGCCCCGCTCGCCCAAATGGCGGCCAGTCTCGTCTTCCAGTTCCGTGGGGAACGGCCCGGAGCCAACGCGAGTAGTATAAGCCTTGGTGATCCCCAGAACATAATCCAAAGCCCCCGGCCCTACGCCTGCACCGCCAGCCGCTTGCCCTGCCACCGTATTTGAAGAGGTGACAAAAGGATAGGTGCCGTGATCCACATCCAGCATCTGGCCTTGCGCCCCTTCAAACAAGATGCGTTTGCCTGCCGCGCGGGCCTTGGCCAAGGTCCGCCAGACAGGAGCCTTATAGGGCAGCACATCGGCAGCAATCGCCATCAGGTCGGCCACGATGGCATCTTTATCGATGCTTTTAGCCCCTAATCCGGCGCGAAGGGCATTATGATGTGTCAGCAGCCCGTCAAGGCGTGATTCAATCGCCGCCTTATCGGCCAGATCACAAATGCGCACCGCACGACGGCCAACCTTATCTTCATAGGCCGGGCCAATGCCGCGCCGTGTGGTGCCAATTTTCACGCCCGACGTTGCATCTTCGCGCAAGGCATCCAGTTCCCGATGGAATGGCAAAATCAGCGTGGCATTTTCCGCAATCTGCAAATTCGCCGGGCTGATATCCACGCCCTGATCGCGCAGGCGGGCAATTTCATCGCACAAGGCCCATGGGTCGATCACCACACCATTGCCGATCACCGAAATCTTGCCTTTGCGCACAATACCGCTGGGCAAGAGCGACAATTTATAAACAGCCCCATCCACAACCAGCGTATGGCCCGCATTATGGCCGCCTTGGAAGCGCACCACCACATCGGCCCGTTCGCTCAGCCAATCAACGATTTTTCCCTTGCCTTCATCGCCCCATTGCGAGCCGGTCACCACCACATTGGCCATTGGCCTTCACTCCTCACTTGCTTCATCGTCCGCTGTCAAAGACAACGCAACGCCATGTTCATAAAGATGCGTGCATCCTTCAGCCCGGGCCGCTGCCGCCGGATCGCTTACGGATACCAACCCATATACCGTACGCCAGCCAATGGAGCGCAGGCGTCTGGCTTCTTCTTGCCCGGTGCCGAACGGCAGATAAATGCGGGGATGTTCAACGGGAACCGGCACAGCGCGCAGCAAGCTATCCAGATACATGGAAAACCCGACGGCGCTTTCCTGCCCGCCATCGGGACATGCCACCTGATAGCGCCCGCCCCGGCCCAATTCACCAGAGACATGGGGGGCGAAAAACGCAAACCCAACACCCGTATGAAATTCAAATCCGCGACATTCGCCGGGATCAATGGTGATTTTCAGATCCGGCACACGGTCTTTCAAGGCCCGCGCCAATGTTACCAGCGTATCGCGGATCCGGGCGGCCTGGCCATCAAGGGGCACCTGTTCCAATTTCGGCAAGGCACTATCCAAAGACCCTGCCGCCTGCATCAAGCCGGTCAGAATGTCCCGGACCGTTTCATCAAATCCGGCCAGCGCAGCGATATCCTTGGCATCCAAAGCCCGACGGGCCATCTCTGTGGTTGGTTCATCCAACGCAAGCTGGCGGGCAAGACTTGGCACCAAAGTGGGGGACACCAGATCCACCGATAGTCCCTTGATGCCAAGATCCGTCAATGCTTCGGCGGCCAGCGCGATGACTTCCAGATCCGCCTCCAAAGCATCGGAGCCGATAAGCTCGACCCCTGCTTGCCGGAATTGCCGCGCCGGACGCAATTGGGTACCGCGCACCCGCAAGACATGGCCGGCATAAGAAAGCCGCAAGGGACGCCCCTGCCCCGCCATCCGCGAGGTGGCGATTCGTGCCACTTGCAAGGTCATATCCGAGCGCACGGCCATCATTTTTTGGCTGACAGGGTCCAGCAAACGGAACATGGATTGAGACCGTGACTGGGATTGCCCCTGCCCCTGTCCCGATGCCGTTATCAGGCTGTCTTCAAATTCCACCAAAGGCGGAGCCACCCGACGATAACCACGCCCGGCCGCCACCGACATCAGCCGATCCACCATATGCGCTTCATGCTCTGCCCAGGGAGGCAGATCATCGCGCAGCCCTTCAGGCAGCAGCGCACGTTGGAATGGGCCGGGCGCAGTCATGGCTTTCACCTCTTCCTCAATAGGGGCAGACGCCAAAGGCGCAAGCGGCGGTCAGAAACTCAAATGCGTTACCTGCTGGACATAATCCAAGCCAGCCACCGCGTCGAGTACCTCTTGCTCAATTGGCTGATCTACAGCGATCAAGGCCACTGCATAACCGCCCTTGACGGATCGGCCAAGATTGAAGGTGGCAATATTGAGATCATATTTCCCCAAAGCCGCCCCCAAGGCCCCCACAAAGCCGGGCCGGTCATCATTGATGATATACAGCATATGATCGGACAGTTCGGCTTCCAAAGGCACGCCATGCACTTCGACGATCCGTGGGGCACGGTTGGCAAACAGCGTTCCGGCAACGGTTCGGGTTTGGGTTTCCGTGGTGACGGTCAGGCGGATCAGTGTGTGATAATCGCCTTCGCGCTCATGCAGGACTTCCGATACGTCGATATCACGTTCACGGGCAATCACCGGCGCATTGACCATATTCACCGATTCCAGATTGGGCTTCAAAAGCCCCTCCAGAACCACCGCCGTCAAAGGCTTGGTGTTCAGGCCCGCCACATGGCCTTCATATTCAATGCTAACGGCGCGAATCCCTGAACGTGTCAGCTGCCCGGCGAATCCGCCAATTTGGCGGGCCAAGGCCATATAAGGCTTCAAGCGCGGGGCTTCTTCCGCGGTCATGGACGGCATATTCAGGGCATTGGTAACACCGCCGGTGAGCAAGAAATCAGCCATCTGCTCGGCCACCTGAATGGCCACATTCACTTGCGCTTCACTGGTGGATGCCCCCAGATGCGGGGTGGCCACCAGATTGGGATGCCCGAAAAGCGGGCTTTCTTTGGCCGGTTCCGTTGCAAATACATCCAAAGCCGCACCCGCCACTTTGCCCGTGTCCAGCGCCACCTTCAGCGCGGCTTCATCCACAAGGCCGCCACGGGCGCAATTGATCAGGCGCACGCCGGGTTTCATCAGGCCAAAGGCCCGCTCGCCAATGATATTGCGCGTTTTGTCCGTCAGCGGTGTATGCAGCGAGATAAAATCGGCACGGCGCAACAGATCATCCAGTTCTACCTTTGTAACGCCGATTTCCTGTGCCCGTTCCGGTGACAAATAAGGATCGAACGCCAGAACCCGCATTTTAAGGCCTTGCGCACGGTCGGCAACGATGGAGCCGATATTGCCACAACCCACCACGCCAAGGGTCTTGCCCGCCAGCTCCACCCCCATGAAGCGGGATTTTTCCCACTTTCCCGCCTGCGTGGATACATCGGCGGCGGGAATTTGCCGGGCCAGTGCAAACAGCATGGCAATGGCATGTTCCGCCGTGGTGATGGAATTGCCAAAGGGGGTGTTCATCACCACCACCCCATGATTGGTGGCAGCGGCCAGATCGATATTGTCGATGCCGATGCCGGCCCGGCCGATCACCTTCAAATTGGTGGCGGCCTCCAAAAGTTTTGCGGTGGCTTTGGTGGATGAACGCACGGCAAGGCCATCATAATCGCCGATGATAGCGGCCAGTTCTTCTTTATCCAGGCCGGTTTTTTCATCCACCTCGATCCCGCGTTCCCGGAAAATTTCGGCAGCGCGGGGGCTCATCTTGTCAGAAATCAGAACTTTAGGCATGAGTTTGTCCTTTGGATCGGGCTGCTTCAAGCGCCTCGGATCATCAAAATACAAAGGGAGAAACGCGCAAAAAACGCGGTTCAGGCAATCTGGGCGTGGTCGGCCTTGACCTTGGCAAAGGCCCAATCGAGCCATGGCACAAGAGCAGCAATATCCGCACGCTCCACAGTGGCCCCGCACCAGATACGCAAACCCGGTGGTGCATCGCGGTAGCCGCCAATATCAAAGGCCACCCCTTCGCCATCCAGAAGGCCGGCAATGGCTTTCGCTATCCGGGCCTGCGCCTCCGCATCAAGGGACGTGAACCATGGATCAACGATCTTCAGGCACACCGATGTGTTGGACCGGATCGCCGCATCAGTCGCCAGAAAATCAACCAGTCGCGCTCGGCGATCCACGCCGTCAGCACCGCCAGATTGGCATCGGCGCGGGCTATCAGGGTATCCAGACCACCAAGCCCGTCCGCCCAGCCAAGCGCATCGAGATAATCTTCCACGCACAACATGGAGGGCGTGTTGATTGTCTCGCCCCGGAAAATCCCGGCATTCAACTGCCCGTCTTTCTTGATGCGGAAAATCTTCGGAAGCGGCCAAGGCGGGCTGTAGCTTTCCAGCCGCTCCACCGCACGCGGCGATAGAATCAGCACCCCGTGGGCGGCCTCTCCCCCCAGCACTTTTTGCCAGGAAAAGGTGGTCACATCCAGCTTGCCCCAAGGAAGATCCTGCGCAAAAGCCGCCGATGTGGCATCGCAAATGGTCAGCCCTGCACGATCTTTAGCGATCCAGTCTCCATGGGGAACCCTGACGCCCGATGTGGTGCCGTTCCATGTGAACACCACATCATGGTCGGGGCTCACCTGCGCCAGATCAACAATATCGCCATAATCTGCGGTCATCACACGGGCATTGGCGAGCTTCAACTGTTTCACCACATCGGTGATCCAGCCTTTGCCAAAACTTTCCCATGCCAGCATATCCACCGGGCGGGCGCCCAGAAAATTCCACAGTGCCAATTCCACAGCACCGGTATCGGAAGCGGGAACGATGCCGATATGATAATCCTTGGGAACGCCCAGGATCGCACGGGTTTTTTCAATGGCTTGGGAAAGCTTCGCCTTGCCCGGTTTCGAGCGATGCGAACGCCCGATAGGCGCGTCTTCAAGAACGGCGGGTGTCCAGCCCGGACGCTTTGCGCATGGCCCTGATGAAAACAGGGGCCGCGCAGGACGGATGGTCGGTTTCATATATATCCTCTCCTTACAGAGAGCGCGCGCCTCGTTGGGGAGGCGTGGCCCGCCTGAGAAACTAAGGATCAAAAACCGACTGTCAATTGAAATATGTGAACTTGCGAAAAGATTATGCCTCGTCTTTTTGGGAAGGCTTGTTTTCAAAGGCTTTTTCCCGCCCTGTCAGCCACCAGAAACGCACAGACTGGGCGACCACCGAGAAAATACTGGCGATCAATGTGGCTTCCAACAACCCGATCAGCCCACGATCCATATCCACAGCCAGATACCAGGACAGGGGGAGCATCAGCATCAAATAGGCCACCGCCTGAATGGCTGTGGGCCACCATGTTTCGCCAAGGCCACGCAGAGCCATGGAAACCACGGACTGGCCGCCATCAAACACCGTGACATAGGCGATAAACATGATCGCCGGAACCGTGATGGCCGCAAGGCGCATATCATCGGAATGAAGGGCAAAAAGCCATTCGGGAAACAGGAAAACAAACACCGCAGCAAGACTTAGGAAAACGATTGAAGCCCCCAATCCCGTCCAGCCTGCAAGGCCGGTATCCGCAGGATCACCACGCCCGTGGCTGATGCCAACACGCACCGCCGTTGCCGACCCGATCCCCACCGAGACCATGAACGGCACCGTCATGACATTGAACACGATTTCCTGCCCCGCCAAGATAAAGGCCCCCAGTTTCTCGGCGATCACCGCCAAGCCCGCAAAGGCCCCCACTTCTGCCCCGATGCTTACCGCCGAAGCATAACCAATGGTGCGCTGCCGCGCCCAATCCTTCCAGCTTTGCCCATGGGATATGCGCAGCCCAAAGCGCTCCATGGATGGAGAATACCAAAGATAGGCCAGCAGCAACGCCGCCAAAATCCAGCGAACCAAGGTGCTGGTGAGCGCCGACCCGGCAGCCCCCATCTCCGGTGCGCCGAAATGGCCATAAACAAGGCTGTAATTCAAAACCACATTCACCCCATTGCCCACAATCAGCGCCACCATGGGGATCATTGGCCTGCGAATACCTTCCAGAAATCCTGTGCAACAAAAAAAGATCAAATGCGCGGGCAATCCAAGCCCCAGGATAACCACCAGCTTGGCGGATTCTTCGGCAATCACCGGATCGCTGGCCAGCCAATCCATCCAGATATGGGCGGGCAAAGACAAGGCCAGCATGCCTCCGCCAATCCATAAGGCATAAGGCATGGACCGCCGCCAGATCCGGCCACATTCCCGCTCGTCATCTCTGCCGAAAGCCGATGCCGTATAGACCACCACGCCCATCAGCAGCCCGATGCCCACCACCAGCAGGAAGGAAATCACCGACCGGTTGGCCAAAGACAGCCAGGCAAGTTCACTGGTGGCATAGCGCCCCACCATCACCGTATCGACAAAGCCAAGAGCCAGCATCCCCAGCCGCGATGTCATGGACGGCGCGGCCAAGCGTATAAGCTCGCTTAAGTGGCGCTTCAATCTGGCTTGCAACCAGTCGCGTCCTTGATCGTCGCTTTGATATTGGATGTTGCCCACAAACGTTCTCGACTGTTGATGATGCGGCCCCATCCGCCCCTTCCAATCATACCGAAAGCGGGCTTATGGGGATATGGCTTCCCGCCTATGGTCACGGGAAAAAGGATCGGTCAAATCATTTTTGCGCGTCGTCCTTGGGAACGGACCTTAAAGCAACGTGCCTTGCTTGAGCACCACGCCTTCCGGCTTTGGCTTTGGTTTTGACTTAGGCTTCGATTTGGCCTTGGGGCCCGGTGCCTTTGACACTGTGCCCTCTTGAACCATCAACCAGGCGCGGCCGTCTTGCAGTTCCGCCTCCACGCCCATGCCCGGCAGCAAGGCGCCGCTATGCTGCACAGGCACCCCCTTTGCATCACGCAGCACCGCATAGCCGCGGGCCAGAACACCTTGATAGCTCAATGTTTCCAATAACCGCGCAGCTGCAGACAAGCGCTGTCGTCCATCGGACAGGTTGCGCTCAAGGGCCGGTTCAAGACGGCGGGAAATCGCCTGCGCTTCCTGCCGTTTATAGGCCACCATCTGGCGCAAGCCGTTCGGGCGCAAGCTGCCCTCCAGCCGTCCCAATTTCGCCCTTTGATCAAGAGCCACATGACGCAAGGCCCTTGGCAAGCGATCGACCAGATCATCAAGGCGTTGACGCAAAGCCCCCAGCATATCCGCAGGCTTGGGCAAGCCACGCGCAAGCCCCGCAATCCGCTCGCGCATGCGTTCAAAATATCGCATCCGGGCGCCAGTCAGGCGGCTATCCAATTGGGCCACACGCGCCATCAGATCCGCGCGCACCGGCACAGCAATTTCCGCCGCGGCCGTCGGCGTGGGGGCGCGTTTGTCAGAAACAAAATCTATCAATGTGGTGTCGGTTTCATGGCCCACGGCGGAAATCACCGGAATGGTGCTTTCGGCCACAGCACGCACCACCGCTTCTTCATTGAAGGCCCATAAATCCTCAACGGAGCCACCGCCCCGCGCCACAATCATCACATCGGGTTTGGGAATTGCACCCTTTTGCGCCAAAGCGTTAAAGCCACGCACCGCATCGGCCACCTTTTGCGCCGCCCCTTCGCCCTGAACGGGCACGGGCCACACAATCACATGGCGGGGAAAGCGGTCTGCCAAGCGGTGCAAAATATCGCGAATCACCGCCCCCGTGGGCGATGTGACAACGGCGATCACCTGCGGCAAATAGGGAAGCGGCTTTTTGCGCTCCGCATCAAACAGTCCTTCGGCGGCCAGCTTTTTCTTGCGCTCTTCCAAAAGCGCCATCAAAGCGCCCGCGCCCGCCGGTTCCATATGCTCGATCACAAGCTGATATTTGGAGCGCGCCGCATAGGTGGTGAGCTTACCGGTGGCAATGACCTCCAACCCGTCTTCGGGCCGAAAGCCCAATCTTGAAACATTGCCGCGCCAGCACACACCATCCATGGTGGCACTGTCGTCCTTGAGACTAAGATAAAGATGCCCTGAGCTATGCAATTTCACGCCGGAAAGCTCGGCCCGCACCCGCACATGGCCAAAGCTGTCTTCCACCGTGCGCTTTAAAGCGCCGGACAGTTCGGATACCGTATATTCGTGAATATTTTCTCGCGCGTTTGTCATGCCACTTGTTTAAGACCTATTGGACCTTGGCATCAATCAAGGATCGTTAAAAAAATGGTCGGCGCTTGTCAGCCATGGCCGGGGTCGATAGGGTCCGGTGCCAAAGATAACATGCATCAATCGTTGCGATGATCAAGGAGACGATCTGGGTGAATATCCTCGTTATCGGATCGGGTGGACGGGAACATGCCCTTTGCTGGGCTCTTTTGAAATCTCCCTTATGCCAACAGCTTTATTGCGCCCCCGGCAATGGCGGGATCGAAGCCATCGCTCAATGTGTCACGCTGGATGCCTTGGATCACGACGCGTGGCAGACTTTTGCTTCGCCAAAAAAATCGGCCTTGTGGTTATTGGCCCCGAAGCCCCCTTGGTGGCAGGCTTGGTGGACCATCTAAGCGCTCTTGGCATCAAAGCCTTTGGCCCTTCGGCAAAGGCGGCACGTCTGGAAGGGTCCAAGGGCTTCACCAAAGATCTATGTGCCAAATACCAGATCCCCACAGCCCGCTATGGCCGCTTTCAAAAGGCCGCCGATGCCAAAGCCTATGCCGCAAAACAAGCCTTGCCGCTGGTGATAAAGGCCGATGGTCTGGCTGCGGGGAAAGGTGTCATCATCGCCGAAAGCCAGCATGAAGCAGAAACCGCCATCGATGATATTCTGGGCGGGCAGTTTGGTGAGGCGGGCGCGGATCTGGTCATTGAAGAGTTCATGCACGGCGAAGAAGCCAGCTTTTTTGCCCTTGTGGATGGTGATACGGCCCTTCCTTTGGCCGGTGCGCAGGATCATAAGCGTGTCGGAGACGGGGATACCGGCCCCAATACCGGCGGTATGGGAGCCTATTCTCCCGCCTCCGTGCTTGATACAGACATGCAAGACCGTGTGATGGCGGATATCATTCGCCCCACCCTTGCCGCCATGAAGGCCGAAGGCTGCCCCTATAAAGGGGTTTTATATGCCGGGCTGATGATCACCGAAGAAGGGCCGAAACTCATCGAATATAATGCCCGCTTTGGCGATCCGGAATGTCAGGTTCTGATGATGCGTCTGGCATCCGACATCGTCCCCGCTTTGATGGCTTGCATTGATGGCGGTGTGGCAGACATGGCGCTTCAATGGCGCAAGGAAGCCGTGCTTACCGTGGTGATGGCCACAAAAGGCTATCCCGGCACATATGAAAAAGGCTCGGTGATCAAAGGATTGGATGCAGCGTCCCAAATGCCGGATGTGGAAATTTTCCATGCAGGAACACAACGATCCCGAAATGGAGAGATTGTGACCATTGGCGGACGGGTGCTCAATATTACCGCTTCGGGAAAAACCGTGGCCGAGGCGAAAGAGCGGGCCTATGCCGCCATTGAAAAAATCCAGTGGCCACAAGGTTTTTGCCGATCCGACATCGGCTGGCGGGCCTTATAATAACGAACCGCCAGTCACCTGAAGCCTGTCTTCGAGCAACGACAAGGACACACAGAATGACCAGCCGCCAAGAGCAGTTTTCAGGGACCATGAAGGTGCGGGAGCGCCACCGCTTTGATGAGGCAGCGCTTGAGCGTTATATGATCGGGCATGTTGCCGGCTTCACCAAAGGCTTGAAGGTGGACCAGTTCAAAGGCGGGCAATCCAACCCCACCTATCTTTTGACCGATGGCGCCGGAAAGAGCTATGTGCTGCGCCGCAAACCGCCGGGAAAATTGCTGAAATCCGCCCATGCTGTGGATCGGGAATATCGCGTTATCACCGCCCTTGGCCAGCATAGCGACGTTCCTGTTGCGCGCACCTATGCGCTTTGTACCGATGAGTCCATAATCGGCACATGGTTTTACATCATGGATTGTGTGGAGGGGCGGATTTTCTGGGATGCGGCCATCCCGCAAGTAGGAAACACCGAACGCGCCGCCTTGTTCGACGCCATGAACGAGACGATTGCCACATTGCACATGGTGGACCCCGCAGCCATCGGCCTTGGCGATTATGGCAAGCCGGGAAATTATTTCGCCCGCCAGATTGCCCGCTGGTCCGGACAATATGAACAGGATGAAGAAGCGGGGCGCTTCAAAGCTATGGACCGATTGGTACAATGGCTACCCGACAATATCCCCCCCGGTGACGATACCGCCATCGTGCATGGCGATTTCCGCATCGACAATCTGATCTTCGACAAGGAAGAACCGAAGGTGCGGGCCATTCTGGATTGGGAGCTCTCCACCCTGGGCCATCCGCTGGCTGATTTTTCCTATCATCTGATGATGTACCGCATGCCCCCCCAAGGGTTCACCGGACTTTTGGGGGCCGATCTCAAGGCACTCAATATCCCGTCCGAGCAAGACTATATCGCCCGCTATTGTGCCCGAACGGGCCGCGACCTGATCCCCGACGGGCACATGAATTTCTATGTGGCCTTCAATATGTTCCGATTGGCCGCTATTTTACACGGCATTTTGGGCCGGGTGAAACGCGGCACCGCCGCCAGCAAACATGCCGCCGCCCAAGGCCAAATGTGCGAACCCTTGGCAGAACTGGCCTGGAACCAGATCAAGGAAAGTGCCTGAGCATGGCGGGGCCGTCGAAACAACCCATTGAAGGGGCCACTATCGCTTATGAGGCCATAGGGCCCAAAGATGCCGAACCGATTTTGTTCCTGCATGGCTGGACATCGGACCGCAGCACCTTTCGCTACCAGATCATGGAGCTTTCAAAAACCCACCGCTGTATCGTCCTTGACCTGCCCGGCCATGGCGACAGCGAAGCGGTCCCCAACGCCGATTACAGCGTCGATTTTTATCGTGATCGCCTGCGTGCATTTATCTCCACCCTGAAGATCGAGAAGGCAGCCCTGATCGGGCACAGCTTGGGCGGATTACTGGCTTTGGAACTATTGGCAGATAACGAAAGCCGCCATCCCTGCGCTATTTTGATTGACCCCGCCCCGATGATCAAAACCCCGGCGCTTTTGAAATCCCTCACCCGTACCCGCAAGATGATGCAGGATATGGGGCGGGAAGCAGCGCAAGCGATTTTGAGCAATAAGGTATTTTTCCGCAAAACCGATCCGGAAAATCTGTCACAAGAAGTGCAAGACATTGCACGGCGTACCGATGATGAAGCCGCCCTTAAAACCTGGGATGGAATTATCGCCTATGATGCCACCAAGGCATTGGAACGGGTACAGCGCCCATTGGCCTTCATCAATGCCGACCGCCCGCAAAACCGCGAAGAAGATATTCGCGCCCATGCGCCCTATTGTTTTTGGGGCCGCACCATTGGCACCGGACATTTCAACCACCGGGTCATGCCCCGTCAGGTCAATGCGATGATTATCGACTTTCTGGATCTTGCCAAACGGCTTTAGGATTTTTTTCCCGCATCAAGAGCCGGGTCTTGCTCAAGATCCGCATCCTCAGCCTGCACGGATTGGGGAGCGGCCATGGGCATGTCATTGGCGAAATGCACCACCCGTTGCGGGAAGGGAAAATCGATCCCTTCTTCATGGAAAGCGTCCCAAATGGCCAGCATCACTTCACTGGCCACATTCACCACGCCGGACTGCGGATCTTCAATCCACAAGCGCAATTCCAAATCCACGCCATTGTCGCCAAAGCCCATCAAACGGGCAGCGGGCGCGGGGGATTTCAAAACCCGATGAATATCCTGCGCGGCTTGTTCCATCAAGGACATGGCCTTGCGCAGATCACATTCATAGCTCACAGAAATGGGGATTTTCCGGCGCACACGCCTGTCAGAGAAAGACCAATTGATCACCGATTGCGTGATCATATCCTCATTGGGAACCAGAAATTCCGTCCCGTCGCGGGTGATGATCGAGGTATAGCGCGCCCCCAAATGATTGATCCACCATAGGTGCCCTGCGTTTCGATCACATCGCCGGGTTTGATGGATCGATCCATCAACAAGATCACGCCGGATACAAAATTCGCCACCACTTTTTGAAGGCCAAAACCAAGCCCCACACCCAAAGCACCGGAAAAGACCGCCAATGCCGTCAAATCAATGCCCGTGGCATTGAGCGCAATCATCACCGCAAGAATAACCAACGCAATACGCGCCAGCTTTTTCACCAATTCCCGGGCCGATGGGTTCACATCGCTTAACGCATCCACCCGGTTTTCCAGCAAACGAGACGCCGCCAAAGCCAGCCAAATCAGCAGAAAAAACGCCAACAACCCATTGATGATCGACAATAGGGAAATCGACACATCCCCGACGGAAAAGCGCGCCGCCCCAAGGGTGCGGGTGATCGGGTCCAGCAATCCCACAATATTCAAAGCCGCAATCAACCACGCCACACTGGCAACCAGCCGCCGCAAAGCTTGGGAACGAATAAAATTTACGGCAAAGCGGATGACCAACCATGCGGTTAAAAGGCTGGTGGCAATATCGAATAAATAGGTTGGAAGATTGAATTCTTCGGCCACCACACCCGCCGTTGCGATCAACAACAAGGCAAAGGCCGGCACCGTCAGCGGAGAGAAAAACGGTGCAATGCGCGCCAGAATCGGCACTTCAAGATGCACCCCGCCAAGCAATTTCCGCAAGGCACGGGCCAGCAGCCAGGACAAGCCAAGAGACAGGGCAATCACCGCAAATTGCGCAAGGCTGGCATAAGCAAATAAATCGCTTCCCAGCCAGATCAGCACCTGATCAAGCAGGTCGCGTAAATGATCGAAAGGGGAAAGCTCTTGCTCCATAAGATCTATCCTAGGCTGTAAACCCATAAACGTGAAGAGGCATGATCCATGCTTTCACGGCCTAGCGTCTTGATTGGAAGAAGTCTTTCAAAAGCAATGCTGCACGTTGTTCGGAAAATCCGGCATAAATATCGGGCTTGTGGTGGCAAGTCGCATGAGAAAATACCCGCGCGCCATAACGCACGCCGCCGCCTTTTTCATCCTCGGCTCCATAATAAAGCCTGCGAATCCGCGCAAAACTGATGGCCTGAGCACACATGGCGCATGGCTCTAATGTCACATAAAGATCGCAGCCGATCAGGCGTTCCGATCCCAAAATCCGCGCCGCATCCCGAATCGCCAGCATTTCTGCATGAGCGGTGGGATCTTTCAGTGTCAAAACCCGGTTTCCCGCCCTTGATATCACCGCGCCCGACGAATCGGTAATCACCGCCCCCACCGGCACTTCGCCACCGGCAGCGGCTTGTTCCGCCTCTAAAAAAGCGATTTCCATGGGGGAGAGAGGATTTTCTGTCATGATGGGAAGATGAAAAGCTGCAGGCCTGCGGTCAAGTGCGATCCTTGATTGCCCAACAGCACAGGGCGGCTTATGGTCGCCGCCATGACACAAGACAAAGACAAAAACAATGCGGCAGGGCCTGCACCGGAACGAATCGCAAAAGCACTTGCCCGTGCGGGCATCGGCTCACGGCGTGAGGTGGAACGGCTGATCGAGCTTGGACGCGTTTCCATCAATGGGAAGCGGCTGAAAACCCCGGCCTGCCTGATCACCAGCCTTGAAGGCATCACCGTTAATGGAAAGCCCGTCGAGCAAGCGGAAAGTGCAAGGCTGTGGCGCTATCACAAGCCACGTGGATTGGTCACAACGCACCGCGACCCGGAAGGGCGGTCAACGGTGTTCGATCATTTGCCATCGCATTTGCCGCGCGTCATTTCGGTAGGACGGCTGGATCTCAATTCCGAAGGGCTGTTGCTGCTGACCAATGATGGCGCACTGGCGCGCTGGATGGAAATGCCGAAAACCGGCTGGATACGGCGCTATAAAGTGCGCGCCCACGGCACGGCGGATGAAGCCAAGCTCAAGGCCCTTGCGGAAGGCGCAGTGGTGGACGGCATCGTTTATGAACCATTGAAGCCACCGTGGAAAAGGTTTCAGGCAGCAATGCGTGGCTGAATGTGGCTCTGCGCGAGGGGAAAAACCGCGAAGTGCGCCGGGTTCTGGCCTCGATCGGGCTGGATGTGAACCGCCTGATTCGCACCGCCTATGGCCCCTTCACTTTGGGAACATTGCAACGCGGTGCTGTGGGGGAAATCTCGTCAAAAGCCCTTTATTCCGCCTGTGGGGCCCATCTGGGAGCCTTGGAAAGCGCATCCATTGCAGCCGAGACGAAAAAAGCTCCCAATCCTTCCAAATGGGCAAAAGCCAAACCGAAAACCAAATTCCGCCCCAAAAGAAGTGCCCCGCGCACCCCAAACGGCCCCAAAGAGAAACGCTGATGCGGGTGATCGCCGGACAGTTTCGTGGACGCCGCTTGCGTGCCCCCGATGGTCGGGCGGTCCGCCCCACCAGCGACCGATTGCGCGAAACCTTGTTCAATATCCTGAGCCATAGCCAGCAGCCGTCCCTTGTGGGGGCGCATATGGCCGACCTGTTCGCAGGCACGGGGGCTGTGGGGATCGAGGCCTTGTCGCGGGGGGCCCGCCATGTGACTTTTGTTGAAAAAGCCCCGAAAAGCCTGAGCCTTTTGAAAGGCAATATCGCCACAATGAAAGCCGAAGACAAGGCAATCGTGCTGGCGAAAGACGCCACAAGGCTGCCCGCACCGGCTTTGGAACATGGCCCCGTCGAGATCGCATTTCTCGACCCGCCCTATCACAAAGGATTGGCGGACCTGGCGCTTTCATCCTTACGCGACAAAGGCTGGTTGGCCCCCAATGCCCTTGTGGTGGCGGAAACGGCGCGGGATGAAACGCTTTCCTTATCGAAAGGGTTTGACCTGCTCGACCAGCGCCAGATGGCCGACAGCAGCCTCTGGTTTTTGCGTTTCACCCCCTTGAGCTAGTGCTGCCGACGATTTTAACGGCGACCAAACAGCCGCTCCACATCCCGGAGTTTTAGCTCCACATAGGTGGGGCGCCCATGATTGCACTGGCCCGAATGGGGGGTGGCCTCCATCTCGCGCAGCAAGGCATTCATTTCATCCAGAGTTAATCGCCTGCCCGCCCGCACGCTGCCATGACAAGCCATGGTGGCGCACACCTCTTCCAGCCGTTCCTTCAGGGTCAGTCCCTGATCCAATTCCGCCAGATCATCGGCCAGATCGCGCACCAAGCGCACACTGTCCACCTTGCCCAACAAGGCGGGTACTTCGCGCACCACCACAGCGCCATCGCCAAATGGCTCCAGCACCAGCCCCAATTCGGCGAATTCTTCCACACGGGCCAGAACACGGCTGGCCGCATCCGGGTCCAATTCCACCACATCTGGAAGCAACAACATCTGCCGCGCCACACCGCTTTTCTCAAGCGATGCCTTCATGCGTTCATAAACCAGACGCTCATGGGCCGCATGTTGATCCACAATCACGATGCCATCGGCATTTTGCGCCATGATATAGGTTTCATGGAGCTGCCCGCGTGCCGTACCAAGGGGATAATCCTCTATCTGCGCCGCCCGCTCTTGCTCTTGTGTAACGGGTTCGTGCCGGGCAGATACGGGTATCGTTTCAGAGTCGAAACGACTTTGCTCTGGCACAGAGGAGGTCGGTGCCTGCCATGTACGGGCCGCATCATGAAAGCCGCCACCCAAGACAGGTTTCTCCCCATAAGCAGGGCGCGTTACGGGGGAATAGGCCGGACGTGCCGCCCCCAAAGCCGCCTGGCTGACACTGGTGGAAGCCCGATGCCCTGCCGCCCCCAAAGCATGACGCAAACCGGAAACAATCAAACCACGCACCAGCTTGATCGCGGAAGCGCACTTCGGCTTTCGCGGGATGCACATTCACATCCACCGCATGCGGGTCCAGTTCCAAAAACAACACCAAAACCGGATGCCGGTCGCGGGCAAGGAAATCCGCATAGGCTCCACGCACCGCCCCCACCAACAACCGGTCTTTTACCGGGCGGCCATTGACGAACAAATATTGCTGTTGGGCATTGCCCCGGGAATAGGTGGGAAGGCCGGCAAATCCCTTCAGCCGCAAATCATCGCGCACCGCATCCACCGCCACCGCATTATCGGTAAAGGCCCGCCCCAGAATATCACCGAGTCGCGCCTTTTGTGCATCGTCCCCTGTGGAGAGCGCCCGTTCGGCGCGGAGCAACACCCGGTCCCCATCGCTGAGGCTGAAGGCCACATGGGGATGAGCCATCGCCAGCCGCTTTATAATATCCAGTGCATTGGATTGTTCGGTGCGGTCGGCTTTCAGGAATTTCAACCGCGCAGGGGTCGCATAAAACAGATCCCGCACCTCGATGCGTGTGCCCCCCGATAAAGCCGCAGGAAGAGGGCCGGTTTTCGCCCCGGCATCCACTTTTAGCGCCCAAGCCTCATCCGCGCCTTTGGCCCGGCTGGTGATGGATAACCGACTGACCGAACCGATGGACGGCAAGGCTTCTCCGCGAAACCCGAGGGTGCCAATGGCATTCAAGTCTTCAGCGCTGCGTAGTTTCGAGGTGGCATGGCGCTCAACGGCCATTCCCAATTCTTCGGGCGACATGCCAATGCCATCATCCGTTACAGAAATAAGCGCCTTTCCACCTTCGCGCAGCACCACATCAATATGATGCGCCCCCGCATCCAGTGCATTTTCCACCAATTCCTTAACGGCACTGGCGGGGCGTTCCACCACTTCACCTGCGGCGATCTGATTGACCGTCTGTTCATCCAAAAGATGGATACGCCCGCTTTTCCCATCGTCCATAAGTACCCGCTTTTCATGATCGCCATTGCCTATATCAGCATATCAAAACGGCCGCCCTTGATGAAGGACGACCGCTCAAAATTCTGAAGGAAACAAAGCGCTGCGGCGCAGGTCAGCGCGGATCGGATGTAAGCCGTTGAATACTGGCCCCGTCGCTTTCCATCGCGCGCGGCTCCATCGCCAGGATTTCAGACAACATCGGCCCTTTGTTCACCAATTCCGTATCATCACCCACGGTGGAACGGATATCCGCATCCGTTTGGGGGAAATTATCCAGAAGCGCCATTTCCGCAGCGGATGGCTTTGGCGGAACAGCCGTATGGCCGGGGAAAAGCGCATCCACCACCTGGGCGGCGGGCTGGATATTTTGCGGGCTAGGCACGCCGGGGCGTGGAGGGCGCAACTGGAAATCAGGCGGCACCACCAAAGGGCGCTTATCAACCACCACAAATTCATCGGGCGGGCTTTTGCCAGACCCGACCAGATCACCAACCCAAACGCATCCACCAAGGCCGACAAAGGCCACAGCAGAAACGGCAAAACGGACAAGGCCGCGATATCCGAAAGAAATGGTCAAGGATTTTCCTCGCAACTATCGGTTATTTTCAACAAATCATATGGTCTTTGTACGGAATTTTAAGGCTGACAGCAAGCGTGCCGCTTCGCCTCTCAAACGGATTGTCGTTGCGGGTGTACGAAACTGTCAATCAACAACAGCACAACGCCCACGCTGATCGCCGCATCCGCCACATTGAAGATGTAAAAAGACCAGTTCCCCACATGAACATGGGCAAAATCCACCACCGCTCCATAAAGCACCCGATCCCATATATTGCCAATGGCCCCGCCCAGAATCAGCCCAAGAGCTAAAGCAGGCAGGCGCAAGCGGGTGCGCTGCAACCAAATGGCCAGCAGCACCGAGATCAGAGATGTGAGGCCGATCAGAAAAACGCGGCCCCCCATTGTGCCTTGCTGGAACAACCCAAGGCTTACCCCTTCATTCCAAACGAAGGTCAGGCTGAAAAAAGGCAGGAGGGGGCGTGTATCCCCCACCTGCATTGCCAGGCCATCCAGAATCCAGAGCTTGCTGAGCCGGTCCGTTAAAAGCACCAGCAAAACCACCAGCCAGCCAATGCGCCGTGCAGCTTTTTGGGTGCGCAATGAGTGGGCGAAAAGAGGCTTCACGCCGCACCACATCCCGGTGCCTGCACCGTTTTTGCACAACGATTGCAAATATCGGGATTGGCGGCATCGGCCCCGACCTCCTCGCTGACCACCCAGCAACGCTGGCATTTTTCACCGGAGGCCTGTTCCACCAGAACAGCCACATGCGGCACGTCATCAAGCCGCCATGCCTCATCCGGCCCGCGCCCCACGATCACCTCAACAGACGACGTGATACAAATCTCTGCCAGATCAAGGCCATCAAGCGCCGCCATCCGCTCGGGATCGTCGATATAAAGTTTGGGGGCCGCCTGCAAAGACGAGCCGATGCGCTTTTCGCGGCGCTCCACCTCTAGCGCGCCGGTGACCACGCGCCGGATAGCCCGGATCTTCGTCCATTTTTCCGCCAAATCCGGATTGCGCCAGCTGGCAGATGTTTCCGGGAATTGCTGTAGATGCACGCTTTTTGCATCCACACCGAATCGCGCCTGCCAGACCTCTTCCGTGGTAAATACCAATATCGGTGCCAGCCAGCTTGTCAGGCGATAGAACAACAAATCCAGAACCGTGCGCGCGGCGCGGCGGCGGATGCTGTCCTTGGCATCGCAATAAAGCGCATCCTTGCGGATATCGAAATACAGGGCCGAAAGCTCGATAATGCAAAACTGGTAAAGCGCCTGGAAATAGGGGTTGAAATCAAAGCCGTTGATCTTGTCACGCACCAGCGCATCAAGCTCGGCCATGCGGTGCAACACCCATTGTTCCAGCTCTGGCATCTGATCGATGGGTAGCCGTTCGCTTTCTTCAAAGCCTGCCAAATTGCCCAGCAAGAAGCGCAGGGTATTGCGGATCTTGCGATAAGCATCCACCTGCCCTTTGATGATCTCCTTGCCGATCCGCACATCTTCGAAATAGTCGGTCGATACCACCCACAGGCGCAGAATATCGGCCCCATATTGATCGACAATATCCTGCGGCGACAAGCCGGTGCCTGCAGATTTGGACATTTTGCGGCCATCGGCATCCAATGTGAAGCCATGGGTCAAAACCGCCTCATAAGGCGGGCGGCCGCGCGTGCCGCAGGCTTCCAAAAGGCTGGACTGGAACCAGCCGCGATGCTGATCCGACCCTTCCAGATACAAGGATGCCGGCCAATGCAGCTCTTCGCGTTCTTCCAAAACAAAAGAATGTGTGGAACCGGAATCAAACCACACATCCAGAATATCGGTGATCGCTTCCCAGTCATCGGGATTATGGTCCGAACCGAGGAAGCGCTTGGGATCCCCGGCGAACCACGCATCGGCCCCTTCTTCACGCACCGCAGCCACGATACGTGCATTGACCGCATCATCTTGCAAAATCTCGCCCGTAACGGGATTGGCAAAGACCGTAATGGGCACGCCCCAGGCACGCTGGCGACTGATCACCCAATCGGGGCGATCCGAAACCATGCCGCGGATACGATTCTTGCCGCGCGCCGGAATCCAGCGCACCTGTTCGATCCCTGCCAAGGCTTTTTCGCGCAGGCCGTTCGTTTCCATGGAAATGAACCATTGCGGCGTGTTGCGGAAAATCAGCGGGGCTTTGGAACGCCAGCTATGGGGATAGCTGTGTACGAAGGTGCTTTTACCCCACAAGGCATGATTTTCAGCCAGAAGATCGCAGATCTTGTCACCCACCTTATACACATGATCGCCCGCCACCAGCGGCATATGATCATAATAACGGCCATCACCGCCCACGGTCATCGGCACTTCGATGCCGAATTTCTGGCCGACGATGAAATCGTCTTCACCATGGCTAGGGGCCGTGTGCACAAAGCCGGTCCCCGCATCCACCGTAACATGATCACCGGGCAGCAAGGGTACATCGAACTCATATCCCCGCCCACGCCACGGATGGGCGCAAACCGTATTGGCCAGATCGGCGCCGCGATAGCGTTCCACCACCCCATGAACAGTGATGGACGCCCGTTGCGCAAAGGCACTGAGCAAGGCTTCAGCCACCAAAAAGCGTGTCCCGCGCTTGATCAAGGCGCCGTCGGACAGCTCATCGGCCTCTACCAGCACATAATCGATATCCGGCCCGAAGCAGATGGCGCGGTTGGCCGGAATGGTCCACGGCGTGGTGGTCCAGATCACCACCTTGGCGGTGGACAGGGCTTCGATGTCGGTTTTGATAATGGGGAACGCCACATCGATCTGGGTGGAACTGTGGTCGTGATATTCCACCTCGGCCTCGGCCAACGCGGTTTTTTCCACCGGCGACCACATCACAGGCTTCGAGCCGCGATACAGCGCGCCCGACATGGCGAATTTCAGCAATTCCTGAACGATCCGGGCCTCGGCCTCATAGGCCATGGTGGTATAGGGATTGTCCCAATTACCAAGGATCCCCAGACGCTTGAACTGCGTACGCTGGCGGTCAATCCACTTGGCGGCGAAGGCGCGACATTCCTTGCGGAATTCAACCGGGTCCACCTCGTCTTTGTTCTTGCCCTTTTTACGGTAGGCTTCTTCCACTTTCCACTCGATGGGCAGGCCATGGCAATCCCAGCCGGGCACATAAGGGGCATCATGGCCGGTCATTTGATAGGCGCGAACGATCACATCCTTCAGGATCTTGTTCATCGCATGGCCGATATGGATGTCCCCATTGGCATAGGGCGGCCCATCATGCAGGGTAAAGCGTGGACGATCACGGCCCGCATCACGCAGGCTTTGATAAAGGGCGCTCTTTTCCCAAGCCTCCAACCATTCCGGCTCTTTTTGCGGCAATCCGGCACGCATGGGAAGGTCGGTTTGGGGCAGGAAGATCGTTGCACGATAATCGCGCTTGGTGGGTAAGTCACCGGACATGGACAGTCCTCACGTCATTGAATAAGGCAGGAATTGTTAAGTTGCACATGGCCCCGGCCTTCAAACAAAGGCCGGGCCAATAATTCGCCTCTCCACACCGGTGATATATGCGCCACTCAACATAGGAAATCTTTTAGCAATGCCATGGCAAGCGGGCAAGAGACTGTTCGCCCCTTCCACCGCGGAATACCCGCTTTATCGCGGTTTTGCCAAAGCGACAGGATGGTCGGCGAGATAACGGTCCAGGCGGGGCGGCGGAAGGTGATCACGCGCATTTTCGGGATCGGCCAACAGCGTTCGGGCGGTTTGACAATCCTGTGCGATCTGGGCTTTCAGCGCTTCTATGCCAGAAAATTTCTGCTCTGCACGCACAAAGCCCACAAATTCGACCCGGATATGCCGACCATATAGATCCCCCTCGAAATCGAACAAAAAGGTTTCAAGGGTGATGTCGGATTTATCAAAGGTGGGGCGACATCCCAGATTGGCAACGCCGCCATAAATTGCATCATCGCCTTCCACCGTTACCCGAACGGCATAAACGCCGAATTTGGGGTGAAGCACATCTTCCAAAGCCAGATTGGCGGTGGGGAAGCCGATGGTTCGCCCGCGCTTGTCGCCTTCCAGAACATGTCCCGAAAGAGTCCACCAATGGCCAAGCAAGGACGCTGCCCGGCGCGCCCGACCTTCACGCAGGGTATCGCGCACAAGGCTGGAAGAATAAATCTGCCCCGCCGCGCCTTCGATACCGAAGGTCACAGGTTCCACCACACTGAGGCCAAAGCCTTCCATTTTGCCCATCCAGGCCAGCAGGTCCGACCCACCGGCACGCTTTGCCCCGAACCGGTAATCATAACCCGCCAGCAAATGCAAAACGCCCAGCTTTTCGCATAAAATTTCCGTCACGAATTGCTGCGGAGAAAAATGCGACAGCGTGGCATCAAATGGTAAGCTCACCAGCAAATCCACGCCAAACTGCTCCAAAAGCCATGCCCGCTCCCGAAAGGGGGTCAGGCGAAAAGGCGGGTCATTGGGGCGGAAGAAACTGCGCGGATGCGGCTCTGTGGTGACAACAGCCAAAGGCACCCCCATATCCCGCGCCAACCGGCCCGCTTCTCCCACCACCACCTGATGGCCGCGGTGGAAACCATCGAAATTTCCCAAGGCCGCAACAGATCCCCTTAAGGAAGGCGGCAAGGACAATGGGTGGCGAAGGATCTCCACGGGTGGGGTGGCTCCTGACAGACTGGCTTGGATTACATCCCTACAGATATTTCTGTGAGAATAAAGAGACGGCACTATAGCCGGAGGAGGAAACGCCGAGCAAGACGGACATGGGACGCATATAAAAAGTGACTTTTTAGACCAATTTGAAATTTAAATGATCATTCGAAGAGCATTAACCAGTTTTTTAGAGGCGGGGTATTAAAGTGCTTTTCTCTTAACCGACGGAGGGTCGCTCCGTCTGAATTCAGCCAATTTTCAGGGGTTTGGACAACTATGGCCGTAGATAAGGCGATGCCCATCCTTATCGTCGATGATTATAAGACGATGCTTCGAATCGTTCGCAACTTGCTCAAACAGCTTGGTTTCGACAATGTGGATGAAGCAACCGATGGTTCACAGGCGCTGGAGAAACTGCGCAGCAAAAATTACGGCCTGGTCATTTCCGATTGGAATATGGAGCCAATGACAGGGTACGAACTTTTAAAAGAAGTGCGTGCCGATGCGCAGCTGAAAGCGCTGCCATTCATCATGGTCACGGCGGAATCCAAAACGGACAATGTGATCGCAGCCAAAAAGGCAGGCGTAAACAACTATATCGTGAAGCCCTTCAACGCTGCGACGCTCAAACAAAAGCTGTCGGCTGTGCTTGGGGAATTCTGATGGGTGCCGAAGAACTCCCGGAAAAGATCGAGGCCTTGGTCGATCGCCTTCGGGAGAAGCGGGACGAGACTCTTTCTTTGACCGATGTTGCCTCGGTAACGGAAGTGCTCATCGGAACGATGCGCACCTATTTCCGCTCGATCGACACAAAGATCTACCGCGAATGTCGGACATTGAGCGACTATATCGGCAATGCCCGCAAGGAAATCGCGGCGCTTCAGCCAAGAGATCTGGAAACGGATCGTATTCCCCGCGCGGGCATGGAGCTGGATGCAATCGTCCAGCAAACAGAAACGGCGACCAATACGATCATGGAATCGGCTGAAGCCATCATGGGAGCGGATCCACAGGATGTGGAAGCGTTTCAGCAAACCGTGCAAGATAATATCATGCAGATATTTGAGGCCTGCTCGTTTCAAGACATCACCGGCCAACGCATTTCAAAAGTTGTGCAAACGCTCACCTATGTCGAAGGGCGCATTCACGAATTGCGTAGCCTTTTGGGCATTACCGATGATGAAATTTCCGCTGCGGCAGAAGATGAAGAAGACGTGGCCGTGGACGAAGATCGGGCCTTGCTTCGCGGCCCGTCCCTGGAAGGGGAAGGCATCGATCAGGATGCTGTCGATGCCTTGATGGGGGGAAGCCCTAAGACGGAACCTACAAGCCCCAAGGCCGCACCAAAAAGCCCCACGCCCGCGGCAAATACAAAAAAAGCAGCGCCACGAAAGAAAGCGCCTGCGCCAAAGGCTGCAGCCAAGCCCGCAGCAAAAGCGGCGAAGCCAAAAGCAGAGGAACCACCGACTCCATCCGGCTCAAGCAGCAAGATGATATTGATGCTTTATTTGGGTAACTGAAAAGCATGTCAGCGCAAACAGGGATGGCGGCAAAACGTCATCCTCATTGCTGCCTGCCAAAGACCTACCAGCGCAAAAATTCCATCCGGTAATCCGGCACCGCCAGATGTTGCTTGATCAAAGGTTCGATGCCTTGAGCCAGAAAATCTGCGTGATGCACACCATGCTCGATCAATATACTGGCAATTCCTTCGCGGGCGGCACCGGCAATATCGGTGGCAAGGCCATCGCCAATAATCAATTGCTCTGATGCGGAAACCTCTCGTCCGGCAAGCTCTGCAAAAAAATGCCGGCTGGCCGCATAAGGTGGCGGTGCGGGCTTGCCTAGCCAAACAACCGGCCCGCCCATGGCTTCATAACGATCCGCCACGGCCCCGGCGCAAATAAACATCTTTCCTTCATGGCGTACCACCCGATCAGGATTGGCACATAAAAGTGGCCGCCGGTTCTGCGCCGCTTTGGCAAGCAACGACACATGCGCGTCCACATCCCGGCCAACCAGCCCCGTAGCAACGATCACATCGGCCTCATCCGCATGATCCACCTCGAACAGGTCCATCTGCTCAACGGTTGCGCGATCTTCCTGTGGCCCCAGATGATAGAATTTCTGCCCTTGAAAATCCCGTTCCAGATAACTGCGCGTCAACTCGCCAGAGGTGATCACCGTATCATAGGCGCCCTCTCCCACCCCCAAAGCCTGAAGCTGCTCCCGCACCTGAAACGCGCGACGGGTGAATTCGACACGAGGGCCACAGAAACGCCTTCCCGTCGCGCACGGCTTAGTGCATCAACGGCAGGCAAAAAGGCGGAAGCGCCATCATGCACCACCCCCCAAATATCACACAGAATAAAAGGATGTCTGGAAACAAGCGAAGACAAGCCGGAAAGGACCGGAACGGACATAGGATCAAGCCATAATCAAGAGGATACAGGAAGCACAAAAAGGCTGCGAGAAAACGATATGCGTCAAATCATCCGCTCTCGCCACCACCATCTTCACGATTAAGACGCGGTTTTCCAAACAAATAGCCCTGCGCCAGGGAAATATCCAGATCCAGCAATTCGAGAACCTGACTTTCTTCCTCGATCTTCGAAGCGATCAAATCAATGCCCTGACGCTTTAACGCACGGCGCACATCGCCAGGATGAAGGTCTACCTGCTCTCCCAGCAATATATCCGCATCTACCTTCACAAAGCGCACATAAAGCGATTTTAGAAAAGCGGCGTCCAAGCGCAAATCATCCACATGGTCCAACCCGAAGCTGTAGCCACTCTCCCCTAAAGCGCTCAAACGGTTACGCGTCCGCTCATCCATGGACAGCAAATCGGCTTGAGGAAACTCGAACACCAACCGGTCCGCCAATTCCTTATTTGCCGCCATAAAATCAATAAATTGCGGAAAAAACTCTTCATCAAGAACAGAGGCTGCGGAAATATTACAAAAAAAGTGCACATCAGGCGCCGGGGGCCCAATTTCCGGATCAGCTGAATACAGCGGAACAACAACAAATTATCCAGCGTTCCCACAAGGCCGGAGCTTTCCGCAACAGGCAGATATTGCTGAGGATAAATCACTTCATCATGTAAGCCGCGCACCCGCGAAAAACACTCATAATGCTGTGGTCGACGCGACGGCAAAGCAACAGTGGGTTGCAAATACAAATCCACCCGGTTTTCAGACAGTGCCCCTTGCACGACCGAAAGAATATCCGCTTCTATATCGGGGGACAGCTCGGCACGTGCGGCTTGTGTCACCGCAACGCCCTTTAAAAGTCCCTCAACATTCACATCGCCTTTGCGCAATCCCGTCCCGGAACGCCCAATGATCTGCCCAAGCAATGTCTGCAGCACCCGCATTTCACGGATCATATCCTCGGTGGAGCCGCTGGCCTTTCCCTCTATTTGGCGCAAGGCCGATACATCCAGACCCAATTTGTCTGTTTCTCTGGCGATCCGCGCCACGGACCGTTCAATTCCCCGAAAACGTCGATCAATGCCCCGTTTCGATGACAGAACGAACAAAAGAACAGCCAAAAGGAAGATCAAAAAAGAAACCAAAGCCACCACAGGCTGTGGCCAGCCGGCATAGTCCGGCACGATCAGCGTCACAACAATGGACAGCGCCAAAAGAAGTAAGAAATATAAAATAGGAAAGAAAACAGTCATTTCCGCCCGATATTTACCCGCATTCACCCAAAGCCTAAACCACAGACCGCCTGCTGAAAAGGGGCGCTTGGACTACAAACGCATAAATGTCGGTTTGGCCTGACCTTAGAAGCATAAGTGATGGACGGGAAAGTGAATACAGCAGGAGAACCCGTCTCCGCCTTCGTTCCCGGAAACAGACATGGTCCCGCCATTTCGCTCCGCCAAAACCTTTGCCATCGGCAATCCGGCAGTTTTCCGCCGATGCGGAGAGGCATAAACGTCCGTCTCTTCATCAAAGGCAGCAACAGCAGCATTGATTTCATCTAAAGACAAAGGCGGACCAAGATCCGACATATGGAGTGTCAGGCGACCCGCTTCATCGAGAAACACCGAAAACACGACCCGGCTATAGCGGGGGGCACATAATAAGGCATTTTCCATCAAGGCCGACAAAAGCCCCAATATATCCGCAGATACGGCACGCAACTTTGGTAAAGCGGCTTCAATGCGCCGACTTAAAGTGAGGCCGGCTCGCGTAAATCTCTCCCGGAATCCGTCGAGAGACGTTTCAACAAAAGCGCCCAAATCCACATCTTGCAACGTACGCGGCACCGTAGACACCCTGTCCTCGGCCACGGCCAAAAGATCTTCAATGCGGGTGAGCAGCTCTCGACCCAATGTTACAATATCATCAGCATAATTCAGGGTCGGGGCATCCGGTTCACGCCCGATCCCTGCCATAATCTGAGAAAATCCCAAAATCCCATTCAGGGGAGTCCGCAAATCATGGCTGATCCGCGCCAGCATCCGCTCCCGCGCCTGCAAGGCAGCATCGCGGTCCCGTTGCGCCTGTATCAAGGCTTGATGCAGTTCCCCCTCTTGATGCCGCAACACCGCCACCATCCGCGGCGCACGCCCTGCCATTCCCACCGGGCGCACTGTCATGATGACGGGGATATGCGGCATCCCGTCATCAAAAGAACGCAGCATGACATCCACGCAAACAGGGCTATGACGCGCCATAGCCCTGTGCAAACGGACGATATCCCCCTGACGGGTCTGATCGCTCAGCAAAGTAAATAATTGCGTGCCACACAAAGATTGCCGGGACCGCCCCAGCCACGAACATAAAGCAGGATTGGCATCAGAAATCCGCACATCCAGACGTGCAAGATCAAGATCCAGGATCAGAAGGCCTGCCTCACATTCTTCAAAAACAGCGTCAAACAGACCGGGATTTCCATCACGCAAGCCAAGCATCGGGAAGTCCAGAGGCGCAAAACTACTACCGCTTTTCCTCACACTTCCATCCATAAACCCCTCAATTTTCCGCACCTATCAACACTGGAAACGCCCCAAGTAACCGGGTTCCAAAGGTAAATCACTGCTTTTTAAAAGCATCGCCTATTCGTATCCGCGGATCAAGCTATTCATTAAGATATTATTAACTATCGTCAATTGTCGAACAGGCGGTTACACTTAAAAATGATGACACGGGACAAAGGGGAACATGATGCGTAAAGTTTTAATCTCACTATTGGTACTGCTGGTCCTGGTGATTGGAGCTGGAGCCTTATGGGTCTATCTGGAAGGTGAAGAGGCCTTACGGGCCGGTATAGAGCGCCATGCCCCGCCAATTTTGGGCGCTCCCGTTGCTGTAGAGAAAATTTCTTTTTCTCCCTTTACGGGACAGGCTGAAATAACCGGCGTTCGCATTGGCAATCCAGACGGATATCCCGATGCCGATGCCGTACGTCTTGGCTCCTTTATGATCAAGCTCAAGCCCCAATCCGTCTTGACCGATCTCATCGATATCAAAACCATACGGATTGATGCGCCGGAGCTACGGATCGAGCCGGGCCCCAACAGCACCAATTTGCAAAGCATCCAAAAAAACATCGAAGACTTCATTGGCCCTGCGCCGACAGAAGAAGTGGATGTGGCCGACATACGCATTGGGGATTTCCAGCTCAATGATGCAATGATCACCATTGGCGGCGGCAAGATTGGCTTTTCCGATCAGAAACTGGAATTGGCCGATATCCATCTGCAAAATATCGGTGGAGCGGAAGGCATCGCCCCGTCACAAGCGGCACAGATTGTCTTTGATGCCTTGATGCCACAGGTAAAAAAAGCGTTGGCCAGCGAAATGGGCAAGCAATTATTAAGCGATGCCCGCGGGAAACTGGACAATCTGGAAGACAAAGCGCGGGAAAAGCTTGATGATGTCAAATCCGATTTGGAAGACCGCCTGAAAGAAAAGACCTCTGACCTGCCCGGTGGGCTCTCTGAAAAGGCCGATGAAGCGCTGAAATCCGGCCTTGGCGGTTTGCTCAAAAAGAAGAAAACAGACGACGGGAATAAGGACAAGGACGGAAACGGTCCTTGAAAAAAAGCTCCCATAGCCGGGGGCTGTCCCCCGGCGAAACACCATGCTAGCGTGCGCGACAGAATCGACCAAAGACCGTCGACATTCTGTCAACCATGTAAAAAAGGAGTCTTTTTCATGAGCCTTGCCGAACTGACTGAAACCGTCCGCACGAAAGTATCCGGGTCTGGCATTTCCAGCGTCATTAAGTTCGATCTCGGCGATCTTGGCGTGATCCGCATTGATGGCAGCCAAACTCCGCCCAATGTCGATAATGACGATGCAGATGCCGATTGCACGATCAAAGTTGAAGAAAGCGATTTCCGCGAAATCCTTGATGGCAGCCAAAATGCCCAGATGGCCTTCATGATGGGCAAGCTGAAAGTGGATGGCGATATGGGAGCCGCAATGCAATTGGCTGGCGCTCTTTAATCATCGTTTTCTGCGTGCCGGGGCCCGTCTGCTTTTTTACCCGCAAGCGGTTATAAGGCGGCGGTCCCGGCGTCTTTCTGCCCCGGAACACTATAGGCCGGAGAGGGATAATGGACCTGTCATTCACAAAACAAGATCGGGCCTTTCATGAAGATGTGAAAGATTTCTTCGCCCATGCCATTCCAAAGGAATTGCGCGAAAAACTCGATCATGGGACGACGCTTTTGAAAAGCGACTATGTGACTTGGCAAAAAATCCTGTTCGACAAAGGCTGGATAGCCCCGAACTGGCCAACTGAAGTGGGCGGATGTGGCTGGAATGCCACACAACAATATATCTTCAATCTGGAACTGGGCTTATCCGGCGCCCCAAAGCCTATCCCTTTCGGCCTGAATATGGTGGGGCCGGTGATTTACACCTTCGGCACCGAGGACCAAAAATCCCGCCATTTGCCATCCATCCTGAACAGCGATATCTGGTGGGCACAGGGCTATTCCGAACCGGGGGCCGGGTCCGACCTTGCCTCCCTGCGCATGACCGCTGTCCGTGATGGCGACACCTATATTCTGAATGGCACCAAGCTGTGGACCACCATGCCCACTGGGCCGACTGGATTTTCTGTTTGGCCCGCACATCCAAGGAAGACAAACCGCAAAAGGGTATTTCCTTCATTCTGGTGGATATGCGCACGCCGGGCATTCAGATCGATCCGGTCATCACCATTGATGGCGAGCATCATGTCAATCAAGTCACCTTTGAAGATGTGCGCGTCCCCGTCGAGAACCGCGTAGGCGAAGAAGGAAAAGGCTGGACCTGCGCCAAATTCCTGCTCGCCAATGAACGCCAGGCCATCACCGATCTAGGTGCGAAAAAACGGATGATCAAGCGCCTGCGTAAGCTGGCACATGACGTGACGGCCAATGGCCGCCCGCTTGCACAAGATCCTGATTTTGCGCAAAAAATAGCAGATCTGGATATTCAGATTTCCGGACTTGAATATACGGAATTGCGTTTTCTGGATGCTCAAATGCGCGGCGAAGAACGTGGCATAGAACCATCCATTCTCAAGGTTCGCGGCACAGAACTGCAACAAGCCCTATCAGAATTATATGTCGAAGCCTTGGGCTATTATGCCCTTCCCTATCCAGACCGGAAAGAGGATCGCGGACGTAATGAGCCAGATATTGGCCCCATGGGTGCCGCCGCAGGGATGGGACACTTCCTTTACTCCCGCGCTGCGACCATTTATGGGGGGACCAATGAAGTGCAAAGAAACATCATGGCCAAACTTCTTCTTCGCGCCTGAAAGGCCCCTATATGTCTGTTATTGATGCCATTCGCTACGCGGCCATTGCCGTTTCTATTCTTGTCATCATTGCGGGAATGGCCCTCTTGTTCATGTCGCCTAGCCAATTAGAAGGGCTTTTCAACGAAAAAGAACTGCCCGTCATTGAGTTTGCGACTCTGACCAGAACAGACAAGCCCAACAGCTATCTTCTCTGCCCTGCGGATCGCTGCCCGCAAGCATCCCCCGATGATATTGCGCCGGTCTTTGATTTGAGCAGCAATGACCTGCGTGCCCGGTTACTGGAATATGTAGACCGATCCCCCGATATTCGCACCCATCGGCTTGATTTGGAAAACCAGCAATTTGAATTTGTGGAACGCACACCGATGATGCGGTTCCCCGACATCATTACCGTGCGCATTTATCCCACCGATGAGGGCGGCTCGACATTGGCAATTTACAGCCGCTCCGTTTACGGACATTCTGATCTTGGTGCGAACAAGAAGCGCATCACGCGCTGGTTGGCGGCCATCGCGCCGAACAACTGAGCATTTGAAACGAATTGTTTGGTTAATTCTTCATTAAGCCTTAGCTTCGACACTCAAGGTGCCATCCATCATCTTGGGAAGAGGATCTCATGAAGGCCACATGGAAAACAGCATCGCTTGCCGCGATCATGATCAGCGGCCTATGCAGCCAAACGGCCTATGCACAATGCATGGACGCCAAAGAACGTGCGGCCCATGATATGCGGCTTTTGCAAACGCAACTGATGGTGGGGGCCCTGCAATGCCGTGGCCGCAAGGATCTTGGTCAACGTGCGTACTATAATGAATTCATCCGCAGCCATCGCGATGATCTGGCCCGCCATGGCAATGCATTGGTCGGGTATTTTGAGCGTAGTTACGGCCAAAACTATAAAGTCATGCTGGATAAGCATGTCACCAGCCTTGCCAATGCCGTATCCTCGGCAGTCCGCACAACCCCGGATTTTTGCACGAAAATCGCCCAGATCGGCGCACGCATAAGCCAAACACCCAACGACACACATATCCGCGTGGGCTTGCCGATGAAAATCGAAAACACCCTTGGAACCTGCCTCGCCGACAGCAATTCTTCCTCGTCCCCGAATATCCAATAATATCGAACACTCTGCTGCCTATCGCGGCAAAGCTACACAGCATTTATAAAAAAGGCGGACCTGTTATTGGCCCGCCTTTTATTCGTTGATCCACGTTATCCGGTCTTAGCTGCCGGGTTTGGGAAACAAGATCTCGACGCGACGGTTTTGCGGCTCGCGCACGCCATCATCGGTTTGCACAAGCGGATCAGACTCGCCGCGCGCGGCACTCAGAACCGAATCGCTTGGAACGCCTAGCTCTGCAAGAGCCTTTTCAACCGAAGCTGCCCGTCGTTGCGAAAGGCCTTGATTGTATTTTGCAGCGCCGGAGCGGTCAGTATGGCCCACCACTTCGATACGAACGACACCATATTTCTTAAAGGCATCGGCGGCATCACGCACAATCCTTTCTGCTTCAGGAGCCAATGTGGCGCTATCAAAATCGAAGAACACGATGAACGGGCCGATTTCCGGAGACAACACATCCACATCGACCGTTGCGGTTGCCACCGAACCATCCTGATCCTGCACAGTATAGGTAAAGCGATCACGTCCCACATATTTGGGATCGGCCGTATAGCGCACAGCACCACTCGGATCGCGGGAAACCTTACCATATTGGGCTTCCCCTATGGTCGCGATACCGGCCAAACGCCCTTCCGGGTCCCGGTCATTGGCCAGCACATCGATCATCACGCTGTTACCGGCTTCCACCCGCGCCCGATCATTTTCAGCACGCGGCGCACGATTAGGCGGCGGAGCCGGTGCGGCCACAGGAGCCGGAGCAGCTTGAGCTTTTTTCGGACCACCGAAGGCATAACGCAGCCCCACCAAGACGGAATGAGATTTATATTTTGCCTGCGCATCAATGGCATCAGCCACAAGCAGTCTGCTTTGGGCCGTGGTCAAAAAGCGATAGCCCACTTCCGCGGTCCAATGATCGCTTAATTGCGAACTAAAGCCGGCAAGCGCCTGAAAAGCCGGCTCTGCATCATTGGAACGAAGCAAGTCCTGCCCACCAGCCAAACGATAATCCAGATCGACAATCGCCACGCCGATCCCAGCCCCAAGATAAGGCTGGAACCCCTTCACAACCGGCACATCATAGATGAAATTGGCCATAATGGTCGAGGCATTGACATTGGTATCGGCCAGTGCCGTTGGGCCGGACAATGGTCCAAGCCCCAAAGCGGCCCCTGCACCGCCATCGGATCGCACGGTCAGGCCGTCCAGATCATTGCGTCGCTGCATAAATTCCAATTCCAGCCGCATGGGCTTGAAATCATAGCCAATGGCGCCACCCAACACCAAACCCAGATCGCGCTCGTCTTTCGAGGCAAAATTCCCCTCAAGAGCTTCGTCATGAGCCCAATTGATGCCCGCGCGAATGGCACCGTAAAAATTTCCATCCTGTTCTTGCGCACCGACTGCGCTGCCTAAACACAAAAAACTGGTGGATGCGAGAAGCAATAAGTTCTTTTTCATGACGTTCCCCTTCATGTCCCCTCGGCCTATCCCAATGAAGCCAAGAGCAACGCGTTAAATCATACTCCCCTATGGGATGCTGTACAATTTTGTCGAAAACATGTTGAAAAACGCACTTATATCGCCATCAGGTTGCTAAGTTGCGATCAGGCCATGATTACGGAGCGTCGCAAGAAGCGCACTCAGGCTGTCGCGCGCTTCTTGATCCACAACGGCACCGCCTACAGGGTCCGGAACTGGCCCTTGCCGCGGCCCGACAACCTGCTGTCCCCAAATAGAATAGCTGTCGGCCCACACATTTCCACTGCGCCAGAGAGTGCCTGTATAAATCGCATCAAATTGACGATCCGCAAGCCACGCGCGCATTCCCTGCACAGGGGCAATAAACCGCCAGCCCCCATCCAGCCATTGGGCGATTTCATTGTCATGTCCAGCCCAGGCCCCTAAAGCGCCTGCCCCAACAATCCATGCAGCACCTTCGCTGGCATTTTCCGGAGGGTCCGTCTGCGTCGCGCTTTCGATATGCAGATGCAAAAGCAGATCAATGCGCGAAAGCGCTTCATTATGGGTCACTTCCTTTTGGGATTGATTGGTCAAGATAAAGGGAAAAGCGTGTCGTGGAGACAGGCTCATAATACTCTCCAAAATATTGCATGACTTTATAAATGCCGTGGCAAAGGACAGCGCTCAAAGCAGACCGGTCCAAGAAAATCCACGCCCGACAAGAGCGCTCACTTGATAAAGAGCCCCCTCGATTTCAGCGCGCGGCGCTCCGAAATCGGCCACCTGATCCGCCACCGAATAGATGAGTTCCGGTTGAGAGGTAGAGATCGTGCGCACCACCTGCCCCGCATCCAGAATATCCAGTTCATACAGTTCACGTTCCTCGCCCAAAGGAACATCGCGGCCATCGACCCAATCCCCGGATTGCCGGGTTCGACGAACCCAGCGAACCACCAAATCCTGCCCTTCACGGCTGGCCTTCACATGAACCGGAGCCAAGGGCATCAAGGATCGTCCCTGATATGACAAGGTTTCGGGATCTGCATCATTCAGGAGATTATTCACCGACACCGCCTTTATCAGCATGGATTGCCCCAACAAGGACTCCGGCACTGTCATTTCCACCAACCCGCCCCCATCAAGCAGCACAAACCGCTCACCGGGTTGATGACCGTTCATGGCCCATTCCGTGCCATTGCGCCCGCGCAACAGACCCCGCAACCGATAGCTTCCATCGGCATCCAGAAACGCATCGCGGAACTGAATGATCTCGTTACCCGCAACGATCCGGTTTGCCCCGTTCAGAACAGCAAGAGAGGTTCTGCTTTCCAATTGCATATCCGGCCGCATCAACCGCACACGGATCTCGTTTTGCTCGTCCCAATAGGCGCTGGGGCCTTGAGGCAGAAAGGTCAAAACCTCTCCCATAATGGCGGCAACCCGGCTGCTGACCAAAATGTCATAGGTTTCGCCCCCATCGCGGGACAAATAAACAGAGCCGCCGCGCCAGCCCGGCGATCCACCGGCCAGAGCGGCAAGAACCTGTGAAGGCTCCCGCGATGTGCCAAGCCCGGGAAGATCAAGAGCCTGAAACTCCGTAGACCCCACAAGTTCCACAACCGGTGCTGTAAAATTGCCCGTTGCCGAACTATTGAAATCCAGATTGGGCAAGGTGCTGACGGGATAGCCCGATACCAGAACCCCATCCGGTGCGATGTCCATTTCTTCGATCAGCAACCGGACCGTCGTTTCATCCAACTGATAGGCCAACCGATCTCCCGCCTCCAGAGACGCAAAATCCACCGTCAAGCGAAGCTGATGCGTTTCTTGCTTCATCCATGAAAGGGCAAGCATCTGCTCGACTTGCCGTTTGGCTCTGTCGCCACTCAAAAAGAGCGGACTGTCGATGATGCCCCGATTGCCTGCAAACCCTTGCTGTCGGCGCGCCCTTTGTAGCGCTGGCTGATAATCCCGTTGCGGATCGCCATACCGCACGCTCAATTCCTGTAAAAGATCCGCCCCTTGTTCTCGGGTAATATGCACGGCCCAGCGATCCTCATCGGTCTGTCCGCCGGCTCCCATATCCGTTTCGAAAACCGTTCGTTCGTCCCCCGCATCAAGAGACCGGAACGAAAGCACCCCGCCCCCTTCCGAAACGCTGGCCGGAAAAAGCCCCATAACCCCTTCAATGGCGGACCGCATGGTACGTCCCTTGCCAGCGCCAACCCTTCAACGGATTGATCAAGGCCCGTCGCCTGCGCTGTCTCAACACCGGAGCGGGCGGCGATTTCCACCAAAAGATCGCCTGCTGACACGGCATCATCAGCAATCACTTCAAAGCTTAAATTAGGCACGCGATTGGCAAATTCTGCCAGTTCCAGCCCTTCAAGCACCGCATAAGCCATGCCCCGAAAGGCCGGTGCATTGGCAATCCCTTCATGGGCTTCGATCAAGACATCGGGATTTTGCGTTTCTGTCCCTTGATAAACCCGCAAAGTGGCAGGTGACAGCCACCGCCCCGCCTCGTCGCGCAGCAATTTCCCATCGGCCCAAATCCGGCGCACTCCCTGAATGGGCCGCGCCCCCAAGCCCACGGCCAAAGACACGGAATAGCTAAAAGTCACCGTCGAAGTCGATTTGCGGCCCTTCCCGCCCGATTGCTTTTCTTCGCTTCTTTTTTCGATCAGGCCGCTGGACCAAATAACATTGCCCGACACCCTTGCCGTGCCGAACACCAAAGGGATCGTCTCGCCAAGGGCTGAGCTTTGAACCGACAGATCCGACAGGCGCGGTCCTTCCCGGACGCTCCCCCCGCCCAGAAAAACAGACCGATCAATCACGCTGCCAATCGCGGCCCCCACAAGCCCCCCGGCCGGCCCCGCAACCACAAGGCCCGCCACACTCGCCACCTGCAACACCAAAGTCGTCATTGCACATTCCCCGGATAGTGAAAGCCGCACAAGATGGACCGGCGCCAATGGGCATCGAGCCGATGCTCAACCACCCGTCCGGCCCGCTCACAGGCATGAATCAGTCCGTTCCCTGTATGAATTGCCAAATGTTGCAAGGCGCCACCGATCTGCAAGCACGCCACATCACCCCTCCCCGGTGTCTTGATCTTGCAAAACCCTGCATCTTCGGCGGCAAGAAGTAATCGGTTATCAGAAAAACTGCGCGGATAGCCGGTCTGGTCATAACAAGTGACCCCCAATTGCCACCCCACCCATAAAACCAGCCCTGCGCAATCAAGCCCCCGCCCCACCTGTCGCCCTTGATGACGAAAAGGCGTCCCCAAAGCCAATCTGGCTGTCTCGACAATCAAATCGGGTGAAACCACTCTTCTATTTGCATCCCCGCTTGTGCTATCGCTCGGTATTGAAGGGGCGGCACGCGGATCGCAATCAATGCCCGCCTTATCGAAATAGTGAGGAATCATGGACGCCAATTCTTTCATCATCTATCTGCATGAGCTGCGCAATCAGTGCCTTTACACCCACTCAGCGCTAAGCATTTTCAATCAGTCTCTTGAGAAAAAAAGCCAGACCGGGGTCTTGTTCTCGGGGCAGGCCGCACTGAATGCCGCCTCGCAGGTTGGTGCCATTTTGTGGCCTTCCCGCGCCCGCGCCCGCCGGCGCGGCGAAGTGCTCCGGGAAAAACTTCAGCTTCCCGACAGCCATGCCTTAGGAGATCGCCGGTTTGTAGAACTATGGGAACATGCCGATGAAAAGCTCGATGAGTGGATCAAAAGCACCAAAGGTCAGCGGGTCCTGTTCGATTTCGTCGGTGACCCGAAAACCATCGACCTTCCGGGCCTGAAAGAAGATTGCATTTACCGGCTTTATGATACGACCAGCCATGTGTTCGTATTTCGTGGGCTTGGCTATAATATGGTCAATCTTTCCAAGGCCATCGAGGAAATCGGTCGCCGCACGGAAATCCTGATGAAGCAGATCATGGATCAGGTTCAAGGGGCCGAGGGCGAAGGCCGCGCCGAAGAGCCAGCCAATAACGACAGCCCGCCCCAAGCAGCTCCCACATCTGCTTCGGAAATTGAGCCACTATCCGATGCAGCGGCTGCCACGGCGGAAGAACCAAAGGATTCTGCCGAACAAGAACCTGCCAAGGCAGACGCTCCGGCAAAAGCCAAAGCCAAAGCAACGGCCAAGCCAAAAGCCGCCGCTAAACCGGCTGCAAAATCTACAGCGAAGCCAAAAGCCAAAGCCAGAAAAGCCAAAAGCGACGCATAAAACCGGCTTTATTGGAAACCCGGATAATCCAGCAAAGCATCAATTCCGGGAACGAAAGGGTCGCCGCGAAAATTTGACACATTGTCGAATTTTTCGCGGCACACCGCCAATGTCTTGTCGCAGCCCGCTGTCAAGGTGAACACATCGCCCACAGCCATGGGCCTTGGCGGGGCCTGAAACAAGGTTAGCCGGCCCATTTCAAAGCGCCGCACTTCGCTAACCAGGCCACCATTTCCCCCCAAATGCCAGCGCAGCTTCCCAAAATCATACCATCCATCCGGATCGCCGCTGAAATCCACCACGAAAACGGTTTCGTCGATCACTGTCTGAACCGATGCCGTGCGCCGAAAGGCATTCAAAGACTTCTTGCACCGCCGATCTCCAAGTTCTGCCCGGCAACCGGGGGAATATTGTTCGGTGATGCTTTGTGACAGCGCGTGCGTAAGGCCCCGCACTTCCGCACGAAAGCCTCCATCGATGCGGGTGATCCGGCCCAGCGTTCCTTGTTTTACAAGCAATTGACCGGCATCGGGATTGTTCCAATCCACCATGAACACCGTCACCCGTGCCCCATCGAAACGACCGCTGGACAGATCGTCCGGCACCAGATTCGTGCTTTCCAAAACCCCTTCGATCTCCAGATTATCGGTGGCCAGATCAGCCGTATCCCGCGCGGCTGTTGCCGATAGCCCGCCATCTGCATGATAGCGAACACCCCCCACCATCAGATCGCGGTCATGGGAGGTAAGAGCCACCAACACCCCATCGCGTCTTTGAAGCCGCCAACAGGTGGCAAGACTCGTAACCTGTTGCGCCAGATGCGTTTGAAGCTGCGGAGTAATCTGCCGCATGGCTTATTCCTTGATTTCAAGAAGGCGGATGGCGGGGGCGGCCCCTGTATCGAATGCCTCCAATGATAAAGACAATGCGTCATCGGCAAAACGCACCGGCACATCGAACAAAAATCCGGCGCTTACAACCGCGCCGTCCAGCGGCGCCACATCAAAGCGCACCAAACCGCTATGCGGATCAACACTCCATCCTGTGGTTCGCTCCACCCCATCCAGAGCAATACGCACAGATCCATCCACCGGTCGCGTAATACGCCGGATATGCGCCATGTCGCCATCGCCATAGCGTTTGATCAACTGGAACTCCTGATTGCTGCCATCACCGACACCAATCTCCTGATCTGTAGGGGCGGGCGGACTGCGATCCAAAGACGATCTGTGATCGGCCCAATCACGGAAGCGAAAGCCATAAGCCCGGCCCGCTCGCGCCCGGAAAAAGGCCATCAGTTGCGCAAGATCATCCACCGAACGCAGACCGCTCGAAATATCATAATCCGCCCGCGCCTGATCCCAATCACGGTTGCGCCGTTCATGGCCCGAAGCCGTGGCCACCACACGAGTTGAAAAGCGCGGACCACCTGTCGATCCGAAACTGACCGTATCGGGTAGCCGCACATCATGAAATCCAGCCAAATCCTGCTCCTTTTGATCCAGATCGAACATCACCACGCCATCCCGCACCACCTGCGTATAGGCCCAGATCACCCGTTCGGAAAAACCCCGCCGTTCGGCATCTTCCAAGGCGAATTCAATATTGCGCCAGATATGGCGGTCTTCTTCTAAAAGCACAAAACCGCTGAAGAACTGTGTCTTTTCAAGTGGATATCCCAATTCCGAAACCACGCTATCGACCCCACGCGCATGATCTGCCCAATTGCCGTCGATCACATGGTCATAATCTTCGATCTGCATCAGGTCATAAGCGGGAGACGCCCAATGGCTCACTGGAAAATTGACGCTGCGTAGCATTGGTGCGCTGTCATCCAGAACTTGCGGGGTAAAAAACAACAGCGCCACGTGCGCGCCGGGATACCGGCCTTTCACATGATCGCGCAGCCGGTGCGTTGCAGCCCCCAATTTCTCGCCCAGCCAATCCAGAAAAAGCTGCTGCTCGGCGGATGGAATCTCGGTGGCACTTTGATGCTTCTCCGGCACCGGATGCCCTGTTTCCAAAGGATATGCGGCAAGGGTTTGGGGATCATAAAAATGTGGTATGCGCCCCTCACCCAAAGAAACCCACCACCATGGCTCGCCAATTTGAAACACAAGCGGCAACCCCGCGGCATCCATCAAATCGCCAAAAGCCGAAAAGACCCGTTCCAACCAGCCCAAGGCCTCCCCGTTCGTGGGCGCGATCAAGGTGGATGGCGGCTCCCAGCCGGTCAGGGCGCGGCTGCCATCATGGGCCCTTTGCGCCCACGCATCGGGCGCATTTTGGTCCAAAATCTCAAAAGACAAGGATAAAACCAGTGTCATCCGAAAGCGGGCAAGGCGAGAAAACAGATCTGTATGCCATGCCAGCGTTGCCGCATTGAGCGCCGGAGCGGCAGGATCAACCACCCAGCGCAAAGCCTGAGCATCCCATGCCATGGTGTAATAATGGCTCATCCCCACATAATGGGTGAACCATGCCCGATAGCCCAATTGCAGCACATTGCGCATCAGCCGCGCGGGCGTGATGTTGAAGCTGTCGTCATAGCCATTGGCCATACGAATAGTGTGGGGCTTCACATAATCATCGCCAATCGCCAAATCCGCATTGCCGCCGGTGACGCGGATATCGCTCATGCTGACGCGCCCTTCCACAGCCCCGCCGGTCAGTGGGCTATCATCTTCCGGATCATAATCATCGGGAACCATGGAAATGAACATGCGATCGATATCGCCCGCATAAACCGGATCCGCTTCCGCAGGCAGAAAAAACCCACCATCCAGATTATTGAAATCAAGAGTGATCACAGCATTGCTTGCTGTGCCGGACGCATAGTTCCACAGGCGCACGAACCATGTGCGCGGCGTCCCCGTGGCATCACGCCCTTCAATGGTCAGGGTTGGACCAAAGCCATCGGCCAGCGTCTTGATCCCCACGCTTTGCCAGCGGAATGTTAAAATCACATGGCGATAATCGCGTCGGGTTTCATAAGACAACAAGGGATGATCGAATAAATCCTCGCTTTCCCAGATCAATCCGGCCAGATCGTTTCGCTGGTAAAAAACCAAAGACACGTCCAGGGCTTCGCCGCCGGGATTGGTGACGGCGGCCATCATCGGACGCGGAAAATTCACCGTCCAGAATCGCGGGTCGAAGCGGGTGATGGACTGCTCCTCAAAGCGGTCCGCCTTTTGCGATAACCACAACATGCTCAATCGAACCTTTGTGCCTGTGCCAACGCCCGACGCACGGATAAAGCAATTTGCGTGGCGCTTTGCCGCCCATCCCCTAGGCCGTTCTCACCACTTACATTGATGGTGATGGAAATCGGGCGATCGCTGCCGCCACTTATGCCGGGGCGATTGGGCTGAATTTGTCCGGCCCCACGCGGCACGAACACTTCCGGCCCTTGTTCGCCCACGATATAGGGTTGGCCGGGGGCAACCGGCCCACCTGTGGCCCGCCCCGGCAAACCAAGCAAGCCACCCAATGCCTTTGAAAAAATCCCGCCACCGCCCAATCCCCCGAATTGGGGGAAAAAGGCATCCAATGCTGCGGACGCAATATCCCCAAGGGCGGAAACGGCAACCGATTTCAGGCTGTCAAAAGAAAGTTCTCCACTTTGGGTAAAGCGCTGCAAGGCCGATTCCAGTTCGGAAAACGTCCCGCGGGCCGATTGCCCGATGGCCTGCCCCAACTCGGCAGCGCCGGTCAGGCTTTGGTCAAGGGCATCTTGCGGCAGAGCAGCCATGGCTTCAAAATCGTCCAAAGCCGCCTGGGCCTGTGCCATATCACTGCGAAACCGGCGTGAGTCCGCACGCAGGCTCACGACAAGCGCGTCCAGTTCAACTGTCATGAAATCTGTCTTTTTTGTCAGTGGCGCGTGAAACCCGCGATCATTTGCAGCACGCGACCGGTGAAGAACACAACGAGATAGGTGATGATCCGGCTTTGATCGACACCATGAAAATCTGTCTCGATCATCCGGAAAACCTCGACCACCAGAAGAACGAAGGACACAAGCTGCATCCCCATTCCCCCATAACGCAACCATTTGCGCCAAGGCTTGGGCGCAGCTGCGCCTTCATATTCAGACAGGCCCGCTTTTCGGGCTGCCACGCGTTCTCTCAAAGGTTTTCGTCTCGGATGATGCGCCATAGACCATTTATGGCGTTGCCGGGCCTTTATCGTCAACCGGGTGATCTGGAAAACGTTGCATCAGGCTTCCAATTCATCCGGCTTCAAAGCCGCGCGCAGCTGTGACGCACCGGTTCCCAGCGCCATTCTCATATCCGCAGGCGTTGCCGCCCAGAACATGTCCGGCGACCAGCCCAGCCGCCGCATGGCCAGCCCCGCCAAAGACGGGAAGTCAATCGCTTGCATCGGGTTGGCCCAGAATTCCTGCCAAAAGCGCTCGATAAGCCCGCAATGGCTCCAGCAATCCCGTCGCGACAATGCGGTCGCCAATGGCCTCGATACTCGGCGTTGCCTCCCCTGCCCCGGCCTTATGGCAATGGTGAAACACCACCGCCATATCCTGTACCTGCACATGACCATCGCCTGCTTTTTGAACCAGGCTCAGGATCGGTGCGTGATTTTGTTCGATCCGCGACAGGGCCGCAAACGTCGGGCGTAAAAAAAACGCCTCCCCGTCAAGGGCAAACACCACATCGCCACGCTCTTTCACCGGCCCGCTCATGGAGCCACCGAAAGATCGATCACGCCAGCACTTTCCAGCGACATGGTATAGGTCCGCGCCCCATCATGTTCGCCGGAATAATCCAGTGTCGTCACCTGAAAGGGCCCACTGAACAGATCGCCATTCTCGAACAAGATTTGAAAATTGGCGATTGATCCCGCCAAGGCCTGCGCCCGCAGTGCGGTTTCCGCCGCACTATTGGTAAAGATGCCAGAGCCGGAAACGGACAAACGCCGCACACCGGCCCCGCTCAAAAGAGAACGCCACCCCCCTGAATCCTTATGGGTTATATCCACGGCTGTGCTGTTGATATTCAAGGACGTGGAGCGCATCCCCCCGATGGTCGAGAAAATCTCCGGATTTGCCCCATCGCCAAGTTTCACAAGAAACCCGCGCCCTTTTTCTGCTGTCATGGCCATCTCCATTCCATGGATCAAAGAGTTTGAATAAGTGCCGAGAAGCGCAGCTGTCCCTGCCGCACCCCATCGGGATCACGCAAAGTTTGCAAACTTTCAAAGCTGAACGCCGCCACATGGCCGCCTTCAATAACCAAGGGCACAGACATTAACCGGTCATGCACCCTATCGGCCAAAGCAAGCAGTTGATGGTCACCGGGCTTGTCCGAAAACACCCGGATGGTCAGTCGCCAACGCTTGCCGTTCAGCCCCTGCGCCGACCAATCGCTTGCCTGAAACGGACCCACCAGCACAAAAGGCAATGCATGATGGCGGTGTGGTTCATCAAACACGCCGGAAATTTGCGCCATAAGGGCGCTATCGCTTGTCAGAGTCTCGATAACAGCCCGTTGCAGGCCTAAAAATCCGGAAAGGCTCATGCGGCATCTCCTTTGCCCAGGGCGGTGCGCAGCCCTGTCACCACCTCATCAAAGGCCGGTTGCAAGAAAGGCTCCGCCGCCATCCGCGCTGTTCCCAGTTCCACAAACACCGCATAAGGCGCGCTGGCTTGAACCGAAAATCCAGTCTCAAGCGGCGCAACAGACAGGCTTTCCGCCAAGATACTTGGTGTGGCGCGGCCTGCCTGCCTTTGTGTCAAAATCTGCGCTCGGGCCAGATCGGCCAGATCATTGGCCGCCTCCTCGAGCTGTTTGCGCAAGGCTTGCTCGGCGCGAGACATGGCTTTTTCCAGCCCCCGTTCCACGGCCTCCTTGCCATCAAGGCGCATCTCGATCATGGGAGACGCTCCTCACAGCCAAGGGTTAAAAATGTCGTATCTGCCGCATGCGGGGCAATGGAGCGAATATCCAGCGCCCGCCCGCGCCATAAAACCCGGTCACCGGGGCGCATATCGGCCAAGGCCCGTATAATCAAACGATAGCGCACACGATTATGCGGGCGATCCGCCGACAAAGGGTCTTCCGCACCCAATGGCACCACAGTCGCCCAAAGGCGGCCTAATCCCTCCCAACTCTCAACGGGGGCACCGGCTTCATCTGTCAGCCAGTGCGGGCGTTGATGCTCCACTCTTTGGTCGAGCCGTCCTGCATCCAATTCCCCGCTCATAGGCGCACCATCCGGTATGGGCCAAGCAGGCTGCGTACCGATTGCGCCAATATATGTCCCGTTCCGCCGCGCTGCTGATAAAGCGATGCAACCACCAACAAAATGGCGTGCCGGATGGGCGCAGGAATATCTTGGGCTGCGGGGCCATATCCGGCAGAGAAATCAATCTCGATGCCGCCATGTTTTTGGCCGGCTTTTGGAAAACCGCCCACAGATGTCGCCACAAGAAAGCCCGGCTCTGCACGGCTTTCCACGCGGTAAAGCATTGGGTCCATGATCTGGGTTTCGCCAGCCCTGTGGATCAGGCGTACCGCCTCCACCGACAATAGCGGCGGTTTGGGCAAGCACACCGTCCCATTTTCGGGCCAATGATCCCGCACCAACTGCCAGCGCTGCGTGATCAGCGCCCGGCCAAGAAAGTCTTCCACAGTCCGCCGCGCCGCTTGCAAATAGCTTTGAAGAAGACTGTCCTCATCCATATGGTCGATCCGCAGATGGGCTTTGATTTCGGCCAGATCCAGCGGTTCCACCGGCGGGGGTTGCAGCAGGGTGATCATAAGGTTTTCCTGTCCGTCTTGATAAATTCCGCTGTTGTGTTGAAAACCGGCCTTGCACGAAAAAGGGCGGACGCATCCTCTGCCCCCGCCCCTGTGCCTCAACCGGGCATCACGCCTATGATCAGGCCGCCGAGAATTTCAGCAATTTGATAGCGTCGGAATTCACGACACTGCCACCAACCCGCCGCGTGGTGTAAAAATGCACGAATGGCTTGTTGGAATAAGGATCGCGCAACACCCGCGTTCCCATACGGTCGGCAATCAGATAACCGCGCTGGAAATTGCCAAAAGCCACCGACAGGCTATCGGCCGCCACATCCGGCATATCTTCGGCTTCCACCACCGGGAACCCCAACAAAGTGCTGGCCTGTCCCTGCTGAAGGCCGGGCCGCCAAAGATAATCGCCATCGGCATCCTTGAACTTGCGGATCATATTCAAGGTAGCGGAATTCATCACAAAGTGCGCCCCGGCCCGATAGCCCGCCTTCAGGCTATGCACCAGATCAAACAGATGGTCTGCCGGATCGCTGACCGAAAAATCTCCCGCAACTCCGGTGCTCACATGCTGAAGGGCGCCAAAAGCCCGTGTCGCATCATTGGCGGCGCTGGTCGCACTGCCAAGAAACCCCTTCGGCTTGTTGATGCCATCGCCAGAAATGAACGCGGCCCCTTCTTTTTGCGCAAATTCCAAAGCCAATTCGCCAGCCAGCCAGCTTTCCACATCGAAAAAAGCATCATCCAGCATGGTTTGTGTGGCTGCCGGATTGGCAAAAATCTCGCCCATGGGCGGCGCGATTTCGGCAAAATCCGGGCTTGCGGTTTCGGCGCGGGCATCGCTTTCCCCAACCCAGCCGGAAGCGGGGCCGGTGGTCGCTACCAGCTTGCGGTAATTGGCCGACCCAATCTGCGTAACCGATGCAATAGAACGGATAGGAGACAGGTCTTTCAAACGTTGCTCGATCAAATGATCGATTTCCATCGGTACCGCATAGCCCCCTTCCGATGGCGTTGCGATATTCAGGGATTTTTCTTCCAAACGCGCCACATCGCGCTCTAGCCCCTTGCGGACATAGCCATTCACAAAAGCGGATTTATGCGCGTCCACAACCCGGCCAGACCCCGTATCTCCCGATAAAGACGGACGGTTCGCCGCCACCGACACACCATCGATCTGCGCCTCAAGGCGTTTCATTTCCTCGCTCAAGCGGCCCAATTTTTCTTCAATCAGATGATCCGCATAGCCTTTTGTCCGCCGTTCGATCTCTGCGGCATCATTATTGGCCTTAAAGGCCTCAAAGGTCTGCCCAAGCCGTTCAACAGCGGCTTTCACTTGCAGGGCGGTGGTTGACTGGCTCATAAAAGCGTTCCTTCATTGTTCATATTTGCCTGTTCAAGGACAGCCGTCATTCGGTGAATGCTGTCCATCGCCTCAAGCCAGCCCGCATCATCTTCCCGATGGCCAAGCCCCTTGAAGCCATGCGCCGCAAGCGCTTTGGCTTCGCGGCGTGAAAACCCGCCTGCCTCTCGCAGAAAGGTTTCGAAATCCCGGATGGTTGTCTTGTTTCCCGCCTTAAAGGCATGGACCCGCGCCGCGGATTGCATGGGAAAGGTCACCAAAGACACCTCCCACAAATCCACCTGATCCAGCAGACGCGCGCCGGTTTTCGCATCCTGACGCGCTTTGACGACACGATATCCTATGGAAAGTCCATCCAAAGCGCCCATACGCATCAAGGCATGGGCCTCGCGCGCTTTTTCCACATCCATCAGCAAACGGCCCTTCACGAACAAGCCGCGCGCATCTTCATGAAGCGCCTCGATCACTCCCAAGGGCTGGGCGGGATCATGCTGCCATAACAGCTTGACCTGCGCCGCCGGACGCGCCTTCAATGATGCGTCAAAAGCGCCCCGTTGCATGATGTCGTCGCCATCATCCAACAGATCAAAAACCGACGCATAGCCTTCAAACGCACCTTCCCCGTTTGCCGCCTTCACATTGAAAGCGGCATGCACCGTATTTTGCTCCATCGTGGATTTCCCGAATTCAGCCGGCAGGCGGCCAGAGTTTCAATTTCAGGGTCAGCCCTGCAACAATGGCAAGCATCAAACCCGTTATCACCCAGCGTACAATCGTGTGCCAGGCGGTGCGGCGCGCGACGCGCCAAGCCCCCAAAAGATCACGCAATTCGCACACATCCCGAAGCGCTTGCTCGTCTTCCAACCCCACATGGCGCAATACCCGCATCGCTCCACGTTCGCTGGCTTCTTCCACCAATGCCCGTAAGGTGGGGCTATTGGCTCCCTGCGCCTGGGCCTGTTCCACAAGCGCCGTGAGGATGGCCGTCTCAGTTTGATCGGTCACAATGGCCACTTCCTTTGATCCGAAAATATGCTGAATGATGTGACGCTGAAAACACTTCAAGGCCCATTGATGCAGCTCTTCACCGGGAAACGCACGGCAACAATCAGGAACAGGAAATCCCTAACCCCTGATCGTGCTGTCTGCCATGATGGCAACGCTCATGGTTTCTTGACGTTTTGAGCGTTTGCCGGGGGCTTTGAGATACGGAAACGCCTCCAACAGCTTGTTGGCCTCTTTATCGCGGCGGGGCTGAAACCCGTCTCCAAAATCACGGAACTCTTCTAAAGCTTTCTGCCACTCGCCCCGGGTCACGAACTCCCAAAATCTCGGCGTGCCGCCCTCTTTTGATGGAAGATGCAAATTCGGCCCATATTGCGTCGCCACGCTGGCGATGACCGTCTGTGCTGCAGGTGGTAAATCCTGAAAGCGGAGATGACGGCTATGACGGTTAAAATTCCGCGCCACCTCCGACCGTCACACCGCTGTCATCAATCGTTTTACCGCCCATCTCCAATATATAGGCTTGACGTAGAAACCCCTCCCTTTGGTCCAGAAAGTCTTCATCAATATCCAAATTTTCTTTCTGAATCAGCTCGCCCCTCCCTCATCCACAAAGCCCGATTGAGTTCCTGATAATCGACAGAGGCATCGCCGCCGGGAATGCCCAAAAGCATCGGCGGCCCCCCACAGGTCAGCGCACTCTTATGGGCGGTCGCCCTCATCCGTTGCGGTTGGCGGTAAAAGCTTTCCGGTGACAATCAGGAACAGCATCGTGCCGTAATCCGCCACCCCTGCCTCCGACACATCCGGCAACCAGCGTCATTCACCTTCGCCAGATTGGCCATAAGGTCACGCTGAATGGCCTCATATCGCTTGCCTTCATACGCGACTATTTTCCAAAGGCTTCCATTGTCGCTATCCTTCCAGCCCTCGATTATTTTCTCGATTTCAAGGGGCAGGTCCCCAGAGGCATAATCCGGCGAATGATACCAGGCAAACAGCTCGGCAACGAGTTCATTATCGCCTGCTTCTGTATCCGCAGCCGTATACTCAACTTACGCATTGCGGATATCTTTAAGGCTGAAAGAACCGGCGATATTGGCCCCTTCGCATTCTGCAATGCATGGCCCAGCTCATGACGAATGACATAGCGCTTCCCCGCCTCCGGCGTCCGCTCGGACTCCCGTGCGAACATGGTCGAAACGAACACGCCATCGCCAGCCGCCATTCCGCGCACCTCGCTCTCACTCAGCGTCGGCTTGAAGACGATGGTCTGTGCTATCACTCGATCGCCGGTCTTGATATGTTTCACCAATCCCAGATCGTTCTCACCATCCGGGTTCTTCGGCTCTCGATCGCCCAGATTGGTTTGCACCCGCCGCAACCCCTCGAGTGTCCAGTCCTTGTCGCGCACCCCGCCAAGCGCACGGGTGCGGTCCAGTTCCGCCTCGAAATCCTCAAGGTTCCGGATCACCTCACCCTCGGTCAGCTTGCGACCGAAAGACGCCTCGCGCTGCTCCGGCGTATAGCTGCGAAGGGCATCATTGAGCCCAACGCCGTGTTTGTCCCGCAGTCTGGCAATCCGGCGGGCCACCTCCACCGAACGGATGTCGTCAAAAGTCCCCTCCCCCTCGTCCGCATAGTCCAGTAGCAATCTATAGATAGATGAAACTATGGACACCATTGCGCGCAGGTTGTATTCTTACCGGCCATATCTCCTGTCACTAATTCATCCAGACGGAATTGGAGCCAAAGCCAAAATGACACGGCACGCGCTTCCCCTGCTCCTTGCCGCCTGTATCTTGTCGTTCATCCCGGCAACGGGTCGAGCCGGGGATTGCACAATCCACACACTCTCGGAATGCCGCAACACCAATCGACTCATGTGGGATCCAGCCTTCCGTGAAGCGAGGGAGGCATTCATCGGAGACCGGCCCGCAGGGTGGCTCTATGAAAACGGAACCATGTTGGGGCAAGTCAATACCGTCCTTGGTGGACCTCCCGATGAACCGGTCTATTTCTCAGATAATCTCGTCCGCTTTTCCGCCTGCCGCCCACACTCCTGCGATGAGAAGGGCGCGGTCGTCCTCACCACCGATGGCGAGATCGTCGCAGTTGGGGTGCTTCATTTCGATAATTCACGAACGCGCAGCGGCCACCCGATGCTGACGATCCTGACCCGAAAAAGAGATGACCGCTTTCAGGAAGCCGCCGATCATCTGATCGCATGGTATGAGATGGTCACGACCGACTATAATAACTGGCAGAAAGAGAGCTATGGCCTGTCCGACACATCGGACGAGCTCAGAAAGACAAGTGACCCTGAAATCGTCCTATTAGCGGGCACGCCGGACTCTCAGCCTTGAACGATCATGGCACCTTAGCGGCGCTCATGGTTTTTTACGGTCCGGGAGTTTGCCGGGATCGTTGAGATTGGGGAATGCCTTAAGCAATTTGTCGGCCTCCAGATCGCGTCGATTCTGAAACCCGTCGCCAAAATCGCGCAATTCCTCCAGCGCGCTTTGCCAGTCCCCTTGGGTGACAAATCCCCAGAATTTTGGCGCCTTGTTATTTCCCTTTGGTCCAAAATTTGGACCATATTGCAAGGACACGCTGGCGATGACGGTTTGGGCTTCGGACGCCAGATCGAAGAAGCGCTGTGTGCTTTCCCGATCATAAGCCGCCACCAATCTCACGAAAATACCATCATGCAGCTTATTTGTCAGATCGCGCGCTTCTTCCACGGATAAATACAAGGGCTGCTCTCGCAGCACGCGCTGGGCCTCTTCCCGTCTTTTGCCAAGATAAGGCGTCAAACGCTCTAATGTCTGCTCATCCACCCCCAAGGTCGCAAGGCCAGCGCGAGTTTGCTGCCCCAAATCCACACCTGCACCGATAGTCACGCCGCTCTGGTCGATAGGCTCGCCATTTTTATCAATGGGAATGTTGCCATCGGCGCGCAAACCGCCTTCCCTGGCTTCAATAAATTTCCGATCACCCTGAAATTCCGCAAGCCGACCATCAACACGGGAAACCTCCCCCACTTCGCCCTCCCCCTCGTCCACATAGTCCACAAAGCAGCGGCAATTTGCCGTCTGCTCGAAGGAGCCAGCGGGGTCCGATGGCAGCAACGACTGCTCGCCATGCACATCGAAATGTTCATCAATACCGATCTTCACGCCGTTCATCCCCGCCGGCAATAGGGGAAAGCCCCACCGCCGCGCGCTGTTCATTCACGGTCAGGAAGGCCGCCGCCCCCACACGCGCCCACAGGGCTTCACGCTCAACCGCCAAAGCAGGCAATGCATCGCGGTCCGCCACCAGCCGCACAGGATCCCCTTCTTTCGACAAAAAGCGCGACAGGCCCAACAACACCCGATCCACCAAAGGCAGCAGGGTCAACCGCCACAAGGCCCGATTGGCTTCTTGATAATTGGCATAGGTATTGTCGCCGGGAATGCCCAAAAGCATCGGCGGCACCCCGAAGGCCAGCGCAATTTCGCGGGCCGCCACATTCTTGGTGTTGATGAAATCCATATCCGCCGGCGAAAAGGCCATCTGTTGCCATTTCAAGCCGCCTTCCAGCAAAAGAGGCCGGCCGGCATTGGCAGCGCCTTGGAACTGCGCTTCCATTTCAGCCTTAAGCCGCCCCACCTGCTCATCGGTCAGATTGCCGGGTACGCCGTCCCCCGGCTCAAACACCAAAGCCCCCGAAGCCCGCGCCGCATTATCCAAAAGAGCCTTGTTCCAGCTTGATGCCGCATTGTGCACATCCATAGACTTTGCCGCCGCCTCCAGCGCCGACAGGCCATAATGATCATCCGCGGGATGAAAATTCTTCAGATGCAGGATAGGCGAACGGCCACTGGGCTGATGCACCTTGAAGCGATGCACATGGCCACCCAACCGATATTCATAGGCTTCGGGCCACCCACGCGCACCGGGAACCACCGTCATCCGTTCCGGGCGCAAGGCATAAAGCTCTGCCACACGCCCCGAAGAAGCATCCACACGCTCGATATAGCATTGCCCGCCAGCAACAACCAGGCATAGACCTGCTCTAAAAAGCTGGCACCATCCTGCATGGGATTGGGGGAAGCCAGCACATCAAGCAAAGGATGCGCAGCCACACGATGATCGGCGCGCATCACATGGATCGGCACGCATCACATGGATCGGCACAGAGGCCGCACATTCCGCCACCAATCGCACCGCACGATTGGCCACCACATTGTCGCGAAAGCCGTTTTGCACCAATGCCTGATAACTGCGGGCGCTCCAATTGGCGCTGCCCATAGATAAAAGCGCCGCCCCCGGATACCGCCCCTTCGCATGGCCCAGGCCGGAAACGGCGCTTTCCTTTTGTTCGCCGCCCAGCCTGTGCCGCATTCTGCTGATAAATGACATGAGATTCCCGTTTGTTGATGACCGCCCTTGGCAAGGCTGCGGTCCTTGGTTAGTGTCGCCCATCCAAGAGAGTGAGAGACGAAGTCATGAACACGCCCCGCAAAAACCGGCTCAGCGCCGCATCTCTGACACTGGTCGCCGCCTTTCTGCTGTCCGGCACGGCCTTTACCGCACCGGATTGCGGGGATCCGCCCCTGAACGAACCGGCCATTCCCCAAGCGAGCAAAGCCACCCGCGAGTCCATGCTGGCCGGTGTGAATGCCGTAAAAGCATATAGTGGTGCTGTGGATACGTGGCTGACCTGCAAGGATCGCCGCAGCGTCGAGGTGTTTCAGTGGATGACCGAAGAACAACGCACCCGCTGGGAAGAAGACCTCAACAAAGTGCATGAACGCCGGGTCGAGGTGCAGCGCCAGATGAATGAAGCCATCCGCGCGTTCAATAAAGTAAACACCGACAGCAACAGCTAAGCCCCGATAACACGCCTTTTCATAAACGGCGCAAATGCGGTGAAGACGGACGGCCCAGCGCCAATTCCGTCACCGCCCATACCATGGCATCCAGCCGGTCCGGACTGTGCTGGCCGGTGCTGCCCGTATAGCTGCACATTTCATCTTCCAACGCATCGAACCGCCCCACATGCCGCACCAATCCCCGCTCATAAAGGGCGGCCACCGGCTCTGCACGGGCGATTTTCCCCCGGCTGGCCCTTACCGCACGATAGCTCAAATCCGGGGCAGCCTGACGCAACACCGCCTCCACCATATCGCCGCCATTATTGGCCTCGCCCAACACCCGGTCAGCGTCAAAAGCTGCATAGCGTTCAGCCACCCGTGCCGCCCATTGATAAGGCCGCAAGCCCTGACAACTGGCATCGTCCAGAAGATACACGATCCCGGTATCATCAATCCCCGCCACCACGATGCCGCACGCATCGGCATTTTCGCCATGGCTGGCGGGTGGGTCCACCGCCACGACAATGCGATGAAGATCCGGCGCTTTTTGTACGCGGGAGGCTTCGATCAGATCTCTGGTCCATAAAGCGCCTGCAATTTCATCGATCAGCCGCCCGTCCAGCTCTTGCGCCCCCAAGCGGGTTCCCGAATAAAGCCGTTCCACTTCTTTCAGGAATTGCGGCGCCAAATGCGCTTTATTGTCCAGCGTCGATCCACTCACTGTCACGGTGGACGGCTCTGCCATCAATCGCTTCAACCAACCGACAGGACGCGGCGTGGTGGTGGCCACAACGCGCGGATTGCCCCCCAAACGCAAGCCCAGCACAAGATTGGACCACGCCCGCTCCCCTTCATGCCATTTGGCAATTTCATCGGCCCAGGCCGCATGATGCTGCGGGCCGCGCAACTGATCGGGGTCATTGGCGGAATAAAGATACGCCACTGCCCCATTGGGCCAAACCAGCCTGCGCCGCGATGGCTCGAATACCGGCCTATGGCTCGGCGGGCTGCAGGCTAAAATGCCGCTTTCCCCATCCACCATCACATCCCGAATATCCGCAAAACTGTCCCCCACCAGCGCCAGGCGCGCCGGTGCGCCAGAGCCTGCGGTCAAGGGCGTGGGGCCTTCCACCAGCAACCGCACCCATTCCGCGCCCATCCGTGTTTTCCCAAAGCCGCGTCCGGCCAAAACCAGCCAACAAAACCAATCGCCTTGCGGGGCAAGCTGATTGGGGCGCGCCCAGAACGACCAATCATAGATCAACGCCTGCGCCTCTTCATGGCTTAACCCCGCAACCCATCGCGCCACGGCCTGAGAGCTTAAATGGCCCACATTGCGTTCGGCCCGGCTTTTCATGCTCGGCGCCGCACTCACTCTTTCGTCCCCTCAATCACGGTTCCATCGTCGGATGCCGGCGCGCCTTCATCCCCCGTCCCAAGCCGCGCCAACAAAGCTTCCAACCGCCCATGGGCCGTTTCGCCCGGCTCGTCAGACCCGTCCGGCGATGCTGCTTTGCCGTCAGAGGCAAAAACATGCGGACGACGGCTTTTCAGAAGGAACATGCCCAAGCTATCGGAATAGTTCACCACGGAACCGCAGGGCTTTCCCGCATAAAACACCGGCTTTTCAACACCCTCCACCGCGCGGCGGCGCAATTCACATTCCAGATCATCCAGCGCCTCTTCCAAGGCATGATCCCAGTCCTCGCGGAAATCCGCATTTTTGGCGCGCAACCGGTATATCTCGCTTCGGGAAAGACCGGCCGCACGAGCCGAGGCACTGACATTGGCGCTTGCACGTAACGCATCGAGAAAAACCCGCCGCCTGCGTGTCGAAAGACCCTTTGCCGCCATCTTTGCCTTCCCATTTGAAAATCATAAAAAAACGGCCACCGATGGTCGGCAGCCGTTTGGTTCGCCCAAATGTTGAGCATGAAGAAGACCCTATCAGAGAGCGTGACGATTGTCAACCAAAAATAACCAAATTGGAACATTTTGATTATTTTTTGCAGCCCTCCGCTCCCTTCATATCACGATTCTCCATGCCATAATGGGCCGCCAAGCGATCCAGCGCGATCCCAAGCACCAACTTGCCGGATCGGGCAGGCCATCCCAAAACTTTCTCCGCCTCTTCCAACCCTTCCAAATGACAACAAACCCGGATCAGCACATCCGAAAGCCCGCTCCCCACAGCCTCCATTGCTGCCTTCACACGCCGCCGGGCATCAAGCTGCATATCACTGACAAATTGTCCATCTGCGGGGCCTTTTCGCTGCCGCGATGCGGGCACGGCATCAAGCTAGAGGTAATCCGCGCCCCCATGGAAGCGCGCTCGAAATCCTCTCGCAACCGCTCCCCCGCATCGAATTGGCATTGGGAAAGCATAGGACGACCATCCCGCCCCCGCCGACGCACCAACCACCCCAAAGGCGATTCCGCCCCGTTCACCCGCACCCGCCCGCGGGTGCCATCAGGCAAAATCCTGTCATCGGTCGCAAGCTGCATATGCTGGGAGCGATAAGGATCAATGCCAGGATCTTCAGCTCCCTCTTGGCCCCTCCCCTTCGCTTTGCCCCTTGTTCCAGCCTGCGCACCGGAAGACACGCCATACCCCGCCTCCAGCTTGGAAGACATATGGCGGCGGACAAAACTACGCCCTGCCTCTGTGGCCTTTACGCCCCCTTCCACCTTTTCAATAAAATCCAGTCGCAGCAACCGCGCCACCACAGCCAACGGCACCGGACGGCGCTCAAGCAAAAGACTGCCATCAGACAAAAGCTGCACCGAAGAGTGCTCACAAATGCCTTTCAGAACCGCCAAGCTGAAGCCTGATAAGTTCAGGCCCAAAGCCTCATCGCGTTGTTTTGATCCCGGCGATGCTTTTCGTAATTCTGCCATAAACGCCTTCTCCAAAATGTTCCAATCTGGTTATATCATAATGTGCCGTTCCGGTAAATATTGTTTGCCAAATTCTCGTATTGGGTTATAAATGGCGGAGGAAAGACTGAAAAAATCAACCGGAGTTCGCCATGCTTCATGCGCGCCTGAGAGAGATCCGCAAGTCCAAGGGGCTGACGCTTCAAGATGTGGCCGACCGGGTCAAACCCGATGGAACCACGGCCCAAACCATCGGACGGCTGGAAACCGGCGTGCGCACGCTTACGATTGATTGGATTGATAAAATCGCCGGCGCCTTGGATGTGGAACCGGCAGACCTGTTCGCCTTTCCCCATGCGGGCGATATTTTGATCGACGGCGCGGTCACCGCATCCGGCTCGGTTCTCGATCAGGAAGAAGGGCTTTTACCCCTGCGCCCCACCATGAAAAACCCCGTTGCCGTGCGCTTTTTAGAAAATATGGGACAATATCACAGCGGCGATGTGGTGGTCTGTGAACAGCTGACACAAGAAACCCTGCACAGGGCCGCAGGCTGCGACTGCCTCGTGAAGGACGAAACGGGCCGCCGCCATTTCGGCAAATTATTTCCCACCCGCGAAGCCGATACCATCATGCTCGCCCCGATCACCGCTAGCGGCAGTATCAAGGCATCGCTAAAGGTGGATATGGTGGCACCGGCCATCGCCCTGATGCGCTCGCTTTCGCATTAATCACACCCATAACCGATTGTCTGCCCGGCTCACCCCGCCGATGCCGGTGGGGCATGGCGCGGCCCGCGTTGACATCCCGTGCCCCAACGCAAACAGTGGACGGGAGAAGAGCGCTTTTGGGAGGACAATGCCATGCTCAAACACCGCGAGATTTATGACTCCGATCATGACATGTTCCGCGACAGCGTGCGAACATTCTTCGCCCGCCACATGCACCCCCATAAAGAACAATGGCGCAAAGACGGCATCATCCCGCGCGAATTCTGGACCAAGGCGGGCGAGGCAGGCCTTTTGTGTCCCTCGACCCCGGAAGAATATGGCGGTGCGGGCGGCGATTTCCGCTTTAACGCCATCGTAGATGAAGAGCTGGGCTATGGCGGCACCGCGGCAGGCTTCTCAGTCCATTCCGATATCTGCGCCTCTTATCTGTTGCACTATGGGTCCGAGGAGATGAAAAAAACCTGGCTGCCCAAAATGGCAAATGGTGAGGCGGTGGCCGCCATCGCCATGACAGAACCGGGCACCGGATCCGATCTGCAAGGCATCAAGACCACCGCCAAACGCGACGGTAATCATTATGTGATCAATGGCCAAAAGACCTTCATTTCCAACGGACAACACGCCGACATCATCATTGTTGTGGCGAAAACAGATCCGGATGCAGGCGCAAAAGGCACCAGCCTCATTCTTGTGGAGGCGGATAGGGAAGGATTCTCACGCGGCCGCAATCTGGAAAAAATGGGCCAGAAAGCCGCCGACACGTCGGAACTGTTTTTCGACTCTGTGCGGGTGCCCATTACAAACTGCATTGGCGACGAAGGCATGGGCTTTGTCTATCTGATGCAGGAATTGCCGCAAGAACGGCTCGTCATTGCCGTTGCTGCCGCTGCGGCCGCCCAGCATGCCTTTGATATAACGGTGGAATATGTGAAAGGCCGCAAAGCCTTTGGCCGCCCTGTCGCCAGCTTTCAAAACACCCGCTTCAAACTGGCAGAGATGAAAACCGAAATTGAAGTGGGCTGGGCCTTTGTGGACCAATGCACAAGACGGCATCTGGAAGGCAAGCTGGATGCGCAAGGCGGGGCAATGGCCAAGCTATGGCTATCGGAAATGCAAGGCCGGGTGGTGGATCAATGCGTCCAGCTTCATGGCGGCTATGGCTATATGATGGAATATGATATCGCCCAACATTATGTGGATGCCCGCGTTCAGCGCATTTACGGCGGCACCTCTGAAATCATGAAAGAACTGATTTCCAGATTTATCTAAACAGCCTTGCCAGGAAGCGGGCCAATTCGATCGACACAAAGCGCCCGCTCCGATGATAAGGGCGTTTATTGCACATATCTGAGCGGCGCCAGAAATCCGGCTCTCGCCAGAATTTATAGTCGGATTGCCTCATAATAGCCGTAGCACTCAAGGCAATACTCATCGATAAGACAGAGGCAGTCGACAAAGTAAAACAGTCGCCTGCTTAAAGATAGAGGCAAAAGTCTTTTTGACCAACAACGGAAAATACTGATCTTGCCAGAAGATAAATTATATCAAAGAGCCCGCAATAACAAAATCGCTATCGCCCCAGAAGCCACACCTACATAAAAAGTAACGACCATTCCCTTAAAAGAAATATATACATCTCTATATAATAGAAAATTCACAGAGGAAAATATATTCTTCGTGTTATAGCAAAGAATTTCTGACATTTATCTACCTTCCAGTTTCGATTATCAGATTTTTAAGAAATGTAATCCAACAGCAATCATACCGATTAATACACCCACTCTAAATCCAGCGATCCACATCCGCGCAATGGGGCTTTCCACCTTAAGTCGCCTGTCTAACGCAGCGTCCCGAGCCCCAATAAAGTGTAAAAATTTATCTATAATATTCATGAGCTTTATCCAAACATAAGGATGACGAATTTAACAATTAAAAATGAATTTAATGCACATGAAATGCATCATGTAACGCTCCACCTATCGCAATCCCTGACCATACAAGCATTACAGCGCATACAAGACCAATGACAGCCCATTGCCCTGCACTAAAATCATATTCGATCTTCATAATCATGGTCCAATTATATCCTCATATTCATTTATCGTTCTCCATGTCTCCGCCATTCACAAAACTCCCAGAAGTGTCATGTGTATTTTGTGCAATGGCACGATCTTTCCCGATCTGATAACCGAAGAACACAACGACGATAAGCGCCAACCAAAACCAATTCTGCGCTAACCACTGCCTTAAAGATGTCGTGTTATCTGACATTATTCCGAGACTCTTCTTGTAACACTAAACACGATTATTTTCGTACCCGACTAACATTGCCACGACACCTGCAGAAATAAGGCCTTATTATCCCTACCTAAAAAATTGAATTTAGGGAGAACCAATGCAAATTCACCCCGCCTTCGCCTTCAGCACATCATAAGCAGTGCGCACCCCGTGAAACAGGCGTGCAGCTTCTTTATCGCCGGGGTTTCGATCGGGGTGATATTGCTTGGCAAGGCTTCGAAAGCGCGCCTTGATCTCTGCCCCGCTGGCCGTTGGTTCCAGATCAAGCGCATCATAAGCATCGCGTTCCGCGCGGGTCAGGCCATCGGCATCGGTGGCGCCGCCCCAGCTAAACGCATTGCTTTGGCGAAATCCTGTGGCGGCTTCTGCCTCGGCTTCCTTGCGCATGAAATCGCGCACTGCCTCTTCATTCATTCCCGCAAAGAAATTCCAGTTCCGGTTATAATCGGCGGCATGGCGTTCGCAAAAATACCAACGCTCGTTATTATGCGGCGATTTCGGAGCCGGATGCTCTCCCGCCTCATTACAGTCGTGAAAATCGCACATGCGCACATGCACTGCATCGGTATCGCGGCCATAGCCACCCCAACGGGGAAATCCGAAATCGCTGCCAGCTCGTCTGGGTTTCATTGAACTCTCAATACAAAAGGGTGCCCGTATTGTGGCCACAGATGACCGGGAAAACAAGGGTGCGCACGCACCAAAAGGCCGTCAAAAGGCATCAGCCGCAGCCAATCCGGCTTTAGAAAGCAAGGTTTTCAAGCGCCCAATGGCCTCATCACGTTGCGGGCCTTTTGCCTTTGAAAGAATGGGCGCAAGAAAATCCGGATCGGCCATATAGCGGCGGATATCGCTTCAGCCAATTGATGCGCCTCCCCTTCGGTGAAATGACCATCAACGATCATCCGTAAAAGCCGACAGGCCTTATCAAAGGGCGCCCCCTGAGAATGCGCCACCCTTTTCAAAACCCCGCTATCGGCCATCAACCGCACACAAAGGCGATCCAGCTGCCCTGTCAGCTTTGATTTATGCAAGGCTTGCATATTCGAAGCGAGCAGGCGTTTTTGCAATCTGGCCAAAAGCTTCATGCGGCCTGCATAGCCCGCCCCCAAAGGCTCCAGCCAAAAGGCTTCATTGGCCCCGTCATGGATCAAGGGCGACATATAATTGGCAATCAAACGCCGATTGGCATCTCCCAGACAATGTTGTTCCAAAGCGATCAAGCGCTGCAATTTATCAGCCGGATTACGCCCCTCGACGATATATTCCCCAAGGGTTTGCGGGTTCAACAACCGCCGCATCCGGCCTTCCAGAAGATCGACCAATGGCCTGTCGGGCAGATCCACATCCAAAAGATCGCCAATACCGCTTCCCAAACGGGCCAGAGCCGCGAATTCTTTTTGCAAATCATCTCCGGTCAGACGCTGGCTCACCGTTAATTCATGGCGAATATGACCAACCAGCACATGGCGCGTGGCCGGTAACAATCGGGCCCGCAAAAACGCATCCAGCATAGACACAGCCGTAGACGAAGCCGCATCCCCCAACATGCCGCGGCTCAGCGCCGCCACATGCTCCAGCAATGTCACAAGATCTTCATCGGGTATCAAATGGCGCAACAGGCGACGATGGGTCAGTTGTTCCGATAAAAACAAATCCAGACTTTTCAAAACCCACAGCGGATGATCCAGACGGATCAAGCTGATCAACCGCTCCACCTTGGCCACACCATCCGGATATTGGCGCAAATCCACAGCCAAGACACAGGCCAGCAGGAAGGATCTGTTTTTGGCCTCTGCAAGGGTTTCGATCACATCCACAAAGCGCAGATCGCCAATCACCGGAAGGCCAATGGCATGCACCTGTCGCAATTCGGCGGCGGCTTTATCGATCAAGGCGAAATTGCCGCGCATCCGTTCTGTTACCGGCTCTCCGGTGTGGCGCACCTGGGCAATGGCCAGCCGTTGAACCGCGCTGAGCAGATTGGACCCGGCCCCTTGCAGCCGATTATAAAGATCGGGATCATGAAGCAGCTCGACCGGTGTGCTGTTCCAGCTTTCCAAAACAGGCGCCAAAAGCCGGGCAATTACCCGCCTGCTTTCGCTGCTGTAAAGATCGGCGGGTTTGCGACAAAACACCGCGAGTTCATCATCATCATATTTTGATGGTTTCGACTTGCGGCCAAAGAACAAAACTTCCAACGAGTTGAATTCGCTGCTGTCCCGGTCAAACCGCTCCCGCAGCACCCGCACAGCCCGATAGTTACCGCTGCGAAACACTTTTTCAGCTTCGGCCGCCGCTTCCTTCTGATCGTCGAAAACATCCAATACCGTCCAGCGTGCACCGGTCTGACCATGCAGTTCATAATGGGTATTCTGACCGCGCCGTGTGGGCCACATAACCTTAACGTGCCCCGCCGCTGCGCCAGCGTTCGATCACGGTCCGCACGAACGACACATCTTCACTGCCATCCGCCCAGTTTTCCGAAAAAGCCGGATCGGCGCTGGAGGGGCGCAGATTATCGGACAGATAATCCAGCCGGACCCGCATGGGCACCGCCACCCCTTCACCACATAAAATACATTCCCGATTGCGCAGCGATGAAATGGAATTCAGGAACGTTTCGCTGCCTTCAGGCATGGCGCTGGCGACAAAAGCCGCATCCCGTTCATTGTTCATGCGCATGGAAAGGATGGTGCCGCATTGGGACAAAACCGATTCCGATACATCCGATGGCCTTTGCGACACCAGCCCCAAAGACACCCCGTATTTCCGGCCCTCCTTGGCGATCCGTTCGATCACGCGGCGGGCGGAATCGAAACGCGGTTTCTGGGTGCGCGGCACATAGCGATGGGCCTCTTCACACACCAGAAGCAAGGGGCGCGCGCTGGCCCCTTTACGCGACCAAAGGGCAAAATCGAACACCATGCGGCATAATAACGACACCACCACATCAACGATATCCGATGGCACCCCCGAAAGGTCCAGTGTCGAAACCGGCCGCCCATCGGACGGCATCCGCAAAAGCCGCGCCACGATATCGGGGAAGGTATCGTTGATCAGCATGCCGGAGAACATGAAGCCAAAGCGTTCATCGCTCCGCAATTCTTCGATCTTATGCTTCAATCGCAAAAATGGCAGCAGCGTTTCGGGCTTTTCCAACCGCCCCATCTGGGTATCCAGATCGCTTAACAGGTCCGTCATCTTATAAGGAACGGGCGTATCCACCGTGATCCGCGATGTGGCATGCCGGGCACTTTTCTTGCGCGCCGCCAACAAGGATCGCTTCAAAATATCCACTTCCACTTCGCGGCTGACTTCGCGCTGGCCAATGAACACTTCGATATGTTCTTCAAAATTCATCAGCCAATAAGGCAAGGACAGCGTGGTGGGATCATAATGCACCCCAATATCGCTAAAGGCGGCGGCATATTCATTATGGGGATCAAGGATCAAAATATGCGCCTGAGGAAGCTGCTCCACAATGCGGTGGATCATCAAGGCCAGTGCGCTGGATTTCCCCGTCCCTGTGCTGCCCAGAACGGCGAAATGTTTGGACAGCAGATTATCGGGATGGATCACAGCGGGAACATCGCCGGGATAAACGGTGCCGATACGCACAGAAAGCCCTTCACTGGGGGCAAACAGCAAGGCCATCTCGTCATTATCAAGGGGATAGACATGATCCCCCGGCAATGGATAGCTGGAAACGCCCCGACTGATGGGACCGCCATCCCGCGTGGTTTCCCCGACGAAATCCACATGCAACACAACGCCTTGGGCACTATCATCAATACCGTGAATGGAGCCGAACACCCAACATCCCGGCGCAATGGCGATTTTTAAAAGTCCGCCGATATTGCCTAGTGCCGATGGGTCCACCCCCTGCTCCAAAAGGATTTCCACCTTCGATGCGTTAACAGTGCGCACACGGCCCAACCCCACCGAAGGGGCCTGTCCCGCATCTGCCCCTCCCCCTCGGGAAGGAGCAAGAGAGTCATCATTGTAATATTCGGTCATAAGACTCCGCGGTCCTCACAAGGCATTATCAAAGGATATGCCCTAATTCCTAAGGCATTAACTTTAATATTTCCTTGCTCAAAGAACGCTGAAAGCCTTTTCAACGGCGGATAAGCCCTTGGGACAACAGCCAGTCATGGCTCTCCTTTAACGAGAGAGACAATGCGGTTTCACGATAGCCCAACACGTCTTTGGCCCGCCCGGATGACGCCCGTTCATCATGGCACACAAAATAGGCCGCTTCCGGCGTGATATCCGGCTCCCGCCCCGTGATCCGCGCCTTGATATCATGCAGCCGCGCCACCCCCTTCATGGCAAAAGCCGGAATGGCGCGCATCGGCTCTGGTTTTCCCAACAGCCGGGCGATTTCTTTTGCCACCGTTAAAAAGGAGGCATGAGGCCCCCCCAATATATAATTCTGCCCTGCCACGCCTTCCGTACTGGCGCAAACCATCGCCCGCGCCACCTCTCCGGCATTGGCAAAGCAACCACCGCCCGGCGGCACGCCGGGCAGTGCATCTTTATCCATCAGCAAAAACAGCCGCGCCCAGCCGGTTGTGTCATAGCGCCCCAGAATATGGGTGGGATTGACAATCACCGCATCCAATCCGCCAGCCACCGCCTCGCGCACGGCATCTTCGGCCAGCGCCTTGCTTTTCACATAGCCAACCCAGCTTTGCCGTCCTGTTTGCACGCTGTCTTCGTTCACAATGCCGGAATGATGGCCCCATACGGAAATGCTGGAAACATGCACCAAGCGCCCGATCCCGGATGTCCGGGCGGCCGCAATCACCGCTTTGGTGCCGCCCAAATTCACCATCATTTGCCGCTCTCGGTGGCCGCGCCACGGGCTGGTATCGGCCGCAACATGAAACACCGCATCCTTGGCACGTGCCATGCCGATGGCCAGATGGTCGCTATCGGATAAATCGCCGCGAAAGGCTGAACGCCCAATTCCCCCCAAAATTCGGGCGGCGTTTGTGACCGGTGCAATGCCGTTACCGCCCATCCTTCATTCACCAAATGCGTAATCAGGGTACGCCCCAAAAATCCGGTGCCACCCGTTACAAATGCGTGCTTCATGCCAAACCTTTCATACGACCCGCGCATAAACTAGGCCGTAAATTTATAAATGGCGACGCCCATAACCATAGGGTTTTTGTTTTTTTGAAAGGGATCAAGAGAAGGGAAGGATGCTGCCCAAAAGGCAAAAGAGCCATCGCCCTTGATGAATTGGCGGCGAAGGCATCATTCATAAGCCCAGCGGATGATTATGATCCGGTCCTGCCAAAGCCCGGAAAGGCAAGTAACTTAATCGCTTGTGGGAGCGGGATGCTCCAGCGTCCCAAGATCGGCTCTATCAGCATCATCTGATCGATCGGATGCGCTTTCCAAGGCATAGGCCATCCGCCGCCGCTCCCGATCATCTTGCGCTTCATGTAATGTCCGCGGCTGGCGTTTCAGATAAGGACTTGCCATGATATGCTCCCTGAATAACACCCTGCCGAAATCGCAAAGAGTATCGGCGCAATTCTTTAAGGAATCGTAAAATATCTAAAAATCATTAAAGCTCGTGAAAAGCTAAGCCCTAGAAAAACAAAGATCGTTTCGCAAAAGCAATATTTCAGTTTTAACGAAAACACGCTTTATATCCGCGCCCTAATCCGCAGAAATGGCGGTACGATCAAGGGGGCGCACACTGACCACGATGGGATCGCCCTTGGCCCCATAAACGATTTCAGCCAAAAAGCGCGACCGACAATCCCCATCCAACGCTTGCGGATCAAGCCCGGCCAACAAGCGGCGCTGCCCCTGGCTCAGCCTTAAATCCGACACCATCAGATTTGGGGTCAGAACCACCGTCTCTTCTACCGTTTTTGCCGTAACCCAGCCCCGCGCAAGGGCCGTATTCGGCTGGCCGCCATAAACCGAATTCAAACGTGCCTTCTCCCGATCCGCATCCCGCACCACAAGGGACGGATGGATCGCCGCATCATCACCGCTATGAGCCGCCACCGCCGGGCCATCGCTTTCCAGAACCACCGTCGCCTTTACCGGATATGCGGTTTCAAGCAAGGAGGAATTTTTAGAAAAGCCAAAAGCCACCAAGCGCTCCGCTTGCGGGCGCGGCTCCCCTTTGGGGAAATAATAGGGATCGGCCTCAAGTTTAATGGCGGCCCCATCGCCTTTCAGCATGGCCAAAAGCCCGCCATTGGGGCCCGTGATCAGGCGACATTCCTCTATGCTCAGCCGTCCTTGATCGGCCCCCAGGCGGTTAAGCATTGCCGATATCAGCGGCGTGCCCATGCCCACAAGATAAAACAGCGCTCCCAAAAGAAAGGCCCAGAAAGCTGCGGAAAAGCGGGAAAAAATCTGCCTCATGCCGCGCTCCCCAAAGATTTGCGCGCCTCCATCCGGCGCACAAGCCCCAAAGCCATAAGAAGCCCGCAAACAGGAACAGCCCCCCAAGCGCCACCAGCACATCGGGCAAGCTGGCCGCGAACCAATCATAGAACCGGCTGGCCACAAACAGGCCCAGCATAATCAGGGCACCATAAAGCACCTCGCGCCAGCCCTTCCATAGCCCCACAATAAAAACTGCCATCAGCAAAACCACCGCCAAGCCCTGATAGCCTGCGGCCACCACAGACGGTGCATAACCAAGCGCGCTATGCCCTTTGAATCCCAAAAGGATCAGCCCACCGCCCGCCAATAGCACACCGGCCAATCGCCAAGCCGGCCGCATGGCGGCAAACGATCCCAGAAAAAACAGCCCATTGGAAAACAGGCCCACAACAAACAAAGCAAGGCCCGCCAGAAAAATCCCGTCCATGCGCCCCCATAGCGCCATCCACATGCGGCCATCCAGCAAGGACATGATCGCCGCCAAAAAGCCTCCCGCGCAAACCAATCCCGGCACCGCCAAAGCCCGGCTGTCGTAACGATGACCAAAGGCCACGGCAAATCCAGAAGCAAAAAGCCCGAACTCCAATCCCAAAGGCTGGTTGAACAGCCGTGCCAGAACCACCATTCCGCCAGCAAAGGCAAGGGTGGCAAGCCCGGCCATCATGGCGGTGAAATACGGGCTGCGGCCACCGGCATATAACCCTTCCGCCAAGGCCACAAAGCCAATGGGAACAGCAAAAGCCACCAAGGCCCGCGCCCAATTGCCCATATCCGGCCACAGATAATCCAGCGCGGCAAATCCCAGCAGCACAAGGGCCACAATCCCGGCCGTTGCGGCCATGCGCATTCCCCAATGCACCGGCTCAGACGCCTGATCCGCCGATAGATCATGCGCACCGCTTAAATCTGCCAGAACCTCGTCATGATAGGCGCGGATTTTCTGGCGATCCGCTTTGGACAAGCCAAGAAGGCCCAAATCCTCCAGCCTTTGTTGCTCATCCCGAAAACCGGCAATGGCATCTAGGCGGCGGGCGGCCTTATCGCGGGTCATCGCCATGCCGTGCGCTCCCTCATGGCGTCACTCCAGCAAATCATCGAAATCAGCTTCTTTACGCTGCAAGGCAGCCTGAGCGCCCTTCATCAGATCCTCGCTGATCAAAACGCCGGAATTCCAAGCCGCCACATAGTCCAGCCCATCGGCAATGCTGTGATCGCGTGCATGATTAAGCACCTGCTTGATGCCGGAAATAGCCAGCGGGCTTTTCCGCGCCACAATCGCCGCCATGTCCAGCGCTTTGGCGATCACATCATCCCGATCAGCCCCAACGCCGTTCACAAACCCGAAATGCCGGGCTTCCTCCACCTCGAAGCGCCGCCCCGTATAGGCCAATTCGCGCACAATGCCATGGGGCAGCAAATGGCCGATCCGTTGCAAGGTGCCCACATCGGCCACCATACCGATATTGATTTCCTGCACGGTGAAATAACTGCCCTTTGCCGCCAAGCGCATGTCACAGGCGGTTACCAGATCCACACCTGCTCCAAGACAGCCCCCATGCACTGCCGCGATGGATGGTTTCCGGCAACGATCAAGGCTGGTGAAGCAATCCTGCATACGCAAAATGGTGCGCCGCAGCTTTTCCCGCACCCGGCCTGCATCCTGTTTAGGGTCGGGCATCAGGCTGTACATCATGGTCAGGTCGATCCCGGCGGTAAAGTGCTTGCCCTGCCCTGAAATCACAATGGCACGCACAGCGGGGTCCGCATCCAGTTCATCGATGGCTTGGGGAAATTCCCGCCAGAAAGCCTTGCCCATGGCATTGGCTTTTTCCGGACGGCACATGGAAAGGTGAGCCACACCATTTTCCATATGGATTTGCACTGTCTCATAAGCCATGGAAGACCCTTTCATATGGCGCAGCAATTATCCGGCGATCGGGGCCGTCATTTGCGCCAGCCAATCCCGCGTGTCCTCCGCCACCAGCGAATCCAGCGTGTCATAAACCCGTGCATGATACCGGTCGAGCCAGCCAATCTCGTCTTCGCTCAGCAGCTCTGTTTTCACCAAACGCCGGTCGATGGGCGCAAGGGTCAGGGTTTCAAAGCGCAAGAAGGGCCGCTCGTGGGAGTCTTCGTCCGCCACCACGGTGACCAGATTTTCAATGCGGATCCCAAAGCCCCCATCCTTATAATAGCCCGGTTCATTGGACAGGATCATGCCGGGCTGCAAAGCGATGGCATTGGGGGCCTTGGAGATGCGTTGCGGTCCTTCATGGACCGCCAGATAGCTGCCCACCCCATGGCCGGTGCATGATCATAATCCAGCCCCACATCCCATAAAGGCTTACGCGCAATGGCATCAAGCTGCGCCCCGGTGGTGCCTTTGGGAAACCGCGCCCGCGCCAGTGCGATATGGCCTTTCAAGACGCGCGTGAAGCGGTCTTTTTCCTCGTCTCCCACCGTCCCGACCGGCACGGTGCGGGTGATGTCGGTGGTGCCATCGGGATACTGCCCGCCCGAATCCACCAGATACAGCTCACCCGGCGTCAGGGGACGGCTGCTTTCCTCAGACACCCGATAATGGCAAATGGCCCCATTGGACCCGGCGCCTGAAATGGTATCGAAGCTGGTATCGCAAAAGCCGTCACGTTTTTTGCGGAAGCTTTCCAATTTGGCCACACAGCCGATTTCCGTCAAACCGCCCTTATGGGCCTCTTGATCAAGCCAATGCAGGAATTCGGTTACCGCGGCCCCGTCGCGTTCATGGGCGGCAATGCTGCCCTTGATTTCTGCCTCTGTTTTGCAAGCTTTGGGCAAGGCGCAAGGATCGGCGGCACGAACAATATCGGCCCCGCCTTTTTTCAGGGTCTCGAACACCGCCGCATTGGCCGTGGCCGGATCGGCCAACACCGCCTTGCCGCCTGCGCCCAGATCGGACAGCGCATCATAAAAGCCATCATAGGGCGCGATCGACACCTCATTGCCCAGATGCTCTCGCACTGCATCGGTCATTTTCTCAGGTGCGACGAACAAATCGGCGCGGCCATCTTTATGCAGCACCGCATAAGCCAAAGCCACCGGCGTATGGGCCACATCATTGCCGCGGATGTTGAACAGCCATGCAATGGAATCAAGCGCCGTAAGCACCGCCGCCTCGGCCCCGTTTTCGGCAATATCCCCGCCGATACGGGCGCGTTTATCCGCCGAAGTGGCTCCGGCAAGGGCGGCATCATGGGGTTTCAAAGGAAAAGGCGGGGGCGCGGGCTGATCGGGCCACACCGCATCAATGGGGTTTTGATCCACCGCCACCAATTCGGCCCCTTTGCGTTGCAAACGGCTTTGTGCCTGCGCAACCCAGCCCGGCGTGTGCAAACGCGGATCATAGCCGATCCTGTCGCCTTTTTTCACCTCTCCCCAAAGCCAGTCCAAAGGGTCCGTCTCGGTCAGATGCACATGCGCAAACAAGGCGCTATCCACCTGATCGCGGACCTGAATCACATAACGGCCATCCACAAACATGGCGGCTTTTTCAGCCAGAACGATGGCCGAACCGGCAGACCCCTCAAAGCCCGTCAGCCATGCAAGGCGCTGGGCGTAATCCGCCACATATTCGCTATTATGCTCATCGGTTAGGGGCACCACGAAACCATCCAGTGCCTGACGGGACAATTCGGCACGCAAAGCGGACAATCTCTCGGCATGGGGCTTGGACACGAGGGGGCTCCTTCATCAAAAACAGGTGAATTTGCCCATTGATGGCACCCTGCGCGTCACTTCGCAAGGCGGGCGTCTTTTCATAGGCGTCTGAACGTGCTTCCCTATGCCTCCCGACAGCTTCAAGAGATTTCTTCAATGACAAAAACCATCCTCAGCCAAAAGGCCGACCATCTGCCAACGCCGCCGCATGCCCCCCAGCATCCCACCCTTGTCACCCATCATGATATTGCGGTGACAGATGAATATGCGTGGCTGCGCGATTCCGGCTATCCCAAGGTGGAAACACCGGAAATCCTCGATTATCTGAAGGCGGAAAATACCTATTATGAAGCCGCCATGGCCCCGGTCGCGGATCTGACAGACACCATTTTCAAGGAACTGAAAGGCCGCGTTGCTGAAGAGGATGAAAGCGTGCATCCCGCGATGGCGATTGGCTGTATCAATGGCGCTATGCGGCAGGAACGCAATATCGCCGCTGGTACCGCAAATCGGCAAAGGATGATGCTGCGGACTGGCATCTGATTCTGGATGAACCGGCCTTGGCCGAAGGGCATGAGTATTTCCGCCTCGGCGGCCTGAGCATCAGCCCCGACGGGCGCTTATTGGCGTATTCCACGGATACGGATGGGTCGGAGCGCTTTACCCTCAAGATCCGCGATCTCGAAACAGGGAATGTCCTGCCCGATCATATCGAGCAGACCATCGGTTCTCCGGTCTGGTCGGCGGACAATGCACGGCTTTTATACCGCATCGTCAATGACAATTGGCGGCCTTATCGGGTGATGGCGCATCATTTGGGTGACGATCCCGCGCAAGACCTTTTGATCTATGAGGAAAAAGACGGCGGCTTCTTTGTGCATCTGGATAAAACCCAATCACGGAAATGGATTGTCATCTCTTCCGGCAGCCATGAAACCGGTGAAGTGCATATTCTTCCCGCCGATGCGATAGAAACGCCGCTGCGCCTGATCGCCAGGCGCGAGGCCGGACACGAATATGATGTGGATCATGCGGGCGACCGTTTTTTCATTCGTTCCAACAAAAACGCCCCCAATTTCCGTATTCTCTCTGCTCCTGAAAATGATCCGTCCCCTGAAAACTGGCGCGAGATTCTCCCCAAAAGCGATCGCGATTATTACCGGGCGGTCACCGCATTCACGTCTTTTCTGGTTGTAGAGCAACGGCGCGACGGCCTGGACCAAATCCGCATCCTGTCCCATGACGGAACCCGCGATCATTTTATCACCTTCCCCGAAAGCACCTATCGCGCCGAATTGGGCGGCAATGCCGAGCCGAACCCGACACAGCTTCGCATCAGCTACGACTCAATGATCACCCCGGCCACGGTGTTCGATTATGATCTGGCATCAGACGCGTTGATCACCCGCAAGGTGCAGGAGATCCCCGCAGGCTATGACAAGGCAGATTATGCCACCGAACGGCTCATGGCTCCCAGCCGCGATGGCCAGCACATCCCCTTGTCCATTGTTTATAAAAAAGGCTTCAAAGACACCGCCCCCGGTCCGGTGCATCTTTATGGCTATGGGGCTTATGGCATGGGGATGCCGCCATCTTTTTCCACCACACGCCTGTCTTTGCTGGATCGGGGTTTTGCCTTTGCCATCGCCCATATTCGCGGCGGTGATGAACTGGGCCGTCCATGGTATGAAGGCGGCAAGAAATTCGCCCGCCACAATACCTTCAATGATTTCATCGATGCCGCCGATTATCTGGTGGAAAAAGGCTATGCCAAGCCGGGCGGGATATCCGCTTCGGGCGGATCGGCAGGCGGCAAGCTGATGGGGGCCATTGCCAATCAGCGGCCCGATTTATGGCGGGCCATCATCGCCCATGTGCCTTTTGTGGATGTGTTGCACACCATGCTGGACGACAGCCTGCCGCTCACCCCTATTGAATGGCCGGAATGGGGCAATCCCAAAGCCGATGCAGAGGTCTTTCGCTATATTGCCAGTTACAGCCCCTATGAAAATGTACGGGCGCAAGATTATCCGCCGATGATGGTTACATGCGGGCTGAACGATCCCCGCGTCACCTATTGGGAGCCGGCAAAATGGGTCGCCCGGCTACGCGCCCGCAAGACCGATCATAATCTGATCCTGTTCAAAACCAATATGGGCGCGGGCCATGGCGGCAAATCGGGGCGCTTTGATGCGCTTTATGAAGTGGCGGAAGAATACAGCTTCATTCTGATGGCCTTCGGCATGGTGAAATAGCGGACCCGAGACAATTTTCAGGCTGGCGCATTGTTCAGGATGTGCCAGCACATCAAAGCGGCGGACGACCGGTAAGGGGCCCATCCTTCCCCCAGCGCGTCCGCTTCTTTGATGCTGGGGCGATCCTCCAGCCCCCGAATACGGCGCACCCCTTCGCGCACCCCCAGATCATCGGCGGGCCAGATATCGGGGCGGCCAAGGGAAAACATCAGATACATGCGCCCCGACCAGATCCCGAAACCCTTCAAGGCCGTCACCTTTTCCAAGGCCTCTGCATCGTCCAGAAGATGCAGCCCATCGGGATCAAACTGCCCTCCGGCGATGGCTTCAGCCAGTCCGCGCCCATAGCGCACCTTGGCTGCCGATAGGCCCGCCCCGCGCAAAATATCGTCTTCAAGGCCAAGAAACCGCTCCGGCGTTGCCTCTCCATCCATGGCGGCATCCACCCGCGCCGCAATGGTAGCGGCGGCCTTCACCGAAAGCTGCTGGCCAATGATAATGCGCAGCAATGCGGGAAAGCTCCATCGGTGCGGCGTTCTTGCGGATAGCCCCACAGGCTCAACGCCTCGGCCAGTTGCGTATCATTACTTGCCAAATGGTCAAGCGCCCGGCGCACATGATCGCCACTCAAGTGAAATTCGGCTGTCTTGGGCAGGGTCATGTCAGGCTCCATTTTATTGCAAGCCGGACCATATCGCCGCCGCCTTTTTCTGCCAAGCCACCATCGGCACTCTTTACAGCTTTGCGGCAGTTGATACTCTTTTCCCCGCCTTATAAAAGAAAGCCTCACTATGAAAGCGCCCTATATCGAATATCCGCTGACCGGTTATCCCCATCGGTCTGACGCCCAGATGATCGACAGCGCCCGCGCCTTTCGCATCTTGATGGAAAAACGCCGCACCATTCGCTTTTTCAAACCCGATCCCATCCCCCAAAGCGTGATCGAGGATGCGGTCAAAACCGCCGCCACGGCCCCATCGGGGGCCAATAAGCAGCCTTGGCATTTTGTCATTGTCACCGATCCGGATTTAAAAACCAAAATCCGGGCCGCCGCCGAAGAAGAAGAACGCGCTTTTTATGGCGGCAAGGCCGGACAGGAATGGCTGGACGATCTGGCCCATCTTGCACCGATGCCCATAAGCCGTTTTTGGAAATTGCGCCCTGCCTGATTGTGTGTTTCCAGCAAAATTACCAAATCGATGAAGAAAGCGGCAAGCGATCCAAAAGCTATTATGTTCAGGAATCCATGGGCATTGCCTGCGGATTTTTGCTGGCCGCCCTGCACAATGCCGGGCTTGCCACCCTGACCCACACCCCCTCGCCCATGGGATTTTTGCGCGATATTTTAGGGCGCCCAAAAAATGAGCGGGCCGTTATGCTGGTGGTTACCGGCCGCCCGGCCGATGATGCCACCGTCCCGAAGCTGACCAAAAAGCCTTTCGATCAGGTGGCCAGCCTCAAGCTTGAATGCCTTATTCCACATAGTTCGTCTTAGTTTCTCTATTTTACAACATAGTTCTGTCGAAATTGATGGTTAAGAATCCGTTTATGGCGCGAACGGAGGATGCCGCCGCGATCTCCTCCGCCAACGCCTCGAACGGATTTCGTGCACCACTGAAAGGGAGACGATCTATGCCTAAGTTCAAACAGATTACCATTGGCGCGCTTGCTGCTGCCATGGCTTTCCCCGTAGCCACCCTTCCGGCATTTGCTGGTCAATATGATGATCAGACCAAGCCAGCCCAGCATATAGACAAAGCGCAAAAGCATCTGGATCAAGCCGAAGATCAAATGGATCACGATGCCACCAAGCAGATGGATCAAGCCAAAGATAAACTGGACCGCGAAGAACGGATCACGGCAAGAACCAATATTGAGGGCAAAAACGTTCTCAGCACCGATGGGGATACCGTCGGCTCCGTTGAAGAGCTTGTGGTTTCGAAAACCGACAACAAGCTTTACGCCGTTATATCCGTTGGCGGCTTTCTGGGGATTGGCGACCGCGATGTTGCCGTACCCTATGAAAAGCTGAGCATCGGCAGCGAGAACGTCACCATCATGTCGCAACAGGCAAAAACCGATCTGCGCAATATGCCCGAATATGATGAAGAAAAGTTTGAAAAATACGATCCCAAAGAACGGCATATGAAAGATGCCAAAGACACATATAAAAAGAAATATTGATAAACCGCGTTCTTCTTTGGGTCACACCAACAGCCAGCCTCCCTTTGGAGGCTGGTTTTTTTGTGAATGATGCGCCCAGATCATCCAACAGGGCCAAGGCTCTTTTAACTTTTCCCTGCGAGGCTCTTGCTTATCAACAAAAGGGGCTAGCTCGTGGAACGCCACATTTCTTATCATCAACAAAAGCGCTGGAGGTACGCCGGCCTTGGGCAAGAGCTGAGGCTGCAATTCCCCTTCCTTATTGTAGTGGCGCTTTATGTGGCCGGCGTTGCCATCATCGCGCAAATTTACGGGCTGGAAGAGTTATTTCGCATTGCCCTTTACAGCACCATGATGCGAACACCCGCTATTTTGACCGTTCCTATGGTGCTTTTGACCTATGCATTATACTTGGGCCTTGTTGAAAAAGAGCCTTATCCGCTGCGGCGATTGAAGCGCGATCTGACGCAAAATATTTTGACCATCGGCGGGATCGTGGGGATTGCCACACCATTGCTGGTGATCCCATATATGATTTCTGCCTTCACCTCCTTTAAAAGCATGATCCCTTTGATCCGTCCCTTTCATTGGGACGCACCATTGGAAAAACTGGATGCCTTTTTGCATCTTGCACTGCGCCATGGAAAATTACGCATTTCATTTTTGGAAATGTTTATTCAACGCTAACAATCAATTTCTTATACAATATATGGATATTTCTGATCTGGGGGTTTCTTCTTTTTCAAATCTACGGCCTTTTTGGAAAGCACCATCGGTCCCACTATATCTTGAGCTTTTCTCTGTGCTGGATAGTGATCGGATCTTTCTTTGCTTTGATATTGTCTTCTGCAGGGCCTGTCTATTATGGCCACATCACCGGGCTGGAAGATGTCTATGCCCCCTTGATGGAACGGTTGCAGGCGATGGATGCGCAGATCAGAACCGATGGCGGGTTCTGGGAAATCTGGGCACTGGATGTGCAAGACCGGCTATGGCTGAACTATCAGAATGCGGCCACAACTGTGGGCAGCGGGATTTCTGCCATGCCCAGCATGCATGTCTCTATCGCAACATTAATGGCGCTAAGCGCACGCCGGATCGGTCTCTGGTTTGGGCGGCTTATGACAGGCTATGCTTTTCTCATCATGATCGGTTCGGTGCATTTGGGATGGCATTATGCCTTGGATGGGTATCTGGCACTTTTCTTGACCATATTTTTATGGAAGCTGGCCGATCGCATCATCCATTGGGCGGAAACAGCCCGGCTTCCCTCGCCCCGCCGGACTGCCCCCCCGGATCAAGCCCGGGGGTGACGGTGTTGGGGCGCGTATGGGGAAAGTGGGCAAGCAAAGAAAAACCCTCGCCGAATGGCGAGGGCTTTGAAAAATCCCGGCTGACCCCAAGGACTATCAAGATAGAGTATCAACCGCCAGTAGCGTCCGCACCAGTCTGGGCCGTGGATACTGCACCATCAAGCTGCGTGCTGGCTTCATTAAAGATGCCCTGCAAGCTGCCCCCAAGGGCGGTCATGGCACCAATGGCGGCAACGGCCACAAGGGCGGCAATCAGGCCATATTCAATGGCGGTGGCGCCCTTTTTGTCTTTATTCAGATTACGAAGAAATTTGAACATCATGTTTCTCCCGTGTGTCCAAGGTCCGATGAGCAAAGACTGGCGGTAAGAAATTGAAATTGCGTTAACAGATAGATGGCCTTTTCTTAAAGACGGTAGATAGAATTTTAAGTAAAAATCAGACATATTTTGACAATTATTGAAGAAAGATGCGCGCATGGCCAAACAAAGCCGAAACCCAAGCCCAAATCATCCCCATGAAATGCATGAAAGCCGCCGCTATTTCTTGCCAAAAGGCGCACAAAACGGCGATTTTCAAGGGGCCGACGGGGTGCGGCTGCGGATGCGGGCATGGCCGGCACCAACACAGGGCCATAAAGCACGCGGCACCCTTTTTTGGTGCCGGGCCGCACCGAATATATGGAACGCTATGCGGAAGTGATCGCCGATTTTCTTGAAAAAGGCTTTGCGGTGGCCATCCTTGATATGCGCAATCATGGGCTTTCCGACCGCCCATTGGCGAATCGTCAGGCCCATTTCGTGGCAGATTTCGCCCCCATGGCAGACGATGTGGCCCGATTCGTTGCCCAAGGGGCGGCGCTTGATCTGCCGCGCCCTTTCACCTTGCTGGGCCACAGCATGGGCGGCCATGTGGCGCTGCGGGCGGTGCACGATCATCCCCAATTGGCCCGATCGGTGGATAAGCTGGTGCTATGCGCCCCCATGCTGCGGATTCGCTTTTCGCCTTTGCCTTTATGGCTGGTGCGCGGGCTGGTGGCGCTGGCCGGGGCTTTGGGCTTTTGGGAACGCTATGCCCTTGGCCAGGGAGATTGGGCGGGCGGCAAGGCACGGGCGCGGCTGATGCGGCTTTTGACATCAGATGCACAGCGGTTCGCCGTGGAAGATTGGCAAGTGGCGCAAAATCCCGATTTGAAACTGGGCGGAGTTACATGGGGCTGGCTGCGCGCCGCCCTTAACTCATGCGATCTGCTGGCGCAAAAAGCTATGCCGAAGCGATCACGGTGCCGACGCGCTTTATCCTCGCCGGAAGCGATCGGGTGGTGGATAACCACGCCAGCCGCGCCTTTGCCGCCCGCATGCCCCATGCGGATGTGGTTGAACTGCCAAACAGCCGCCATGAACCATGCGCGAGGTGGATGCGATCCGGGACGGGTTTTTCAAGGCCGTTGAGGATTTCGCGGGCTAGGGGGAATGGGTGTTGGGTGGGGCTACGGGTTGTGTCCCTTATGTCATTCCCGGGCTTCCTCTCCCTTGCGTCATTCCCGGGCTTGACCCGGGAATCCAGTTCTTTGTTGGTGGAGCGCTCCGGCCCTGCCGGTCTGGACCCCCGGATCAAGTCCGGGGGTGACGATGGTGGGGATGTCCGGCGGGTGACGAATAGATACTCAACATTTTTCGTCATTCCCGGGCTTCCTCTCCCTTGCGTCATTCCCGGGCTTGACCCGGGAATCCAGTTCTTTGTTGGTGGAGCGCTCCGGCCCCGCCGGTCTGGACCCCCGGATCAAGTCCGGGGATGACGGTGGTTTTGTGATCAGGATATTTGTACATATGGGCGCTCTTGTGCGCAGATAAGAACCGTTCGAGCAGAGAGGATCATTGGTGGCGAGGCAAAGGCGGCAAGACACATCATCTGTCCGTCCGGCCCGTGGCACAGGGATCACGGCACCGATCGCACATGCTTTGCGGTTTGCCGGGCTCTTATCGGTTTTGGCCGGGCTGATCTGGCCCATACAGGCCGCCGCTTTGGCTTGGGCGATCGCGGGCTGGATTGCCGGAGATATGGGCCGCACCCCATGGGCTGCCGCTATTTTTGTGGCCGGCGGGTTTCTTCGGGCTTTTTGCGACCACCGCGCCGGACAGATCCTGTTTGATGCCGCGGACCAAACAATCTCGCACCAGCGGGCAGCCCTTATCACCCGTGAAGCCCGCGCCCGCGCACCCCTTGGTTCGGCAGAAATCGCCGCCCTTATCGTCCAGAAACTTCCGCTGCTTCAGCCTTGGATCACCCGATACAGCATCGCCATGATCAAGGTGGCCGTTCTTCCCCTTGTTCTGCTTCTCATTTCCTTCTGGTTTTCATGGATCGTGGGGCTGGTGCTGCTGGTTGCAGGGCCGCTTATCCCGGTTTTCATGATCCTTATCGGAATGGCAGCGGAACAGGCATCCCGTCGCCAGATGGATGAAATCGGCTCGATGAACGCCATGGTGATGGACCGCTTGTCCGCCATGCTTGATATCCGGCTTTTAGGGGCCGCAGACAAAGCCCTTGCGGATTTTTCAGACAGGGCCGAAGCCTTGCGCATCAAAACGATGGCGGTTTTGCGCATCGCCTTTTTATCATCAACGGTTCTGGAGCTTTTCAGCGCCATCGGTGTTGCCATGGTCGCGGTGTTCGTTGGCTTTACCCTTTTGGGGGAAATCACCTTCGGAAGCTGGAGCGCGCCGCTTTCCCTTGGCGAAGGGCTGTTCCTGCTTTTGATCGCCCCCGACTTTTTTCAACCCTTTCGCGAGCTTGCCGCCGCGTGGCATGACCGCGCCGCCGGTTTGTCTGTTCTGGCCGAGCTTGATGCTTTGGACGGGGCGGAACGTGCGCCCTTTCTGGGGGAGGCGCGGGCCGCGCGCCCCTTGGACGGGCCTTTGACGCTGTCTCTGGCCGGTGTGGTGGCGGCCTTGCCGGGCCGCAGGGTAACCTTGCCGGATTTTTCCCTGAAAAGGGGGCAATCCCTGGCCCTGATCGGTGAAAGCGGCGCAGGCAAAAGCACGGGGCTTGCAGCACTTGCGGGGCTGGTGCCTTTGGCGGATGGGCAGATCACGGTTTGCGGCCATCGGCTTGACCATGAAACAGCCGATGCGTGGCGGGCGCGCATCGCCCTTGTGCCGCAAAGACCGCATTTCCCCGACCAGCCTTTATATGCGTGGCTTGATCCCGATAAGCGCCATACCGACCCTTGGCCTGCACTGAAACGGGCCGAGGTGGATCAGGTGGTTTTGCGCCTTCCTTATGGGCTTCGAACCCGATTGGGAGAAACCGGCGGCGGTGTATCTGGCGGCGAGGCGCGGCGTTTGATGATCGCCCGCGCTATCTTGAGCGGACGCGAACTGATTCTGGCCGATGAACCGACAGCCGATCTTGACCCTGATACGGCGGCAATGATTATCCGCGCCCTTATGCATTTAAAGGAAAACGGGCACAGCGTCATCGTTGCCACCCATGATCCGGATCTTGCCGCGCTTATGGACCGCAGGGTCGAGGTGGGGCAATGAAAACACTTTTCCCCATCATCCGGATGATTCTGGCCGCAGCACCGCAGGCCATGATGCGCGGCGCCGTGCTTAGCGTTCTTGTTTTGCTGATGGGTGCCGCCCTTCTGGGATTGTCCGGCTGGTTCATCACCGCAACAGGGCTGGCCGGCATTGCAGGGCTTGGCATTGCCTTTGATGTGTTCCGGCCATCTGCCGGTGTGCGGTTTCTGGCCTTGGGGCGCACGGCGGCGCGCTATGGCGAACGTGTTTTCACCCATGATGCCACATTACGCGCACTGGCTTTTCTTCGGGTAAGGCTTTTGCGCCGTCAGGTGTGGCTGGACAGCCGGGCGCTTTCACGCTTGCGCAGCGAAGCGGTGCTGACCCGGATCATAGCCGATGTGGATGCTTTGGATGGCGTTGTCTTGCGCCTGCTTTTGCCGGCCGTTGCCGCCCTTGCCACCCACCTGATCGTCTTTCTGGCCATTGGCTGGCTGGCGGGATGGACCATCGCATGGGCCTTGCTGGCAGGATATATCCCGCTGGCGGTCCTTATCTTCTGGCAGCTTGCCCGCCGCAGCATAAAACCTTCGGACAGGGCAGAAAAAGAAAGCCAGACTCTTCGGCGGGGCGTGATCGATATGATCCGGAACCGCCAATCCCTGATTTTGGATGCCCGATTGGATGACCGTGAAGCGGATCTGCTTTCACTGGATGGCAAAATCCGCAAGGCGGCACAACAACTGGATCGTGCCGAACGCGGGACGGCACTGGCCATCACCATGCTGGTGACGCTGGTTGCGGCCTTTGCCCTTGGCCTTGGCGGCTGGCTGGTGGCGCAAGGCGTGATGGGGCCGGCGGTGGGCGTGATCGGGATTTTTGTGGCGCTGGCCTTGGCGGAAACTTTGATGCCGTTAAGGCGGGGCATTGCCGATTATGGCAAGATGGCCGGCGCGGCAAAGCGGATAGGCTATGGCGAAAAGGCAGACCCGGAAAAACCAAAGCCGACCCCCCCCCTTTGCCATGAAAATGCCGGGGCATCGCCGCCGGTGCTTGCGATCAGGAAAGCGCCGCTCACCTTCATGATTGAACCGGGTGAAGCGATCGCCCTTACGGGGGCAAGCGGAAGCGGCAAGACCAGCCTGCTGATGGAGATTGCCGGGCTTGCCGAAAGCTCAGGCATTGCCATTTTTGGCCGCGCCCCTGCCGATTGGCCAGACTCTTCCTTGCGCGATCTCGTCACCATGGTGCCGCAACGCAGTGTTTTGCTGGCTGGCACCATCCGTGAAAATTTCAATCTGGCGGCCGATGTGCCTGAAAGCGCACTATGGCAGGCCCTTGCGGCCATATCCCTTGATGCAGTGATCCGGGAACGCGGCGGGCTGGATGCGCCCCTTGGGGAAGCCGGTGCGGGATTGTCGGGCGGACAGGCCCAGCGCCTTGCATTGGCGCGCGCATCATAAGGCAACCACAGCTTTTGCTTTTGGATGAACCCACGGAAGGGCTGGATGAAGCAACGGCCGATCGCGTGCTGTCCGGCATCAGGCGCGCTTTGCCGCAAACCGCCATCCTTGCGACGTTACACCGCAATGCAAACCACCCGATGTTTGATAGACAAATATCGCTGCTTTTGTAACCATATATTGGGCAAACAAGAGTTGGATTGCACCAAACAGGCATCTGCCCCCCGCCCTTCTCGCGAGCATAAAGGCAGTCGGCAGTCCTGATAACAAGGAGAGCCGGGAATGGAGCTCGATATTGTCGAGTTGTCGCGCCTGCAATTTGCGCTGACAGCTATGTATCATTTCCTTTTCGTGCCGCTAACGCTTGGTCTTTCAATCGTTATCGCCATCATGGAAACCGTCTATGTTATGACAAGGCGGCCGATCTGGCGTCAGATGACAAAATTCTGGGGCCTGCTTTTCGGGATCAATTTTGCGATCGGAGTGGCAACCGGGATCACGATGGAATTCCAGTTCGGCATGAACTGGTCCTATTTCAGTCATTATGTCGGCGATATTTTCGGCGCCCCCCTTGCCCTTGAAGCTGATGGCCTTTTTCCTTGAAGCAACCTTTGTCGGCCTGTTCTTCTTTGGCTGGGACAAGCTGAGCAGAATTGGCCATCTGGCCGTGACATGGCTGGTGGCTATCGGGTCGAATTTCTCTGCATTGTGGATTTTGATCGCCAATGGCTGGATGCAAAATCCGGTGGGCGCCGTTTTCAATCCCGATACCATGCGGATGGAAATGACCAGCTTCTTCGATGTGATGTTCAATCCCGTCGCACAGGCAAAATTCGTCCATACGGTTTCTGCCGGTTATGTAACGGCGGCGGTTTTCGTTCTTGGCGTGTCGGCCTGGTATCTGCTTAAGGGCCGCCATGTTGAACTGGCGCGCCGGTCCATTACGGTTGCCGCCTCTTTTGGCCTGGCATCGGCGCTATCGGTCGTGATTCTGGGCGATGAATCCGGATATTCCGCAACCCTCAACCAGAAAATGAAGCTGGCCGCCATCGAAGGGATGTGGGAATCCGAACCCGCACCGGCGGCATTTACATTATTCGGCGTGCCCGACCAAGAAGCGCGCGAGACGAAATATGCGGTCCATATCCCTTATGTTATGGGGCTGATCGGCACCCGTTCTCTCACTACCGATATTCCGGGGATCAATGATCTGCTCGACGTGGCACAAGAGCGCGTTCGCTCGGGGATCATCGCTTATGATGCCTTGATGACCATCCGCAAGGACCGGGGGAACACAAGCGCAGAGGTGCGGGCCACATTCGAAGACCATGGCAATGATCTGGGCTATGCCTTCTTGCTGAAACGCTATGTGGATGACCCGCGTGATGCCAGCGAAGCGCAGATCGCTCAGGCCGCCAATGACACATTACCAACAGTCTGGCCGCTTTTCTGGTCATTCCGCCTGATGGTGGCGCTGGGGTTCAGCTTCATTGCGGTGATGGCGTATTTTTTCTGGCGGTCAAGCTTTCGCGGGCAGGTTTATCCGCGTTGGGCGCTTTGGGGAGCGGTGGCGGTTATCCCCACGCCGTGGATTGCCGCGGAACTGGGCTGGTTCGTTGCCGAATATGGCCGACAGCCATGGACAGTGGATGGCGTGCTGCCAACCGCATTGTCGGTCAGTCATCTTTCGGTACAGGATTTGTTGCTGACACTTGTTGGTTTCATTGCCTTTTATACGGTGCTTTTCATCGTCGAAATGGGCCTGATGCTGAAATATATCCGCAAAGGCCCGTTCGAGGATGTGGAAGAAACCGAAAAATGGATGGCGAAACACCAACATCAATTGCGCACCCATGACGGCAAGGGGCCCTTCGCCCCACTATCCGAGGAGCAGTTGCCATGATCTTGCATGAATTGATCGATTACGACCTTCTGCGGATAATCTGGTGGGCGCTTTTGGGCGTGTTGCTGATCGGTTTCGCACTTACGGACGGTTTCGATATGGGGGTGGGCGCGCTCTTGCCCTTTGTCGCCAAAACCGATGCCGAACGCCGCGTGGTCATCAATACGGTTGGCCCGGTCTGGGAAGGAAACCAGGTCTGGTTCATTCTTGGAGGCGGCGCGATTTTTGCGGCATGGCCGCCGCTTTACGCCGTCAGCTTTTCAGGCTTTTACCTTGCCATGTTTGTCATCCTTGCGGCCCTGATCGTGCGGCCTGTGGCCTTCAAATTCCGCTCAAAGCGCCAGAATATACGCTGGAGAAAAAGCTGGGATTGGGCATTATTTGCAGGAGGCGCGGTGCCGGCGCTTATCTTTGGCGTGGCGGTGGGCAATGTTTTGCAAGGCGTGCCTTTCGAGCTCACCCCCGATCTTTTCGCCCGCTATGAGGGGGCCTTTTATGCCAAATTCGCAGGTCTTCTAAATCCGTTCGCACTTTTGGTGGGTGTGATGTCTTTGGCGATGCTGGTTACCCACGGGGCCGCATGGATTTCATTCAAGGCTGAAGGTGTTGTTGCCACACGGGCGCGGTCCATGGGCACCATATCCGGACTTGTGACCATCGGCGGCTATGTGCTTGCGGGCCTGTGGCTTGCCTATGGCATCAGTGGCTATGCCCTGGCAGAAAATATTGTTCCCGATGGGCCGTCCAATCCGCTTTATTCCGATGTTGTCCGCACAAGCAGCTGGCTTTCTGCTTATGGGGAGCGGCCATGGATTGTTCTGGCACCGGGGCTTGGCCTTCTTGGCATGGTCATGGTGGTTCTGGGGCTACATGCCGGGCGCGAAGGTTCAACCCTTCTTTGGTCGAAGCTAGGCATTTTCGGGGCCATTTCATCGGTGGGGCTTACCATGTTTCCCTTTATCTTGCCGTCGTCGCTGGACCCGCGATCTTCGCTAACGGTGTGGGACAGTTCTTCATCCCATCAGACACTGTTCATCATGCTTATGGCGACACTGATCTTCATGCCGATCATCCTGACCTACACCGCATGGGTTTATCGGGTTTTGTGGGGCAAGGTTACCGAGGCCGATGTCACCGACAATCATTCGGCCTATTAAGGAAAGGAACGCGTTATGTGGTATTTCGCCTGGTTTCTTGGCCTGCCCCTTGCAGCCCTGTTTGCCGTCGTTAATGCGATGTGGCTAGAGATAGAAAGCGACCGCGCACATATGGGACATGCCGACCCGGACGGGGGGCACGATCCGCACTGAGAATAATAGCCGACATCCGATCAAAGGCCGCTGTCCGTTAAATCCAGATGGCGGCCTCCCCCGAAAAGCGACCTGATCCCGTTCCATGATTATGGCGCTCTTCACAACGCATAAGTTGTAACCCATTGTACCTGTTATGCGGGGGAGGAAAGCGCCCGCGCACTTTCAAACAAGGGGCAGGATGTGATGCAAAACGATGGGCAATGGATAGACCGTTTTGAAGGCTTGAAAAGCCTGCCGCCTGATTTGCGTGCGGCCCTTGTCTCGGGCAGTTCGGTGGTCAGCCTTGAGGAAGGCACACAGATTTTTGCGCCGGGGCAATCGGCGGACAATCTTTTGTTGCTGCTTGATGGGACCGTGCGCGTCCAGCAAAAATCCGAAACGGGCCGCGAGGTCTTTTTATATCGGGTACAGGCTGGAGAAAGCTGCGTTCTTACAACCGCTTGCATGTTGGCCTTTGAAGATTATGCCGCGGATGGCGTGGCTGAAACCGATGTTCGCGCGGTTACCATTCCCCGTGAAACCTTTGACTCTCTGGCCGCCAAATCATCCGTCTTTCGCGAGTTTGTCTTCAAGGCCTATTCCCGGCGGATCACAGACCTGTTCACCTTGATTGATGACATCGTTTTCCAGCGCATGGATGTGCGCTTGGCAGCGCGCTTGCTGGACCTTGCAACAGACAATGTGGTTCACGCCACCCATCAGATGCTGGGGACCGAACTGGGAACCGCGCGTGAAGTCGTGTCGCGCACATTGTCGGAATTCCAGCGGCGCGGCTGGATTGAACAACATCGTGGCGAAATCCGGCTGGTTGGCCGGGAAGGCCTTCAGCGGCTGGTCCATTCGGCCGGGGAAATGTAACAAAGTCACCAAGATATATGGCCCCATTATGCATGATGCCCCTGTGATGTTCTTCAACAGGGGATAATCCATGACGACAAATACGGGAAAAGATAATCGTCTCCGAAGAGACTTTGCCATGACCGACTATCCCGTCCAGATGGATGTGAAACCCGACGTCTTTGGCTTTTTCGACGATGACACCAACACCATTTCCTATGTCGTCAAAGATCCAGAGTCGGAGCATTGTGCCATTATCGATTCCGTTATGGATCTCGACTATGCCGCCGGACGCACCAGCTATGAAGGGGCAGACCGCATCATTGCCTTTGTCACGGAAAAGGGCTGGACCGTGGACTGGTTGATTGAAACCCATGTCCATGCCGATCATCTGAGTGCCGCACCTTATATTCAGGAACGCGTGGGCGGCAAACTTGGTATCGGGCGCAATATCCTTGTTGTGCAAGATCTGTTCGGACAGGTGTTCAGTGAAGGCACCGGATTTCGCCGTGACGGCAGCCAGTTCGACCGGCTATTTGATGATGGCGACACCTACAAGATCGGTGAAATGGACTGCTTTGCCATCCTGACACCGGGCCATACCCCTGCCTGTATGACCCATATCATGGGCAATGCGACCTTTGTTGGTGACACATTGTTCATGCCTGACAGCGGATCGGCGCGTGCCGACTTTCCCGGTGGGGACGCTGGCGTGCTTTATGATTCAATCCAGAAGGTGCTGAGCCTGCCTGACGATATGCGCCTGTTCATGTGCCACGATTATGGCCCCGATGGCCGGGACATTGCGTGGGAAACCACGGTGGCCGAACAAAAAGCCTACAATATCCATGTGGGAGGCGGCAAAACGAAAGAACAATATATCAAGTTCCGCACCGAGCGCGATGCAACACTGGGCATGCCGCGGCTGATTATCCCTTCCTTGCAGGTGAATATGCGCGGCGGCCATTTGCCGCCAGAGGATGACAGCGGAACACGGTTCCTCAAAGTGCCCATCAATGTGCTGTGAGCCAACGAAAAGAGGATATGCACCATGGATATCAAAAAAATCGACAACACGCTGAGCGTTTCTGCCCAGATCCGCGCAGAAGATATTCCCGCTTTAAAAGATCAGGGCTTTCGCGGGATTATCTGCAATCGGCCCGATGGCGAAAGCGCCGACCAACCCGCCTTCAAAACCATGGAAACGGCCGCCACAACCGCAGGGCTGGAGATACGGTATGTGCCCATTATCAACGGGCAGGTTCGGGATGAAGATATAGCGCTGTTTGACCACAGCTTGCGCGATTTACCGGGGCCCATACTCGCCTATTGCCGCAGTGGAACACGGTCGGCCATGCTTTGGTCCCTGAGCCAGGCACGCTGCCGCCCGCTCCATGAAATTCTGGCCGCAACAAAAGCTGCCGGCTATGACATGAGCGGCATCGCCCGGCAGATCGCCAATCATGCCTCCACCGATAAAAAAGACGCCAAAATAATATCGTGACCATAAGATGCGGCATAGTTCAGGCCGCCGCGCTGCAGGCCTTTGATATGCTGGCCTGTGGCAGGCGGCTGCCACGGGCAGCTTGTGAGGATCGCTAGCCAATGCCAATATTTCTGCGCCGATATCTGCCTGTTCTCGATTGGGGTCGCAATTATGGCGGCAAGACACTGACAGCCGACCTGATGGCTGCGGTAATCGTGACGATTATGCTGATTCCCCAGTCTCTTGCCTATGCCATGCTGGCAGGGCTTCCGCCTGAAGCCGGGCTTTATGCCTCGATCGTGCCGATCCTGCTTTATGCCCTGTTTGGAACGTCCCAGGTGCTGGCCGTGGGGCCGGTGGCGGTGGTGTCTTTGATGACAGCCGTCGCCGTCAGTCAGGTCGCCTCGGAAGGCAGCATGGGATATGCCGCAGCCGCCCTAACGCTGGCCTTGCTGTCGGGCGGTATGCTTTTGGTGATGGGGGTGTTGCGCATGGGGTTCATCGCAAATTTCCTCAGCCATCCCGTGATTGCCGGGTTCATCACCGCCAGCGGCCTGTTGATCGCAACCAGCCAAATGAAGCACATCCTTGGTGTTCCTGCCTCTGGATACACATTACCGGAAATGCTGCTGTCCTTGGCGCGACATATTGGTGACCTCAACCTGCCGACCCTGCTCATCGGAGCCGGATCTACGGCCTTTCTGTTCTGGGTACGCAAAGGAATGAAGCCCTTGCTGAAGCGCATGGGCATGGGCATGGCAGATGGCATAAGCGACACCCTGTCAAGAATAGGGCCGGTGCTGGCAATTATTGTCACCACCCTCCTTGTGGCATTGCTGGATCTGGCAGATCGCGGCGTGGCGATTGTGGGGGCTGTCCCGCAAAGCTTCCGCCCTTTACCATCCCCGATCTTGGCGCCGACATGATTGCGACCCTAGCCCTGCCCGCCTTGCTGATTTCAATCATCGGTTTTGTGGAATCCATCTCGGTCGCACAAACCCTTGCGGCAAAAAAACGCCAGCGCATTGATCCTGATCAGGAATTGATCGGGCTGGGCGCGGCCAATATCGGGGCCGCCTTCACCGGCGGCTATCCGGTAACGGGGGGCTTTGCCCGCTCTGTTGTCAATTATGATGCCGGTGCAAAAACACCTGCAGCCGGTGCCTTTACCGCCATTGGCTTGGCGATTGCCGCCCTTGCGCTCACCCCTTTGATCTATTTTCTGCCGACAGCCACACTGGCAGCAACGATTATTGTCGCTGTCATGAGCCTTGTGGATTTTAAAATCCTGCAAACGGCATGGACCTATTCACGGGCTGATTTTGCTGCGGTCAGTGCAACGATCTTGGTGACCCTTGTGATCGGTGTGGAGGCCGGTGTTTCTGCTGGCGTGATGCTGTCCATCCTGTTGTATCTGTGGCGCAGTTCACGCCCCCATATCGCCGAGGTGGGCCTTGTCCCCGGCACCCAGCATTTCCGTAATATCTTGCGCCACAAGGTCGAAACGACCCCAAGCGTCCTTACCCTGCGGATTGACGAAAGCCTGTGGTTTGCCAATGCGCGTTATCTTGAAGATTATCTGCTAAACCGACTGGCGGGCGATCTGGATATCCGGCATGTGGTTTTGATGTGCTCTGCGGTGAATGAGGTTGATCTTTCTGCCGTGGAAAGCCTCGAGGCCATCAATCAGCGGCTGAAAGACCAGACGATCACCCTGCATCTGAGCGAGGTGAAAGGCCCGGTAGAAGACCGCCTCAAGCGCTCGTCCTTTTTAAATCATCTCACCGGATCTATCTATCTGTCCCAATATGACGCATGGAAGGCTCTCACCCCTAAAAAGGACAGAAATTCCCTTAACCATTCAAACCAAAAGAAGAAACAGAGCCGCTCATTGAAAATATGAGCGTCAGCGAATCACCAAAAGACCGGAAAAAAAAGGAAATGGTGCCCACAGCGAGATTCGAACTCGCGACCTCTCCCTTACCAAGGGAGTGCTCTACCCCTGAGCCATGTGGGCGTGCATTCGTTTTGCAGCGCGGCTTTTGCCACAGCCAGACGCAGGACGCAAGCCTAACCTGACACTTGAAGACAATTCCTTTCGGGATTAAAAACGCAGCCATGAAAAACACGCCCGAAAACACACCTGATCCCGCCAAACAAAAGCAAGAACGACTGGCAAAAGCGCTGCGGGATAATCTGCGCCGCCGCAAGGAACAAGCCCGCGAGCGCGGCTCCGATCCGGTGCAACCGCCCGGCACAGGCACGCCCGACTGATCGGTAAAGCGCCAAAGCACAAAGCGGCGAGGTTTAGGAATGACGCTCCGAAACCATCGCAGCGGCATCGTCCACCACCCGATCATCCCAGGACTGCAATTTCCTATAAAGCGTTGACGGCGCCACTTCCAAATAGGCGGCGGCTTGGCTGACATTGCCACCGCATAGATCAATGGCCCGTTCAATGGCCCGGCGCTCCACCAATGCCAGCGGTTCAATGCGCGCCGGAACATCCCGAACCGCCGCTTTTTGCGTCTCTTTAGAGCTATGATCCGCGTCTCCGGAATCGCTTGTGTGCAACGACCGCGACAACATATGCTCTTCAAGAACCGGCCCGTCATTCAGCACCACGGCGGTCTGGATCACATTGCGCATTTCACGCACATTTCCCGGCCAGCCATAGCGCCGCACAGCATTTTCCGCGTCTTCCGACAGGCGCTCAAAAGATTTGCCTTCTTCTTTTGAAAGCTGCGTCAAAAAGGCCCGCGCCAAATCAACCGCATCATTGCCCCGATCCCGCAAGGGCGGCAATTCGATGGGAATAACGTGCAGCCGGTAATAAAGATCTTCACGGAATCGTCCGCTCCGCACTTCGGCCATGGGGTCACGGTTGGTAGCGCAAACGATTCGCACATCCACCTTACGCAGATCATCCGATCCTACAGGCTGCACCATCCCCGTTTGCAAAAAACGCAGCAATTTGGATTGCAGGGCCAGATCCATCTCGCACACTTCATCCAGAAACAGCGTGCCCAGATGGGCTTTCACCGCAGCACCCTCCCGATCGCCGGTGGCACCGGTGAACGCCCCTTTTTTGTGGCCGAAAATCTCGCTTTCGATCAAATCTTTAGGAAGAGCCGCACAATTAAGCGCAACAAACGCCCCTTGGGTACGCGGTGAGCATGTATGCAATGCTGCGGCACATAATTCTTTGCCTGTTCCCGATTCGCCGGTGATGAACACACTGGCCTTTGATGGCCCGGCACTTTCAATCATCCGGTAAACCGCTTGCATGGGCAAGCTTTTCCCGATGAATTCCCCGAAACCTTCACCGCGAAAGCTGTCTTCATAGCGCTTCACCAGGCTGCTAAGGCGGCGATTTTCCAGCGCATTGCTGGTGGTGGTAACCAGCCGGTCCGCATCAAAGGGCTTCACCAGAAAATCCGTCGCCCCGGCCTGCATGGCTTCCACCGCTTTGGAAACAGAGCCATGCGCCGTCATCACGATCACCGGCGGGCGCGTTGCCCCTTCGGGCAAAGAAGACAACAACGACAAACCATCCCCATCGGGTAATTTCACATCCAGCAAAATCAGGTCCGGCACGCCTTGCGACAGAGCAGCCTTTGCCTGCGCCAGATCCGCCGCAATCTGCGTTTTCGCCTCCAGCCGGCGCAAATAAGCCTCATAAGTACGGGCAAGACTCAGGCTATCTTCAACGATCAGGATATGTGGCGTGTGCGTCATATTCAGCTTTAATCAATTGCAGGTACATATGTTAACTGAACACAAACCTGTTTGTCCCACCATGTTTTTTTATCGGATCATATTATCAGGATCAGACGGCCCATGAACAACGGGGATACAGGAAAAGAGCGCCGCAATCATCCGCGTCGTTCGGTGATCTGGATGGGTACGCTCAAGGTTGGCGAGTTCAGCTTTTCTTGTCGGGTGTTGGATCTTTCTCTGGCGGGAGCCCGCATCCGGCTGGCTTTGCCCTTGAAACGCGGCGCTCCTGTTACATTGACCATTTCCCGTTGTGGCGATTTGCCTGCGGAAATCTGCTGGCACAAGGACGACAGGTTAGGGTTAAATTTTATTTTACCCCCTCAGGAAGTCCGTCAACTTCTGGGCGATCATGCCGTGGCCACACTGGGGCTTGACCTTTCTGCCCGCGTGGATTGAAAGTGACGGGTGTGTGCTGTTCCCCTTGTTGGTGAGTCCCCCGTGTCCCGTATTGTTTATGTTAACGGCCAGTTTTTGCCCCGTGCCCATGCCAGCGTCTCCATCGAGGATCGCGGCTATCAATTTTCCGACGGCGTTTATGAGGTATGCCTGTTTTTAAACGGCAAGCCTTTGGATTTCCATCTGCATATGGACAGGCTGGACCGGTCTTTGGCCGCTTTATCCATCAACCCGCCCATGGGGCGCGGGGCTTTCAAAGTGGTGATGGACCAGATGATGCGGCGCAATCGCCTGCGCGATGCAACGATCTATCTGCAAATCACCCGCGGCGTTACTCGCCGCGACCATGCTTTCCCTGCCTTTCCCCCGGCACCTGCCATTGTGATGGCCGCCCAGCGGTTCAATGTGGCGGCCTTGCGCGAAAAGCAAAAAACGGGCGTTGCGGTGATAAGCACCCCCGATCTGCGCTGGAAACGCTGCGATATCAAAACCGTCTCGCTTTTGGGCAATGTTCTGGCCAAACAAGCGGCCCGTGAAGCCGGGGCGCTGGAAGGCTGGATGGTGGATGCACAGGGCTTTGTTACCGAAGGATCATCATCCACCGCCTGGATTGTCGATCAACAAGGCCGCCTGCGCACCCGGCGTTTGGCAAAGGATATTCTTCCCGGCATCACCCGCCATGTAATGGGCGATATAGCCGCCAATGCCCAAATCGCACCGGTGGAAGAGCCCTTCACCATTGCCGAAGCACAATCGGCGAAAGAGGCGTTCATCGCCTCCACCACCTCTTCTGTTACGCCGGTCACCCAAATTGACGGCGTTCCCGTCGGGGATGGTACGCCCGGCCCCGTCACCCGTGATTTGATTGATCGGCATTGGCGGCATGTGCTGCGCGAAACCGGCTATCGGCTATAGCCCGCCCTATGCTCTGAAAATCAGCCGCTATGGCTTGTCCAGCAGGCTGGCAAGCCCCGCCTTATAATCGGGGAAGGCCAGTTCAACCCCCAGTTCAACATGCATCAACCGATTACGAACCCGCTTGTTTTCACTATAAAAACTGCGGGCCATAGGCGACAAATCCGCCTCGTCCAAGGGTACCTCCGGCGGCGGGTCCTGCCCCAGAAGCGACGCGGCATAGGCAATCACCTCCGAAGAGGATGCGGGGCAATCATCGCACAGATTATAGATGCCCCCCTTGCGCGGCCGAGCCATGGACGCCATCAAGGCGCGGGCAATATCGGCTACATGAATGCGTGAAAAAACCTGACCGGGCTTGGCAATGCGCCGCGCCTGCCCTGCCTGCACCGCATCAATCGGGCTTCGGCCAGGACCATAGATTCCCGCCAGCCGAAAAATATGCACAGGCAGCCCCGCCCGATCCCCCAAACTGCGCCAAGCCGTTTCTGCCATCAAGCGCCGCACAGCACGGCGGCTGATAGGGGCTGGCGGCGTGGTTTCATCCACCCAGCCTCCCCCATGATCGCCATAAACTCCGCTGGTGGACAGATAGCCCACCCACCGGCAATCACCCAAAGCGGCAAGGTCTGCGCGGTGATAGCGTTCCACGGGATCGCCCTCATCATCAGGGGGGACGGAGGATAGGATATAAGACGAATCCGCCAGCACAGCCCGCCCCGCAGCATCCATCGGCGCTTGACCGTCAAAAAGAAAGGCGGCGATCCCTGCGGCCTCAAGCGCCCTCCGATCAGGCTCTGAGCGTACGGTTCCTGCCACCTGCCAGCCTTGCGCTTGCAGATGCCGCGCCAGAAAACGGGCGCTATAGCCCAATCCGAAACAAAAAAGCCTTTCTTCCGCCATAGGCCGGTGCCACCTTATGCGTCATGATGAAATCCATTCTTTTCATGGCACAAATGGGCGCGCTCTGCACCCTTGGCCTTATCGGCGTGACAAGCGGGGCCAGCGCCCAGCAAAACGATCCCTTATCGGAACTGCCCATCGATCAGCGGCGGGCCAATCCCGCCGGCCTTGCCGATCCTCAGCCCGATACAGAGGTCGCGCCTGCAGGCGATAGCGACACGCTGGTCCCTTTGATGCTGCCACCAACGCGGGGCATTAGCAGCGCCAAGGCACAAGAAGAAGCCAACCGTTATCGTGCCTGCATGCGGCGCATGGATACGGCACCGGATCGCGCCCTGGAAGACGCCTTGGCGTGGCTGACCGATGGCCCCAGCCTGCCTGCCGAACATTGTGCCGCCGCCGCCCTTGTGGCGCTTGGCCGCCCCGATGCGGCTGCCGAACGCTATGGCCGGTTGGCCGATGATATGCGCACCGGGCGCGGCCTGACCTATGACATTGTAGATGCCGATGATCCCTATAGCCTGCTGGCGGGGATCTATGCGCAAATGGGCAATGCGCTGCTTTTGGCCGACAAGCCCGAACAGGCCTATACCGCCTTTTCCAACGGTCTGGCACAAGCGCCTTTGGAAAACGATCCTTTGACCTTGGAGCTTCATGTGGACCGCGCCCGCACTTTGGGGCTGTTGGGCGAATATGAAGATGCCATCAAGGATCTCGAGCAAGCCCGTATGATCGGCGGATGGCGTGCCGATATTGCCCTTTATCTGGCCAGTGCATATCGGGCGCTTGGCGATCTGGAACCAGCCCTTGATGCCGCAATACGAGCGGTGGAACTGGATCAACAAAGCCCCGCCGCGCGGCTGGAACGCGCCAATATCCATATGCTGACCGGCGACGAAAAAGCGGCCCGCACCGATTGGCAAACCATTGTCACCCGCTGGCCCGATGCAGCCGCAGCCTTTGCTGCCCGCGCCAATCTTGCAGCACTTGACCAAATGGACCCGGCCCCGAATAATACGGCCCCTACCCCTTAAAAGCGCTCCGCCGCACAGAGGCGCTTGCAGCTTGTCACATAGCCCCCTAGAAGATGCACATGTCACTTGAAGTTAAAATCTGCGGGCTTGCCTCGCCGAATGTTATTGATGCCGCGGGCAAGAATGGGGCCCGTTGGGCGGGATTTGTTTTTTTTCCGCCGTCTCCGCGCTATGTTGATGCGCGTCTGGCCATCGATCTTGCCGCCATCGCCCGCAGCCACGGGATGGAAACCGTCGGCGTTTATGTAAATCCCACCGACCGGTTATTGGACGAAACCGCCCCGGCTGTGGACTGGATTCAATTGCATGGCCAGGAAACGCCAGAACGCGCCCAAGCCATCCGCGCTCAATCGGGAAAACGGCTGATCAAGGCCCTTCCCATTGCCGAAGCCGCAGATGTAGAGGCTGCCCGCACCTATGAAGCGGTGGTGGATATGATCTTGTTCGATGCCAAAGCCCAGCCCGGAACGACGCGCCTGCCCGGCGGCAATGGCCGTGCCTTTGACTGGACTTTGCTGGAAGGCCGCACCCCATCCCTGCCATGGATGTTATCCGGTGGCCTTGATGCGGATAATCTGGCGCAGGCCGTTTTGGAAAGCGGGGCCAAACGGGTGGATGTATCATCGGGGCTGGAAGATGCGCCCGGCCTCAAAAGCCTCGATAAAATCGCTCAATTCATGAACCATGCGCGCACGCTAGGACCAAAGGAGCAGACGCCGTGACCACAGCCGGGGCCGAAAATGGGGCCACCAAACCCAACAGCTTTCGCACAGGGCCCGACGACCGGGGCCATTTCGGCAAATATGGCGGACGCTATGTAGCGGAAACGCTGATGCCGTTGATCCTGTCGGTAGAAAAAGCATGGCATGAGGCCCGCGAAGATCAAAAATTCCTCGATGAACTGGATGATCTTTTAGAGCATTATGTGGGACGGCCCAGCCCGCTTTATTTCGCAGAACGCCTGACCGAACATTTGGGTGGCGCGAAAATCTATATGAAGCGCGACGAGCTGAACCATACCGGCGCCCACAAGATCAATCATGCCATCGGACAGGTTTTGTTGGCCAAACGCATGGGGAAAACCCGCATCATCGCGGAAACCGGTGCGGGCCAGCACGGGGTGGCCACCGCCACCGTTGCGGCACGCTTTGGCCTGCCTTGCACCGTGTTCATGGGCGCCAAGGACATGGAACGGCAAAAGCCCAATGTATTCCGCATGCGGCTTTTGGGGGCCGATGTCCGCCCCTGTCATTCCGGCTCTGCCACCTTGAAAGACGCCATGAATGAAGCCCTGCGTGATTGGGTCGCCAATGTGGATGACACCTTCTATGTAATCGGCACCGTGGCAGGCCCCCATCCCTATCCGGAAATGGTCCGCGCATTCCAATCGGTGATCGGGCGCGAGGCACGGGCACAGATCATGGAACGGGAAGGGCGCCTGCCCGACAGCCTTGTGGCCTGTATCGGGGGCGGCTCCAATGCTTTGGGATTGTTCCATGCCTTTCTCGATGATCCGGATGTGGCCGCCTATGCCGTTGAAGCGGCGGGCAAAGGCATTGAAACCGGCGAACATGCGGCAGCCATTGCAGGCGGAACCCCCGGCGTTCTGCACGGCAACAAAACCTATTTGCTACAAGATGACGACGGCCAGATCATCGAAGCCCATTCCATTTCGGCGGGTCTCGATTATCCCGGCATTGGCCCCGAACATGCGTGGCTGGCGGATATGGGCCGGGTGAACTATGTCTCGGCCACCGACCATGAAGCTTGGAGGCTTTTCAGCTTTGCGCCCGCCTTGAAGGCATTTTACCGGCGCTGGAGCCAAGCCATGCCTTGGCACAGGTGATCCGCATGGCGCCAGACCTGCCAAAAGATCATTTGATCATCATGAATATGTGCGGTCGGGGGGATAAAGATATTTTCACCATCGCCGATATTTTAGGGGTGGACCTATGAGCGATCGTATCACCGCACGGTTCAATGCCTTGAAGGCCGAAAAGCGCGCCGCTTTTGTCACCTTCATCACGGCAGGCGATCCCGATCCGGATACCAGCGCGAAGCTGTTGGCCCGCCTGCCCGAAGCCGGGGCCGACATCATCGAACTGGGGATGCCCTTCACCGATCCCATGGCCGATGGCCCCGCCATTCAAGAAGCCAGCCTGCGCGCCCTGCATGCGGGCATGACCATGCACAAAGTTCTTGAAATGGTAGCCAATTTCCGAAAATCCGACACCGATACGCCGATCATATTGATGGGGTATTTCAACCCCATCATGGCCTTTGGTGTGGAGGCGTTCGTCGAAAAAGCCAGCAGCGGCGGGGTGGATGGCTTGATCGTTGTCGATCTTCCACCGGAAGAAGACGCCGAATTGCGGGTGCCTGCGGCCAAAGCCGGAATCGCGATGATCCGCTTGGCCACCCCCACCACAGATGATGCCCGTCTTCCCCGCGTTCTGGATGGCGCATCGGGTTTCCTGTATTATGTATCGGTGGCGGGCGTCACCGGCACCAGCAGCGCCCAAGACAGCGATATCGAAGCGGCCGTCACACGGATTCATGCCGCATCGGATTTGCCGGTGGCTGTGGGCTTTGGCATCAAATCTCCGAAAGATGTGGCGCGGATTGGCCAACTGGCCGATGCAGCCGTGGTCGGATCGGCCATTGTGGCGCAGATCAAGGCCAATCTGGATGAAACAGGGCAAGCCCGCCCCGGTCTGGTGGACGCGGTAAGCGCGTTCGTGCACACTTTGGCAGAAGGAACCCGGGGATAATTTTTCCCTCTCTTTGCCCACTCTGATAAGCTACCGCTGCCCTTAACAAGGAATGTGTCGATGAATTGGTTGACTGATTATGTGAAGCCGCGCCTGTCGAAGGTGATCCGGAAGCGCGAATCGCCCGATAATCTTTGGCACAAATGCAAAGCCTGCGGACAGATGATCTTCCATAGGGATTTCGTGGCCGCACAAAAGGTCTGCGCCAATTGCGGCCATCATGACAGAGTCGGCCCCAAAGACCGGTTTGAGGCACTCTTCGATGAAGGCATCCACCAACGGGTCGACCTGCCCACGGTGAAAGACGATCCTTTAAAATTCCGCGATACAAAGCGCTATACCGACCGCATAAAAGACGCCCGCAACAAATCGGGCGATACCGATGCCATTCAGGTAGCGAAGGGCAAAATCGGCGGTGTGGATAGCGTGATTGCCGTGCAAAATTTCTTCTTCATGGGGGGATCGATGGGCATGGCCGTGGGCGAGGCCATTGTCCGGGCCGCCGAAGAGGCCATCGCCTTGAAAGCACCGCTGATCATGATCACCGCCGCAGGCGGGGCGCGGATGCAAGAAGGCATCTTGTCTTTGATGCAGATGCCGCGGACCACAGTGGCGGTGGATATGGTGAAAGAAGCCGGGCTGCCCTATATCGTTATTCTTACCGATCCCACCACCGGCGGCGTGACCGCCTCTTATGCCATGTTGGGGGATGTGCATATTGCCGAACCGGGCGCATTGATCGGCTTTGCCGGCCCACGGGTGATTGAACAAACCATCCGCGAAAAGCTGCCCGATGGCTTCCAGCGTTCGGAATATCTGCTGGAGCACGGCATGGTGGATATGGTGGTGCATCGCCATGAATTGCGTGGTGCCTTGCGCCGAGTGATCTCTTTGCTGATGGAAAAGCACCGTCCGGTTTTTCATCAGGCGGCCCAATAGAAACCACCCATCAGCATGACGACGTCCGATACGCCCCCCCCACAGGATGCACGGCAAGCCGTGGCCAATGCTCTTGGGCGTTTGGCCACCCTGCATCCCAAGGTGATTGACCTGTCCCTTGGGCGGATCGAAACATTGCTGGAAAAGCTGGGAAATCCCCACCGTTCCTTGCCCCCGGTTCTGCATGTGGCGGGCACCAACGGCAAAGGCTCGGTGGTGGCCACCAGCCGCGCCATTGCCGAAGCTGCGGGGCTGCGGGTGCACAGCTATATCTCGCCGCATCTGGTGCGCTTTAACGAACGCATCCGCCTGCAAGGCCAATTGATCGACGATACGGCCCTCAGCGCACTTCTGGACGAGGTGGAAGCCGCCAATGGCACCGATCCCATCACTTTTTTCGAGATCACCACAGCCGCTGCCCTGCTCGCCTTTTCCCGCATTCCCGCCGATTTGTGCATTCTGGAAGTGGGCTTGGGCGGGCGGCTGGATGCCACCAATGTGATCGACCGGCCCGCCGCCACCGCCATCACCCCGATTTCTTACGATCATCAGGCTTATTTGGGCGATGATCTGGCGGATATCGCTGCAGAAAAAGCAGGGATCATGAAATCCGGCGTTCCGGCGATTCTAGGGCCGCAATTCCCCCCTGTGGACAAGGTTCTGCGGCGCATTGCCCATGAAAATAATGCGCCGTGCTTTGGCTTTGATCAGCAATGGCAAGCCGGATTGCGGACCGACGAGGCCGGGGCAACCCATTTGATCTATAAAGACGCTCACGGCATTCTTGATCTTCCCGCCCCCGTTCTGGCCGGAGCGCATCAAGCCATGAATGCCAGCACCGCCATTGCATTATTGCGGCATCAAAATGCCGTTCCCATCTCTGAAGCGGCAATTCGCGCCGGACTTGGCTGGGTACGCTGGCCCGCGCGCCTGCAAAAGCTGGATCACGGCCCCTTGCGGGAACTTTTGCCCGAAAAAAGCGATTTATGGCTGGATGGTGGCCATAACCCCGCCGCCGCCCGTGCGGTGCGGGAAGCCCTGTTGACGCTGGTGGATACATCCCGGCCGGTCAGCCTGATTGTCGGGATGATGGGCAATCGGGATCCCTTGGACTATCTGCGGCCATTCCAAGGGCTGGTTCACAGTGTCTATGGGGTCACGATCCCCAATGTGGAAACCCCGTGCCCTGCCGCAGATATCGCCGCTGCCGCCAGTTCCATTGGCATGCAGGCTATGGTCGCATCTTCCGTGGACGGTGCGTTAAAAACCATTGCGCAAACCGCTCCTTCCGCCAAATCCCCTCATGCTTTGTGCCCCGCACCTTTTGTTTTGATCGCCGGGTCCTTGTATCTGGCGGGGGATGTGCTGGCCAAAAACGGCCCCTTACCCGACTAGGCCCATTCTTCTTACCGTTTCAGATCTTTTTTCTCCGGTTAAGGGGACGTTGAGATTTGGATGCTAAGTTAGTGCCAATCAACAAGAATGCTCAGGCAAACCGCCGGACGGCAAGATACCCGTTCGCTTGAAAACACAAATGCCGAGAGGGTGCGCATTTATGCACGAAATAGATGTCAGGGGATTGCAAGCCCCGTTTCCGATTCTAAAAATCCGCCGTGCTCTTGCAGCCATGGAGCCGGGGATAAAAATCAAGGCCATTGCAGACGACCCTGCGCTGATCGCCGACCTTCCCGCCTTTTGCCAGCAGGCGGGGCACCGGCTTATTATGGCCCATCAACAAGGCAGCCAGTTAATTTTCGAACTGGAACGCGGCGCACGACAAGCGGACCTGAACGTGACCGAAGCTCTGCAAGAAGCAAGCTGATCCTTTATTTTTCTTTGAAATCGCTCAAAGGTGACAAGCGCCTGTTTCATCGGCGTTGTCCGCTTTACCAAGATGGTCCATACTGCGCGCGCTATCATGTTCAAGGATGCGTCTGTGATGTTTTCTACCTTGCCCCCGCATGGATCTGCCTTCCGCTTTGCCCTTCTCGCCCTTTCTTTTGTGGTTTTTCTTGCCGGATGCACAGCGGATGGCCCGCGTGAACGACAGAAAAAGCGTGCGGAAATGACCGAGCGGCTGTCACAAATCCCCACCGTGGATATTTCTTCGCGGCTTTACAGCCAAGCCCTTGATCTGAAAGCGCAGAATAAATGCCAAGAGGCCACACCGCTCTTTTATCAGCTCTCCATGCGCGGCGATGGCTTTGAATTGGCGCAATATCATCTGGCGGATTGTATCTTCAAAGCCACATCCCAAAGCGCCACCTCTACCGAATGGCTTGATGGACTGGTTTGGATGCGCCGTGCTGCCGAAGCCGGCGCCCCTGAAGCGCAAGGCACGCTCGCGCTGATTTATGCAACGGGACCAGATGGCATCCGCGATTTGACCGAGGCCGCCATGTGGGTGACCTTGTTTGAAAAAAACCCGGCTCGCAAAAAGCCCGGTTTTTCTTCCCCCATTTCCTCCACACAGCTTGCCCGGATCAATCAGGCTCTTACCAGTGATGCCCGCCGCGCTGGCGAACAACGGGCGGAAAACTGGAAGAAGATCCTGTGGACTCCGGTGCAAGGGGCCAGACCGAATGCCGTGGCTCCGCGCTCGGAAGGGGGGATTCAAATGTTGACCCCGGGTGACAGACCTCCCCGCCAATAAGTTACAAGCCGTGGACCTTTTGATGGTCCGTCCTTAGCGACGTGATAACAAGCTCGCGCCCCACCCCGATAACAAGGCCAGAAGCACAGCGGCAATGCCGTAAAGCAAAGGCTTTTGCTTTGCCAACTGGAACACCGCACGCTCGAATCCGATTTTCCCCACCTCGATATGCAAGGCGCGATCCACAACCGGTACGCCGTTGGAAAACAGCACCACACGGGCCTCGAACGGTCCTTCGGGTACATTGGCTGGCAGGCGAATATTGGTACGAAACAACGCCTCTTCCAGAACCATCACAGCATCCGTATCAAGGCGATAAAGGCCGCGCTTTTCCATAGCCCGGACAAAGCCGGCGCGAAATTCCCGAGGATCAATGGCATCGGACGAAACAATGGGAAGCGGTAAATTCGCCAATCCCAGTCCAAGATCCGACAGGGTTTTCTCATCGGTAATGCTGGCAAGGGGGCGCGTGCTTGTCAGGGCATAATATCCCGGAGCCTCTGGAATAGAAGCCGCCTGTTTATTGACCCAAACCCCCGCCACCTGCGCTTTGCGGCGCACCACCATACTTTTTGCGGGGCCAAGCACGCTAATCACCAGATCAAGCGGTTCATCCCTGTCCACGGCCCCTGAAATGGCCCCGAACAATAACAGGTCCGTGCCGGAAAAATCATAGCGCAGATTAACAATATCGCGGCTGATATCCGTGACAAGGCCATGCGGCGCGGCCTTGGCCGCATCATATGCCCAAAAAAACACCGCCAACACGATCATGAAGCCCCGCGCGCTCATAATGCCCCCGGCATGATCGAATAAAGATCATCTGGCACGCTCACCAGATCCCAGCCCATGCGCAGGCACACACCCAGAACGATCAAGGCCAAAAGGGCCCGCAATTGCTCTCCTTTCAGCTTCATTCCCAATGTCGCACCCAGTTGCGCGCCACCAACCGCCCCCACCAGCAACAACAAAGTCAGAATGATATCCACGGTCTGGGTTTGCACCGAGTGCAATAAGGTGATGATAGCCGTTACAAAGATAATCTGTAGCAAAGACGTTCCCACCACCACATTGGTGGGCATCCCCAAAATATAGATCATGGCCGGAACCATGATGAAGCCGCCGCCCACACCCAAAATGGCCGCCAGCACCCCCACCATGGCCCCGATGCCCAAAGGCAGAAGAATCGAAATATAAAGCCGCGATTTGCGGAAGCGCATTTTGAAAGGCAAGCTGTGTTGCCAGCCGCGTCCGGCCCGTCTTTTACGGGGGGCGCGCCGCCGGCGGCTACG